>NZ_JBNDIT010000028.1:0-28873 GCF_050434545.1 Comamonas sp. 4034 | reverse complement strand
CACCGAGCTGGGCACGCCCCAAACGGTGGCCGTGGCATAACTACGTCTGGGGTTTGGGGAGACTCAGTCCCAAACCGATTTATGCAACAAGGCCATCTACCTTGGATACCAACAAGCGTACTGATTTCTATTTTTTATCTAATCTATTAATTATGCTAATTCAGGTATAGGAACCTTAGAGCCGCTAACACAACCCAGTAAATCGCAAATTTACGGTTGAGGCGAGGCGCCGGGCCGCGCTAGGCAAAGCCGCAGGCAGTACAGACGTACGATAAGGCTGGGCGCCCCCGGCGAGACGCCCCCGATGAAGCAACGACGCATCAAAGGGTGTGTGTTAGCAACTCTTAATAGACACGCTACCAGCCAGCGCCCTGGCCCCGCGTCAATCCTGCGCCTCGTCTTCAGCGGGCTTGGCAGCCGCGTTGCGCGCGCGCAGCTCGTCCAGCTTGGCGCCGATCTTGATCTCCAGACCGCGCGGCACCGGTTGGTAGAAACTGGGCGGCTCCATGTCTTCTGGAAAATAGCTTTCACCTGCGGCAAAGCCGCCCTCCTCGTCGTGCGCATAGCGGTAGGCCTTACCGTAATCGAGGTCCTTCATCAGCTGGGTGGGCGCATTGCGCAGGTGCAGTGGCACCGGCCGGGTGCCGTCCTGCTTGACGAAGGCCTTGGCCTGGTTGTAGGCCATGTAGCCCGCATTGCTCTTGGGGGCCACTGCCAGGTAGAGCACCGCCTGGCCCAGTGCCAGTTCGCCTTCGGGGCTGCCCAGGCGCTCGTAGGTGGCGGCGGCGTCGTTGCACATCTGCATGGCGCGGGGGTCGGCCAGGCCTATATCCTCCCAGGCCATGCGCACGATGCGGCGTGCCAGGTAGCGCGGGTCGGCGCCGCCATCGAGCATGCGGCAGAACCAGTACAGCGCGGCGTCCGGGTCCGAGCCACGCACCGACTTGTGCAGCGCGCTGATGGTGTCGTAGAACTGCTCGCCGCCCTTGTCGTAACGGCGCATGCGCTCGCCCAGTACCTTGAGCAGCCACGCATCGGTGATGGTTGCAACCTTCGCCTGCTCGGCGGTGATGGCCAGCGTCTCCAGCGTGTTCAAGAGGCGCCGGGCATCGCCATCCGCATAGGCGATCAAGCGCTCCATTGCTTCACTTTCGATGGCTGGAATCGCTTGCAGTGCCTGCGCCTTTTCGACAATCTGCCGCAAATCGTCAGCGGTCAGGCTTTGCAGCACATAGACGGCGGCGCGCGAGAGCAAGGCCGAGTTCACCTCGAACGAGGGGTTTTCGGTGGTGGCGCCGATGAAGGTGAAGAGCCCGCTTTCCACATGCGGCAAGAACGCATCCTGCTGGCTTTTGTTGAAGCGGTGCACCTCGTCCACAAACACAATGGTGCGCTGTTGCATCAGGCCGTCGCGCGCAGATTGCGCCTGCTCCACGGCTTCGCGGATGTCCTTGACGCCGCCGAGCACGGCGCTGATCGAGATGAACTGCGCATCGAAGGCATCGGACATCAGGCGCGCAATCGTGGTCTTGCCCACGCCCGGCGGCCCCCACAGAATGCAGCTGTGCGGGCGGCCCGATTCAAATGCCAGCCGCAGCGGCATGCCTTCGCCCAGCACCTGCTGCTGGCCCACCACATCGGCCAGCGTGCGCGGACGCAGGCGCTCGGCCAGGGGTTGGTGCGTTGGATGGAAAGAAGGGCTACTCATAAAGTGTGCGGCGGGTGCCGTACGCGGCGCCCGCCCTGGTTCAGAACATCGGTCTCGGTTGATGGTACGCCTGCGCCATTGTTGCCAACAGCACATGCACCGTACGGCGTATCGTAGCCTGCCTGCAGCCTGCGCGCGGCAAAGCCATGGCTCGGCCGGTGCGGCAGGCAGCGCGATAGGCCGCCTGCTGCACAAAACAACCACCCCTCCAGCGTCCCCACACCCTGCAGGCCCATCGATTGACCGGTGTCACCGGCCTCTTTAGGATCGGGCACGCCCGTTTGCGGCGTTCCAAGGAGATACCCATGAGCGCAGATACCCCGGTGAAAGGCCCGGCTTCGTACTTTCCATCCATCGAGAAGACGTACGGCCACCCGGTCGCACACTGGTTCGGGATTCTGGACACGGTCAAGGAGAAAAAGCACATGGAACAGGTCGCGTTTCTGAAAGAGCACCACCAGCTCGGCCATGGGCATGCCAACGCCCTGGTGGCTTTCCACCTGGCCCGGCAAAAGGGCTAAGAACGCGTTTACGATCTCCTCCAGAACTACTTGCCTGGGGTCTGCAGAGAATCCCTAGCCGCCGTCCGGCATCCCTTGCCTGCGCGGGCCGGTTTCCCTATCATGCGGTCTGCCCTTACGCACCCATGCGCAAACAGGGCCGTAAGCGTTCAACGTCAAACAACGCGCCACCATCTCCGGCAGGGCCGGGGTGCTTGCCCTTTCTGGGCGAAAGGCGCCTTTGCTTGACCCGGTCTTTGACTTTCTTATGAACGCTTTCAACAAACCCACCATTTTCTTCGGCATCCCCAAGCTCCCAGCGCGCTATGCCTCGCTGGTCATGCCGCTCCTGCTGTCCATTCTGATGACGTGCATCGTCTCGCTGATCAGCACCTTCAATGGCATCGGCCTCGCCCCCGAATTTGCGTCCAAGTGGCTCAGGGCATGGGGTGTTTCGTGGCTGGTTGCATTTCCGGTACTGCTGCTTGCGCTGCCGGTGGTTCGCAAGGCAACAGCGGCACTCGTGCATACCCGTTGAGCATTGCGCGTTTCTGGGCATCAGCGCTTTCTCAGCAAGCGCTGGTAGCTATATTTAGAATAGCACCACCTTTGCCTATCCAGATATGACGCCGCACATCCAGGAAATTCCCGCCCACGAAGCGCCCATGGCGCTCCTGCTGCTTGCCGACCCTTCGGAAGACAAGATCCGCGCCTACCTGCCCGGGTCACGCTGCTTTGTGGCGTCCAACGGTGCAGAAATGGTCGCCGCATGCGTGGTCAAGCCCCTGGGCGGCGGCATTCATGAACTCATGAGCATTGCCGTGTCGCCTGCCCACCAGAAGCAGGGCCATGGGGCGACGCTATTGCAATGGGTGATTGCCTTTTTCCGCAATGCAGGCGCACACCAGCTGGAAGTGGGCACAGGCTCGTTTGGCTATCAGCTCGCCTTCTACCAGCGACATGGGTTTCGGGTTTCCAGCATCGAGCGGGATTTCTTCGTCAACAACTACCCTGCGCCCATCTTTGAAGACGGCATCCAGCTTCTGGACATGCTGCGCCTCACCTTGCCATATTCCGGCAAGGCACGCTAAAAGTCTTTCGCCTTTGAGGCATTTGGTGATTTCCTGCTGAAAATCAGACTTTTCGGCAAGGATGAATGCACTTTGCGCCGAAAGGACACATTTTTCGCGGAAAATAAGGGTTTATACGGACCCATGAGCGCTCTGCAGAAAAGGGCTGCCATCCACCGCCAGGAACCCGTTTGCCGGTGATGCAGCCATTGCACAGCCACCCACTTCGGCGGGATTGCTGCCGGCACCTGCAAAACGATGTGCCCTGCCATGCCGGCAGCGCGCACGGCCTCCGTGAATGAATCTTTCAGGCGCTGCCGCTCCCCGCGCACCGCCTGGTCTGCATTGGGATCACCATGAAAACACTGAAAACCAGGGACATCATCGCCCTCGGGTTCATGACCTTTGCCCTGTTTCTGGGCGCTGGCAACATCATCTTTCCGCCGATTGTCGGCATGGCGGCTGGCGGCAATCTGCTGGGCGCAACCATCGGCTTCCTGCTCACTGGCGTGGGCTTGCCGCTTCTGGGCGTCGTGGCGCTGGCGCGCGTGGGCGGTGGCCTCGATACCCTCACCCACCCCATTGGCCGCATTGCAGGCACGGTACTCGCCTGCGCCATCTATCTGACGATTGGCCCGCTGTTTGCCACGCCGCGCACGGCCACGGTCTCGTTCGAGATGGGTCTGGCGCCCTTTGTCGGCAACACGCCCGTCATGCTGCTGGTGTTCACCATTGTCTATTTCTCGCTGGTGATGCTGCTGTCGCTGTTCCCGGGCAAGCTGATGGACAACATCGGCAAGATCATCACGCCGGTGCTGATCCTGGCGCTCGCCATTCTCGGTGGTGCCGCCATTTTTGCACCTGTGGGTGGCTACAGCACGGAAACTGCTGACTACAGCACCCAAATGGCAGCATTCGCCCAGGGTTTTCTGCAGGGTTACCAGACCATGGATGCGCTCGCCTCACTGGTCTTCGGCATCGTCATCGTCAATGCTATCAAGGCTGCGGGCGTGGCAGACCGGCGCCTGCACACCCGTTACGCCATCTATGCGGGGCTGATTGCAGCCACAGGCCTGGGCCTGGTGTATGTGTCGCTGCTCTACCTGGGCGCGACGAGCGGAACACTGGCCGGCAATGCCGCCACTGGCGTGCAAATTCTGACTGCCTATGTACAGCACACCTTTGGCAGCGCGGGCCTGTATCTGCTGGCCGCCGTCATCCTGCTGGCTTGCCTGACGACAGGGGTGGGCCTGGTGAGCGCCTGCAGCGCCTTCTTCAGCGACCTGACCGGTTTTTCGTACCGGGGCGTTGTGGTGGCTCTGAGCATTTTCAGCGCCACCGTCGCCAACCAGGGCCTGGCGCAGTTGATCGCGGTCGCCGTGCCCGTGCTGGTGGGCATCTACCCCGTGGCCATCGCGCTGATTGCGCTGAGCCTGATGCACCGCTGGGGCCAGCCCCGCCGCGTCTACATTCCCGTGATGCTGGTGGCCCTGCTGTTTGGCCTGCTCGATGCCGCCAAGGCACTGCAATGGACAGCCCTGGTGCCCGACTGGCTGGACCGCCTGCCCGGCGCAGCCCTGGGCATGGGCTGGGTGACACCGGTGGTTGCTACCCTTATTGCAGCAGCTTGCGCAGACTGGGTGAGCGCCAGACAACAAAAACCTGCCAAGGCCTGAGGCCTGGCATCTCTGGCGGGACGAGCGCCTCGGCCCCTCCAACAGCAAAGCCTTGGCAGCACATGCGTGCCAGGGCTTTTCCACGATTGGAGTGCCGGTTTGCCGCCGGTTTACTGCCGGATCACTTCCGCCCCCGAAGGAATGCTGAATTCAAAAGCAGACGACGGGAGCGATGGCAGGGTCTTGAGCCCCACAAACCGCACTACAGAGCGCTGGCCAAAGCCGTCTTCGATCTCCAGCGCCGTCAGCTCATCGCCCTTGAAGCCGACCTTCACATTCTTGAGCTGGCCATCCTGACCCTTGGGCGTGGCCAGCACCCATTGCTGGCCATCGGCATCGGGGGCATTGGACAGGTTGAATTCGCTCTTCAAGGCCTGCAGGCTGGCTGCGGATGCGAGCAGTGCAGCGGGCGTCTGGCCCAGGGCCTTGCTCTGCTGGCGTTGGGTGACCTGGTTCAGATCGGCGTCGAACAGGGTCAAGGTGGTGCCGTCAGCCACGATGGTCTGCTCGAAAGGCTTCTTGTACAGAAACTTGAACTTGCCCGGCCGCTGGAATGCAAAGCTGCCGCTGGAAGTCTTGACGCGCGGCGCCTGGCCTTCCTTGGCGGGCGAGGTGACCGTCTGGGTAAAGCTGGCTTCGCCAGCCTGCGAATTTTTCAGAAACTGTTCAAGGCTTTGCAGGCCATCAGCCTGAGCCCAGCTGCTGAAGCCAGCCAGTGCGGCGGCGGCGATCCAATATTTCATCCGAATTCCTTTCTGGACACAGGCCAGCGCCTGCGCAATGGGGCAGATTATGGGGTTGGAATGCAAAAGGCACCGAAAGTGCCGGCAACTGCCAGGTTTTCGGTGCCTTTTGCGCTAATTTACGCGGCAGAGATGCTGGTAACCGCTTGCATCACTCGTCGCCGCCGGGCCTGTGGGCCACCAGCACCTCACGCTGGCCGCTGCCGGTGAGCGCACTCACCAGCCCTGCGCGCTCCATCTCTTCGAGCAGGTTGGCCGAACGGTTGTAGCCGATGCGCAGCTTGCGCTGCACGTACGAGATGCTGGCCTTGCGGTCCTTGAGCACGATCTCGACCGCCTGGTCGTACATCGGGTCCTTTTCGCCGCTGCCGCCGCCGTCCTCATCGCCAAAGCCAGAATCGCCGTCGCCCGTGCCACCTTCGAGCACGCCTTCGATGTAATCGGGCTCGCCCTGTTCCTTGAGGTAGCTGACCACGCGGTGCACTTCGTCATCGGAGACAAAGGCGCCATGCACGCGCACCGGCAGGCCCGTGCCGCTGGCCATGTACAGCATGTCGCCCATGCCCAGGAGCGCTTCGGCGCCCATCTGGTCGAGGATGGTGCGGCTGTCGATCTTGGAGCCGACCGAGAAGGCAATGCGCGAGGGGATGTTGGCCTTGATGAGGCCGGTGATCACATCGACGCTGGGGCGCTGGGTGGCCAGCACCAGGTGGATACCGGCTGCGCGCGCCTTCTGCGCCAGGCGTGCAATGAGTTCTTCGATCTTCTTGCCCACCACCATCATCAGGTCGGCCAGCTCGTCGATCACCACCACAATGTGCGGCAGGCGCTGCAGCGGCTCGGGGGTCTCGGGCGTCAGGCTGAAGGGGTTGGGAATGAACTCTTCGCGCGCCTTGGCCTCGTCGATCTTGGTGTTGTAGCCGGCCAGGTTGCGCACGCCCAGCTTGCTCATCAGCTTGTAGCGACGCTCCATCTCGGCCACGCACCAGTTCAGGCCATTGGCGGCCTGCTTCATATCGGTCACCACCGGGCACAACAGGTGCGGAATGCCTTCGTAGACCGACATTTCCAGCATCTTGGGGTCGATCATCATCAGGCGCACGTCCTTGGCCTCGGCCTTGTAGAGCACTGAGAGGATCATGGCGTTGATACCCACGGACTTGCCCGAACCGGTGGTACCGGCTACCAGCACGTGCGGCATCTTGGCCAGATCGGCGACCACAGGCTTGCCGATGATGTCCTTGCCCAGGCCCATGGTGAGCAGGCTCTTGGCTTCGTGGTACTCGTGGGAGCCGAGGATTTCCGTCAGGCGGATGGTCTGGCGCTTGGCGTTGGGCAGCTCCAGGGCCATGTAGTTCTTGCCGGGGATGGTCTCCACCACGCGGATCGACACGAGCGAGAGCGAGCGCGCCAGATCCTTGGCGAGGTTGACGATCTGCGAGCCCTTGACGCCGGTGGCGGGCTCGATTTCGTAGCGGGTGATCACCGGGCCAGGCGCAGCCTCGACCACGCGGACCTCCACGCCAAAATCCTTGAGCTTTTTCTCGATCAGGCGGCTGGTCATCTCCAGCGTCTCGTACGACACAGTCTCTTGCACCTTGGGCGCAGGATCCAGCAGATCGACCTGCGGAAGGCGCGTATCGCTCAATTCATTGAACAGCGGCTTCTGACGCTCCTTCACCACCCGGGCGCTGGGCTGGGCCTGCGGCTTGACGGGCTCGGCAATATGCAGCCCCGGCTCCGCCTGTGCCGGGCGCACAGCCTTGCCCTGCGGTGGCAGGTCGAACATGCTGTCAAAGCCATCACCGGACGGATCGACACGGGCTGCAGCAGGGGCAGCACTGCTCACCTCGGCCTCGCGGGCCTGGGCGGCCTTCTTGCCGACCGCCTTGTCGGCGGCCGCTTCGCGGCGCAGCATCAGCTTCTGGAAGAAGCCTTCAATGCCCGCGCCTACCTTTTCGGTGATCTGGCCCCAGGAAAAACCCAGAATCCACGACATGCCCAACAGCAGCAGCATGACGCCCACGATGCCGGAGGCGGTAAAACCCATCCATTTTTCCGCCAGCGGGCCCAGCAGGTAGCCAAGCACACCGCCAGCCGCGCCGGGCAGCTTGGGCTCGAAGCGGTACAGGCGCGACCATTCCAGCGCCGAGCTGGCCAGCAGCAGCAGCACCAGCCCGCCCCAGAACACGATACGGCGCCACCACAGTGGACGTGGGTCGCCCGGCGGGTTTTCACCGGCGCGCAGCCAGCGCGCCAGCGACGAAAACCAGGCCAGCACGGCAGCCACCACCAGCCACCAGACGGAAAAACCGACCATGAAGTAGCCGCCATCGGAGATCATGGCACCCAGGCGCCCCATCCAGTTGCTGACGTGCCCCGCCGCCTGCGTGCCCGAGGTGGACCACGCCGGATCCTTGGGCGAGTAGCTCACCATGGCCGCCACGCAGAATGCCATCATCAAAAAAGTGATGATGAGGACCAGCTCATGCCCAAAGCGGCGCACCCCCATGACCAGCGAGGTGCCGGCGCTGTGGTGCGCGTTCGATTTTTTCGTTGAATTAGTAGCCATAACCTAAGGGCAAGAGCTTACCTGAAGAGCAATACAAATTCGATAGCAAAACAGACATGTCGGCCACAGTGATGCGGTACAGCGACGCGGGCCGCTGTGCGCGCCAACAGAGCAAGCGCTTGCCTGCGGATGCCTTTTTCCCGCTTCCCCAAGGCAATTTCTAATAAAAACTCCGTACTTTGCGCAGCATATAAGCGCTGCAAGCTATGAAAACAGAAGCACTCATTCCGCTCAAGAAACACTTTGTAATTGCGCCAGCAACTTGACACGCCTCAAAACAGCCATGTCCGGCCAATCTGCATTGGACGATTGTTGTCATTTGCTGCAGCGCACCAAATTGAGAATCTCCGCTCAAGATGGCTTGTGGCGATCAAGGACATTGATACAAACCATCCACGGGCAGGCCGTTGTGTTCGATACTCTTGGGTGTTACCGCCGACTGTGCTTGCCCGGTCGGCGCTGCCTTTTTGACTGGTGGGTGCGCAGCGCCCGCCCCACGAATGCGATAGGAGTTCCATGTCTTCCGTCAACCAACACGCCAAGGTGCTGATTCTGGGCTCGGGCCCTGCCGGCTACACCGCTGCCATCTACGCCGCCCGCGCCAACCTCGACCCGGTGCTGATCACCGGCATGGCCCAAGGCGGCCAACTGACCACCACGACCGAAGTGGACAACTGGCCAGCCGATGTGATGGGCGTGCAGGGCCCGGAGCTGATGCAGCGCTTTCTGGAGCACGCAGAGCGCTTCAAGACACAGATCATTTTCGACCACATCAACAAGGTCGATTTCAGCAAGCGTCCCTTCACCCTGACCGGTGACAGCGGCACCTATACCTGCGACAGCCTGATCATCGCCACTGGCGCCTCGGCCAAGTACCTCGGCCTGCCTTCGGAAGAGGCCTTCATGGGCCGCGGCGTTTCGGCCTGCGCCACCTGCGACGGTTTCTTCTACCGTGAGCAGCCCGTCTGCGTGATCGGCGGCGGCAACACCGCCGTGGAAGAGGCGCTGTACCTGTCCAACATTGCCAGCAAGGTGACCCTGGTGCACCGTCGCGACAAATTCAAGGCCGAGCCCATTCTGGTGGACAAGCTGATGGAAAAGGTCAAGGAAGGCAAGATTGAGCTCAAGACCCATTTCACGCTGGATGAAGTGCTGGGCGACGCATCGGGCGTGAACGGCATCCGCATCAAGAGCACGCAGGACGGCCATACCGAAGACATCCAGCTGCAGGGCTGCTTCATTGCCATCGGCCACCACCCCAATACGGACATCTTCCAGGGCCAGCTGGAAATGGAAAACGGTTACCTCGTCACGCAGATGGGCCGTGGCGGCTTTGCCACGCAAACCAGCGTACCCGGCATCTTTGCCGCAGGCGACGTGCAGGACCATGTCTACCGCCAGGCTATCACCAGCGCAGGCACGGGCTGCATGGCCGCGCTGGATGCGCAGCGTTTTCTGGAACAGGAATAAGCAGGAACAAACAAAAATAGCGCGCGCTGCGGAGAGGCCGCAGAGCAACGGAGCGGCGGCCACAAAACCCCACACAACGCAAGCTGGCCTATTTTTGGCAATCGCGTTATAATGCTTGGCTTTGCTGCTTGCCGCCTTTTGCATCTCTTTCGCAATCCACGGCGCGTGAACAGGAAACTACTGCCGACTGGCCTGCCAGCTTGCAGTGAACATGGGCTACCGCCACCCTTTGATTGGCGAGGTGAGGCTGCAAGCCGAGCTGCTCTTTGCGACGCAGCCAGGGCGCGCAGCTGTTAAAACTTTCGGAGTGTCCTGATGGCACGCGTTTGCGAAGTAACGGGCAAGAAGCCCATGGTGGGAAACAACGTTTCCCACGCCAACAACAAAACCAAGCGCCGGTTCCTGCCGAACCTGCAATATCGCCGTTTCTGGGTGGAATCGGAAAACCGCTGGGTGCGCCTGCGTGTTTCCAGCGCTGCCCTGCGTCTGATCGACAAGAACGGTATTGATTCTGTGCTCGCAGACCTGCGCGCACGTGGTCAAGCTTAAGGAGATACACCATGGCTTCCAAAGGCGGACGCGAAAAAATCAAGCTGCAATCGACTGCAGGCACCGGTCACTTCTACACGACCACCAAGAACAAGAAGACGATGCCTGAAAAGATGGCAATCACCAAGTTCGATCCCAAGGCTCGCAAGCACGTCGAGTACAAGGAAGTGAAGCTGAAGTAATTCGGCCTTGCTGATCAAAGAACCGCCCGGCGCAAGTCAGGCGGTTTTTTTATGCCCATGCTCCATCAAGCCCTGGGCGGCATGCCCAGCTGGGCGTGCATCATGCGCCCGAGGGTGCGGTAGCCCTCTTCCACCTGCGGCGTGAATGGCATGCCACAGCTCAACCGCACAAAGTGGTCGTAATGGCCAGTGTTGCTGAACATATCGCCCGGCGCAATGCGGATGCCGACTGCCAAAGCCTCGTCATACAGGCGGCTGGCCGAGACCAGCTCGGGCAGCTCCAGCCAGATGGAAAGCCCCCCGGCTGGCAGGCTGAGGCGCGTGCCGATGGGAAAATACCGCGCCACCGCCTGCGCGGCCGCCTGCCGCTGCACACGCAATTGCTGCCGCAGCCGCACCAGATGGCGCATGTAGGCGGGCGAGCCGACCGTGCGCGCACCCAGCAGTTGCGGCCACACCGGTAGGTTGCGCGAACGGGCAAACTTGATCATCTGCACCCGCTCCTGCCAGCGGCCCGCGTTCATCCACCCCAGGCGCAGGCCCGGCGCATAGCTCTTGGAGAGCGATGAGCAATAGATCACCGTGCCGTCGGTATCCCAGGCCTTGCAGGGGCGCAACACTTCGTCGGTCTCGACAAATTCGCGGTAGATATCGTCCTCGATCAGCGCCACGCCATAGGTACGGCAGAGCGCCACCAGGCGCTGCTTGTGGCTGTCGGGCATGGTGGCGCCCTGCGGCATCTGCAGGTGCGGCACCACGACAACAGCCTTGAGCTGCGGATGCGTGCGCAGCGCGAGCTCCAGCGCTTCGAGTGACATGCCGGTGTGCGGGCTCGATGGAATTTCGAGAGTTTGCAGCTTTTTGGCCTCCACAGCCTGCAAGATGCCGTAAAAAGCGGGCGATTCGATCGCCACCATGTCTCCAGGCTGGGTCAACGCATCCAGGGCGAGGTTCACCGCTTCCGAATTGCCAAAGGTGGCGGCCACATCCATCGGAGCCACGCGCACGCCAAAACTGAGTGCATAGCGCGCCATGGAAGCCTGAAACTCCGGGTGGGTGAACGGCGCAGAGGGGCCGTGCACCAGTATCTGTGGCTGCTCGCGCAACAGGGCCATGGCATGGTAATTCAGCAGCTTGGCATCGAACAGCTCGGGCGCCGGCATGGCACTGCCCAGATCGACCAGCAACGGGCCCCGAAGCCGCGCCTTGTTCAGGTACTCGGCAGCGCGCGCGCCAATGCCTTCAAAACGGTTGTCCTGCATGGGCATGGGCGCCAGGCGCAATGGCTCACGTGCGGCGGGCATCTGCAAGGCGGTATCGCAGACAAAGTAGCCCACGCGGGGCCTGGCCTCGATCAGGCCACGCGACTCCAGCACGCGCAGCACCTGCAGCGCCGTGCTGTGGCTGACATGGTGCAGGCGCCGGATCTCGCGCACCGAGGGCATGCGCGCGCCCACGCCCAGCGTCTGCTGGGCAATGGCCTGCTCAAAGTGCGCGGCAATGCGCTCATACAAAAAGGTGTCATCGGCAGCATCCGATGCATCCAGCACCGGTAGCACGGGTACTTGGCGATGGGTCGCGGGGGGCGCCAGCAGGCTTTCGTCTATCAGGGACATGGGGTGATTCCAGGCTCGCAAGCTCTGTATCGTCCGCCTTTTCAATCGACCAGAACAGATACAGATGCCGCGATTTTGAACCAGAACAGCAGCAACTCCAATGCCCTGTTCCGCATCACAGCGTGGTCACCTGTGTCTGTTGCGCTGCAGCACGATTTTTTACGCTAGAGGCCTCTACAGTGAAAGCTTCACCATGCGCCTCAGCCACCCACACACGCTCTCCAAAACGCTTGGCCGGACTGCCCCTCACACTTGCGGCGAACAGGTCACACCCCTGCAGATTGCCCCTGGCCAGGGCCTGCTGTGCCACCTGGAAGCGGGCAGCACCCTCCTTTGTACCGGCGGCCACCTGCAGATCAGCTCCCCCTGGTCCCCGGCACTGAAGCTCGACGCAGGCGATGCGCCGTATTGCAACGGTGCCCATGCAGGCTGGCACTGGCTCGAGGCACAGGGCTCCGAACCCGTGCAATTGCACTTGGTCGAGCGCGCTTACGCTGGCTGGCATGGTGCATGGCTGGCCTTGGCGCGTTGGGTGGGGTGGAGCCGCTGAGGGCCCCCAAGAAACGGGCCACATTGCGTGGCCCGAAATACTTCTCTTTTGATAGCTTTCAGCGCTTATTCATCAATCACTGAAAGGCATTTTCAGTACTATTTTCTTTGCCACACTGCGGCAAAGAAGCCATCCGTCTGGTGCAGATGCGGCCACAGACGCAGGTACTGGCTGCCGGTGTCACCGCCGCTGCACAGGCTGGCGGCATTCTCCACCTTCAGGCCGGTGAGCAGTTCACCCGCATCCAGCGGCACAAAATCGGGGTGGGCAGCAGCAAACGCCTCGGCAATGGCCTCGTTTTCAGCAGGCAGGATGCTACAGGTGGCATACACCAGACGCCCGCCGCTTTTGACCATGCGTGCAGCACTGCCCAGGATGGCCGCCTGCTTGACGGTCAATTCGTCGATGGCCTTCTGGCTTTGGCGCCACTTGAGGTCCGGGTTGCGGCGCAGGGTGCCAAGGCCTGAGCATGGTGCATCTACCAGAACGCGGTCCATTTTGCCTGCGAGGCGCTTGATGCGTTCGTCACGCTCGTGCGCAATGGCGGCAGGGTGCACGTTCGACAGTCCCGAGCGGGCCAGGCGCGGCTTGAGCGCCTCCAGCCGGTGGGCCGACACGTCAAATGCATACAGGCGCCCAGTGCTGCGCATGGAGGCGCCAATGGCCAGCGTCTTGCCGCCAGCGCCCGCGCAGAAGTCGGTCACCATCTCGCCACGCTTGGCGTCGAGCAGCAATGCCAGCAGTTGCGAGCCTTCGTCCTGCACCTCCACCCGACCCTTTTGAAAGGCCTCCAGGCGCGAGAGCGCTGGCTTGTCAGCCACGCGCAGGCCCCAGGGCGAATATGGCGTGGGCTCTGCAGCAATACCGGCGGCCTTCAACTCCTTTTGCAGATCGGCGCGCTTGGTGCTGAGCGCATTGGCGCGCAGGTCGAGCGGCGCCATCTCCAGCATGCTGGCGGCCAGTTGCTCGAACTGGTCGCCCACCTGCGCCTTCAGCGGCTCCACCAGCCATTCGGGCAGGTTGTGGCGGTGCTGAGGCATCAGGCTGTCAGGCGTAATAGCGTCACATTCGTCCAGCCATTTCACTTCAGCCGGATTGAGTGCGCTTTTAACAAAGCTGCGCGGGCCGGCAAACCCGAGGATTGCCAGGCGCCTCTCACGCGCGCCGCTGCCCGAGCGGGCCAGCGTCTCAAACAGGGTTTTCTTGCGCAACACCGTATAGGCCGTCTCGGCCAGGGTGGCCCGCTCGCGCGGGCCCAGGTTGCGGTGGTCTCGGAAATATCGCGACACCACGGCATCTGCCGGGTGTTCAAAAGTCAGGACCTGCGCCACCAGCTCGGCGCAGGCATCTAGTAAGGCTTTGGGATGCATGGACGCTATTGTCCCATTGCGCCAGTATCCGGGCACCGCCACCGGCTACCCGGCACTGCGCTATGCCACGGTGCGGTCATAGAACAAGGCAGCAGGGATTTCCGAAAGCACCAGCCCCGCCTTGTCGCCCAGCTCCTCCAGGCTGACCAGCCACAGCGGCATCAGACGCGTGACCAACAGCTCGCGCTCCAGATATCCGCGCAACTGGGCATGCCAGAGACGGTCTTCCTGGTAGCCGACGCCTGGGCGGTCCAGCACCAGCAGCAAGGCCTGCGATCCACGCATCGATTGCAGCGGCCGCGCCAGCAGCCATGCACGGCGCAGCCGTTTGGCTGCCGCCAGGTGCAACTGGATCACCGCCAGCTCCGATTCCCACAACGGCTCGCTTAGTTCGACATACGACCTGGCCTGGTAAAGCAGGCCCAGGTCTTTCACTTCCTCGGACAGGCCCGTGCGCAACTGGTGGGCAAGTTCCTCGCGCTTCGCCCACTCCAGCCTGGCGCGGCGGATCGGCGCTTCGTAATGCTCGTCGGCTTCCAGCACATCCAGCACGCCTCGCGCAAGGCTGCACCACTGGCCGCGCATGGCCGGCAGCACTTCGAAAGCCTGTGCCAGATATGGCAGTTGCGCCTCCGGGTCCATACCGATGTACAAGCTTGCGAACGCGCCGATGGCACGCTTGCAATCAGCCTGCTGCTCCAGGGCCCGCTGGTAGAAAGGCTGTGGATCATCCCGGAATGCACCTGCCTGCATGTACCAGCCCAGCTCCACCAGACTGTCTGCCTGCAGATAGGGCTCGCGCGGCATCAGCGATTGCACCCGTGCATGGGTTTGCTGCAGCACTTGCCGATGCACCTGCCAATCGGCACCGAACCGCAGACACCAACGGTCGTCCAGCAGTTCGATCCAGCGGTCCGAGCGCTTGCCCAGCCATGCCAGGCAGTTGCTGCTGGACATGGGGGTCAGGCCCGGCGGCACATCCAGCGCGTCCAGCCTCTCCCGCAGACTGGGAGCCGTGTCCTCATAGCTCGCAAGCGCCTGGTACTCCTGCTTCCAGGCCTGGTACACCCAGTTCACATCCATGCTGTGGTTCATCACCCCGGCCATCAGGCTGAAAGGGCCGATGGCCTGCTGCAACTCATGGGCGCGCGACCAATGCATGGTCCAGAACCGCTCGCGCAGCCAGCGCCCGCGCACAGCCACCTCGGACAGCGCGTCGCCCATCAACTGCTTGCTCACCAACCTGGCGGCCAGGCGGTCCGCCACCAGTTCGTCATGCCGGGCCACCACAAAGCTGGCGGCCCACCAGCGCGGCAGGTACCAGCGCATGAAACGCTCGTTCAGCCAGCCCAGATGGGTCATCTGGCGCGCATCGGCCAGGCGGTCGCGCAAGCGCTGCATGCGGCGGCGGCCACGGTACACCCAGGCACCGAGCCAGCCCTGGTTGCGACGCAGGTGTGCGTATTCCTGCGTCAGCACCGCAATGAGACGCGGGCGGTCGATCGCCATGGCCAGGGGCAAGCCCAGCAGCAGGTAGTTGCGCTCCGGCAGCAAACCGCCAAGCCGCACCTGCTGCACAATGCGTGCACTGTAGTCTTCGGTGATCACCAGGTGATGGATGCGCGGGCCGCCATTCTTCTGGCGGATACGTTCCAGCGCTTCATATACGCGCGGGCATTCGGGCTGCGGTACATGGATTCCGTCTGGCTCCACCCAGTCCGACCGGGTCAGCCGCAGCACGCTCAGCATCAGCGCCAGGCCGCCAAAGAAACCAAAGATCTGCAGTACCTGGAAGCCATCACCGACAAACGACAACACGGCCCAGGCCAGCAATGCCAACCCCAGAATCAAGCCGCCCCAGATCCATGCCGCAGCCAACAATGTCAACCCAAGAATCTGCCTGCGGAAAGCCCCTGGCTGCTCCGCACTGGCCTGCTCATAGGCATCCACCCGCTGCACAAATACGATGTGCTCCAACCCACCCTCCAAAAATTGTTATCGAGGCCAGAGGCCGCAGACAATACCGTCTGCAGTGCACGATGAGCCACTTCTTTTTCAATGCGAGGCTCGATAGCCTCAAACAATTCTCAGATTATGGAACAAAGCCCCTCTCGCACACCAGGCATTTCGCCCGGGTTGTATCGCCACTACAAAGGACAGCTCTACCAGGTCATGCAAGTGGCACGCCACAGCGAGACCAGGGAATGGCTGGTCGTCTATCAGGCCCTGTATGGCGACTACGGGTGGTGGGTGCGGCCAGCTGCCATGTTCAACGAAACCGTGGAGGTGAACGGCCTGCGCCAGCCCCGCTTTGCGGTCTACGCCCCTGCGCCGCAGGAGCACTGAATTACTACATGCGCTCCAGCAGGGAGCGCACGGCCTTCGGGTAGATCTGGTGTTCCTGCACGATCACGCGGGCAGCCAGCGTGGCAGCCGTGTCTCCCGGTAGCACGGGCACCAGGCCCTGCTCGATGATCGGGCCTGCATCCAGATCAGCCGTGACCATGTGCACCGAAGCGCCAGCAAACCTGCAGCCCGCATCAATCGCGCGCTGGTGGGTATGCAGCCCGGCGAATGCAGGCAGCAAAGAAGGATGGATATTGACCAGGCGACCGGCAAAATGGTTGACAAAGCCGGGCGTAAGAATGCGCATGAAACCCGCAAGCACCACCAAAGCTGGCGAGTACTGATCGATCTGCGCCATCAATGCAGCATCGAACGCTTCACGGCTGGCATAGGCCTTGTGATCAACAACTGCGGTCGCAATACCGTGATCGCGGGCAAATTCCAGCCCGCCAGCGTCTGCCTTGTTGCTCATCACGGCAACCACCCTGGCGCCCAGCCGGGTGTTCCAGCGCTCCTGCTGCGCAGTGCGCACAATGGCTGCCATGTTGGAGCCGCCGCCAGAGATGAGAATCACGATGTTTTTCATGGAGGCGGCATTATCGCAGGCGGCAACATCCACAAACGCAGGCGCGGGCCAAATGTCGGATAATCAAAAGCTTTACTGATTTCCCTACAGCCATGTACATGCATGTACATGGGTCCATCCCGGATTCACTTCATGAGCGCCAAAGCACCTGTCGATCCCATCCGCAAATACCTTGAGACTGCCCGCCACCAGATTTCGGTGGGCAACCTCACCGGTGCCGCGCAAACCCTGAACGATGCCCGCCAGCGTTCGCCGCGCGATGCACGTCTTTTCATGTTGGCAGCATTGATGGCCGAGAAGTCCGGCAACCTGAATGGCGCATTCGATGCCATGCAGCGCTGCGTCACCATGGCGCCCGACTGGGGCCCTGGCCTGCTGGAACAAGCCCTGCTCTTTGCCCGCCACGGTCATGACAACGAAGCCATGGCAGCAGCAGAGAAAGTCATTGCACTGGAGCCCAACAACCCGCATGTCATTGCCGGCGTCATCGACATTGCCCACCGCGTCGGCAATATCGAAATGGCGATTCGTCACCTGCAGCGAGTGCTGGAACTCACGCCGGGCGACCGCACCTTGCGCCGCCATCTGGCCGTTGATCTGGGACAGATCCACAAATGGGACGAGTCCCTGGCCGTTTTTGAGCCGCTGATCAACGAGCAACCTGGCGACCACCTGGCTCGCATCGCCCGCGTGGAAATGCTTCAGGCACGTGGCACGATCCAGGATGCCTTGCCCGACACCGAAGCCCTGCTTGCACTCAAGGCCGATGACAAGGTCTACCAGTACTACCACCAACTGGCCAAGGGCGAAGTGCCCGCCCATGTGCCCGTGGAGTTGACCACCCGCATGTTTGACGACATGGCGGACACCTACGACAGGCATATGGTGCGCGATCTGGGCTACCGCCTGCCAAAGCTGGCAGCCAACCAGCTGCTGGAGCTCTTTCCCGATCGCCGATTCAACCTGCTGGACCTGGGTTGCGGCACCGGCCTGCTGGGTGCCGTGCTGGGGCCCATCGATGGCTATATCCTGGGCGTGGACATGTCATCCAAGATGCTGGCCGAAGCTGCCAAGCACAAGGTGTACTACAAGTTCCACCAGGTCAACCTGCTCGAAGCACTGGCGGCCACGCCAGCCAACACCTTTGAAGCCATCACCGCTTTGGATGTGCTGATCTATGTGGGAGACCTGCAGCAGACGCTGGCAGATGCCTACCGTGTGCTGGCACCCGGCGGCGTGCTGATCTTCTCGTGCGAGCACGGTGACGTGACCGGCCCCGACAGCCAGTTGCAACCGTTTGGCCGCTATACCCACACGCTGGCCAGCACCGTGCGTCTTGCCAAGGCAGCCGGTTTCGAGCGTGTAGACACCAAGGACCTGGAGCTGCGCATGGAAGCAGGCCAGCCAGTCGATGGTTTCATGGTGACGGCTTTCAAGCCCAAGCAAGCCTGATCTTCCGGCGCTCCACGCAAAAGGCCTTGCATGTCTGCAAGGCTTTTTTTCATCTGATCGGCAGATACACAGTGCGGCTAAGCTGCCAGACGCGAGCTTTTGGGCACATGCGCCATCAGAAATTCCATCTGATCCGCCAGAATGCGACGGTTGCGAAGGATGAAGTCTTCCCACAGGCTTGGCGTGTAGGGCGCATACAACAACGGCATGTGCGCCTGCTCGGGCGTGCGCCCTGCCTTGCGATGATTACATGACGCACATGCAGTCACCACATTCATCCAGGTGTCGGGCCCTCTTTGCGAGACGGGAATCACATGCTCGCGCGTCAGATGGTCCTCGGCAAACCACTGGCCGCAGTAGGCGCAGATCTGGCGATCCCGGCAGAACAGCTTGCTGTTGGTGAGCGCCATGCGCATGGCAAACGGATCGATGCTGGGCTTGCCCCGGGTGCCGATGATGCTGGCCACCTCGATACGCGACTGCAGGCCGGTGACCGCATTGTGTCCGCCGCGAAAACACGCTACATGCGAGCCCGCCTCCCAGCGAACATCGTCTGCTGCGTAATGCGTCACCGCCTCCTGCAAAGTGATCCAGGATTGGGGTACGCCGCTTGCCGATAGCTTCAACACCTTCACAATGGGCCTCCTGCACATTGGGAATCGATCCAGATACCGCAGAGCCCGCATGCCATCAAAGACACTGGCACCACCATGCATGCCATGCAGGTGCCTGGGCTCCAAGCCATAATGGTCAATATACACTTTTATTGTGAAATTTGACACCAGCGCGCGGCCAATGCGCGCAAGCAGCTATAAAAACTAAAGCAACGATGAAAATCTTCCGAGGATTCGATCACCCCCTGGTCACCCGCCATTGCGCCGTCACCATCGGTAATTTCGACGGCGTGCATCGTGGCCACCAGGCCATGCTGGCCTTGTTGCGCAGCGAAGCCCAGCGCCGGGGCCTTGCCAGTTGCGCGCTCACCTTCGAGCCCCACCCGCGCGACTACTTTGCCCAGGTGCTGAACAAGCCTGACATGGCGCCCGCCCGCATCTCCACCCTGCGCGACAAGCTCGATCAGCTCGCCCAATGCGGTATCGACCAGACCATCGTGCTGCCTTTCAACGCACGGCTGGCCGCGCAGGCGCCGCAGGCCTTCATTGACGATGTGCTGCTGGCGGGCCTGGGCACCGGCTATCTGCTGGTCGGCGACGATTTCCGCTTTGGCCACAAGCGCGCGGGCGACTATGGCATGCTGGTCAATGCAGGTCGCCTGCAGGGCTTTGATGTGGCGCGCATGAACAGCTACGAGTCCGATGGCCTGCGCGTCTCCAGCACGGCGGTGCGCCAGGCGCTGTCGCTGGGCGACATGGCAGGGGCCGCCAAACTGCTGGGTTACCCGTACGCCATCTCCGGCCATGTGGTGCATGGGCGCAAGCTGGGCCGCCAGCTGGCCGAGAGCCAGGCGGGCGCCGGGGACGGTTTTCGTACGCTGAACCTGCGTTTTGACCACTGGAAGCCGGCTGCCAGCGGCATTTTTGTGGTGCTGGTGCACGGCCTGTCCGAGCATCCGCTGCCCGGTGTGGCCAATCTTGGCATTCGTCCTTCGCTCGACCCCAATGATGTGAACGGCGGACGCGTGCTGCTGGAAACCCATTGCTTGCAATGGCCCGCCGAACTGGGTGGGGACGGAGCTTACGGTAAAATCATCCGAGTGGAACTCCTACACAAATTGCACGACGAGCTCAAGTACGACAGTCTCGATGCCCTCACAGTCGGCATTGCCAAAGACTGCGCAGACGCCCGTGCCTACTTCAGCACCCCCACGCACGCCGAAACGCGTCGCCAGACCACGCGCGACCGAATTTGACGCCGACCTTGCTGCGCCCCGCCGCGCAGAAGTCATCGTAAAAGTGCGTGCCCGCGCGCGTCCTGCCTCACTTCTGCGCTCACCTATTTCAACCTGACCGGCCCCACCCCTTGCTCTGCGCCGGATCAGGACCGTGTTTTGCTTTGAAGGTTTCTATGTCCGACAAAACGCCCCATGCAGAAAAAGCCTCTGCGTACCGTGCAACCCTGAACATGCCTGATACCCCCTTCCCGATGCGCGGCGATCTGCCCAAGCGCGAGCCGGGCTGGGTCAAGGAGTGGGAAGACAAGGGTCTGTACAAGAAGCTGCGCGATGCCCGCCATGGTGCACCCATGTTCATCCTGCACGACGGCCCTCCCTACGCCAACGGCAAGCTCCACATCGGTCATGCGGTCAACAAGATCCTCAAGGACATGATCGTCAAGAGCCGCCAGCTCGAAGGCTACGACGCACTGTACGTCCCGGGCTGGGACTGCCACGGCCTGCCGATCGAGAATGCCATCGAAAAGCTCCATGGCCGCAACCTGCCGCGCGATGAAATGCAGGCCAGGAGCCGTGCCTTCGCCACCGAGCAGATCGAGCAGCAGATGGTGGACTTCAAGCGCCTGGGCGTGCTGGGCGACTGGGACCACCCCTACAAGACCATGAACTACGCCAACGAGGCGCAGGAGCTGCGCGCGCTCAAAAAGGTCATGGAGCGCGGCTTTGTCTATCGCGGCCTCAAGCCCGTGTACTGGTGCTTCGACTGCGCATCGTCACTCGCCGAATTCGAGATCGAGTACGCCGACAAGCAGAGCCAGACCCTGGATGTGATGTTCCCCGCTGCCGAGCCTGCCAAGCTGGCTGCAGCATTCGGCCTCTCCAAGCTCGACAAGGAAGCCTTCATCGTCATCTGGACGACGACGGCCTGGACGATTCCAGCCAACCAGGCACTCAACGTCAACCCGGATCTGGAATACAGCCTGGTTGATACCGAGCGCGGCCTGCTGATCGTGGCGTCCGCCCTGGTCGAGAAATGCCTCGCACGCTGGAAGCTCGAAGGCAAGGTACTGGCCACCGCCAAGGGCGAAAAGCTGGACCATATGCCCTTCAAGCACCCACTGGCACACGTGGACAAGGGTTTTGACCGTATCTCGCCCGTCTATCTGGCCGAATACGCCACCGCCGACGACGGTACCGGTATCGTCCACTCGGCACCAGCCTATGGCGTGGACGACTTCAACTCCTGCATGGGCAACGGCATGGACTACAAGGACATCCTGAACCCCGTGCAGGGCAATGGCGTGTACGCAGCCGATCTGCCGCTGTTCGGCGGCCAGCACATCTGGAAGGCCGTGCCCGTCATCATCGATGCGCTCAAGGTAGCAAGCCGTCTGCTGGACTCCACGACCATCACGCACAGCTACCCGCACTGCTGGCGCCACAAGACGCCGGTGATCTACCGCGCTGCCGCCCAGTGGTTCATCCGCATGGATGAAGGCGAAGGCGTGTTCACCGACCCGGCCCAGAAGCCCGAGAAGACCCTGCGCCAGATCGCGCTCGAAGCCATCGACCACACCAGCTTCTACCCCGAGAACGGGCAGGAACGCCTGCGTGCCATGATTGCTGGCCGCCCGGACTGGTGCATCTCGCGCCAGCGCTCCTGGGGCGTGCCGATCCCCTTCTTCCTGCATGTGGACACGGGTGCCCTGCACCCGCGCACCATGGAGATCGTCGATCAGGCAGCTGACATGGTTGAAAAAGGCGGCATCGAGGCCTGGAGCCGTGTCACGGCCGAAGAAATCCTGGGCGCCGAGGACGCAAAGAACTACACCAAGAGCACCGACATCCTGGAGGTGTGGTTCGACTCGGGCAGCACCTTCTGGCACGTGATGCGCGGCACCCATGCCGACATGCACCATGACCAGGGCCCCGAGGCGGATCTGTACCTCGAAGGCCACGACCAGCACCGTGGCTGGTTCCACAGCTCGCTGCTGCTGGCATCTGCCATCTTTGGCCGCGCGCCCTACCGTGGCCTGCTCACACACGGCTTCACCGTGGACGGCCAGGGCAAGAAAATGTCCAAGTCGCTGGGCAACACCGTCGCGCCACAGGATGTGAGCAGCAAGATGGGCGCCGAGATCATCCGCCTGTGGGTGGCATCCACCGATTACTCGGGCGATCTGGGCATCGACGACAAGATCCTCGCACGCGTGGTGGACGCCTACCGCCGCATCCGCAATACGCTGCGTTTCCTGCTGGCCAACACCAGCGACTTCGATCCTGCGACTGAAAGCGTTGACTACAAGGACATGCTGGAGATCGACCAGTACGCCCTGGCGCGCGCAGCCCAGTTGCAAAAGGAGATCATCGGCCACTACCAGGTCTATGAATTCCATCCGGTGGTTACCAAGCTGCAGCTGTTCTGCTCCGAAGACCTGGGCGGCTTCTACCTGGATGTGCTCAAGGACCGCCTCTACACCACGGCACCCAAGAGCCTGGCCCGTCGCTCGGCACAGACCGCGTTGCACCAGATCACCCAGGCGCTGCTGCGCTGGATGGCGCCGTTCCTGTCGTTCACGGCCGAGGAAGCCTGGAAGATCGTGGGCAACAGCGACACCATCTTCCTGGAGAAATTCACCGACTTGCCCGAGGGCGATGACGCGCTGCTCACCAAGTGGACCCGCATCCGCGAGATCCGCGACGTGGTCAACAAAGATATCGAAACCGTGCGTGGCGAAGGCAAGGTAGGCGCATCGCTGCAGGCCGAGATCACCGTGGCAGCCCAGCATGAAGACCTGGCGCTGCTGCAAACGCTGGCCGATGACCTGAAGTTTGTCTTCATCACATCCGGCGCGCAGCCTGTGGCAGGCGACGAACTGGCGGTCACCGTCACGCCTTCGGAGCATGCCAAGTGTGAGCGCTGCTGGCACTACCGCGCCGATGTGGGAGCGAACCCCGAGCACCCGAGCCTGTGCGGCCGTTGCGACAGCAACCTGCACGGCAGTGGAGAAGTACGCACCAAGGCATAAGCGTCTTGCTGTAAAAAAGTGAGCTGTTTGCGCCCGCCGGATAATATTTTCAGTACCAAATCGATACTGAAAATATTACACAGCAAGCGCAGATAGCTATCAAAACCATTGCACCCAAAGTGACATGAGCAACAAGCAGATGACGGGAAAACGCGCTTTCGCGCTATGGCTGGCCTTGGCCGCCGTACTGTTCTGGCTGGACCAGTGGACCAAGGAATGGATTCTGTCCCACTACCAGTTGGGCGAGTACACCACCATCACCGGCTTCTTCAATATCGTGCGCGCGCACAACCCCGGCGCAGCCTTCTCGTTTCTGGCTACCGCTGGTGGCTGGCAACGCTGGCTGTTCACCGGCATAGGCGTCGTAGTGGGCGTGGTCATTGCATGGCAGCTGTACAAATACAGCCACAAAACGCTGTTCTGCCTGTCGCTCAGCTGCATTCTGGGCGGCGCCGTGGGCAACGTGGTGGACCGCATGCGCCACGGCTATGTGGTGGACATGCTCGATTTCCACTGGGCGGGCAGCCATTTCCCCGCCTTCAACCTGGCCGATACCGCCATCACCATTGGCGCCATCCTGCTGATTCTGGACGAGTTGCTGCGCATGAAGCGCGGCGAGCAGGCCTAGCCCGAAAAGCTAGCCGCATCGCACCTCGCCCAAAACCGCCCTCGTACAACGACGGCGGTTTTTTACTTCTGCCGCACAGCAAGTCAAGCAGCCCCCATAGAGCCCTCTTCCAAAGCCAGTGAAAACAGGGAGAAGCGGTTGATCTGGCACTCAGGCCACCAGCCCATTGTCAAAAACAAAGAAAAATGGGCGCTATGGCATGCGCCCTACAACAATTTGCTGCTATCAGGGGTATAGTGTTCGGTTCGCCTTATGAAACACCTGCTCAATCTTCTTGCCGCCATTGCGCTGCTGGTTTGGGGGTCTCATATGGTGCGCACAGGGGTGCTGCGCGTCTTTGGCGCCAACCTCCGCAACCTGCTTGCGCGCAGTATGAGCAACCGTTTCACCGCCATGCTTTCGGGCATCGGGGTGACCGCACTTGTGCAATCGAGCACCGCCACCTCGCTGATGACTGCCTCCTTCGTGGGGCAGGGCATGATTCCGCTCACCGCCGCCTTGGCCGTGATGCGGGGAGCCGACGTGGGCACGGCCCTGATGGCCGTCCTGTTCTCCACCGATCTGTCGTGGTTGTCGCCGCTGCTCATCTTCCTGGGCGTGGTGCTTTTCATCTCCAAGCAGGATTCCACCGCTGGCCGCGTGGGGCGTGTCTTCATTGGCCTGGGCCTCATGCTGCTCGCGCTGCGCCTGATTGTGGAGGCCACAGAGCCATTGTTGGCATCCGAAGCCGTGCGCACCTTGCTCGTCAGCGTCAAGAGCGACTTCTTCATGGAATTGCTGCTGGGCGCCATTCTTGCCATCGTCGCATACTCCAGCCTGGCCATCGTGCTCCTGATTGCTGCCATGGCCGCCTCGGGCGCCATCACAGCCGACATGTCATTGGGCCTGGTGCTGGGCGCCAACCTGGGCAGCGGCGTGCTGGCCGTGCTGCAGACTGCCAAATCGTCCATTGAAGTGCGCCAGGTCACCGTGGGCAACCTCATCTTCAAGATTCTGGGCATTGCCATCGTCGCGCCGTTCACCGGCCTGTGGACAATCTATGCCGCGCCCTATATCAATGACGCCGGACGCTCGGCTGTTCTGTTCCACCTGGCGTTCAACATCCTTAACAGCCTGGGTTTCATCTGGTTCACCGGCATCATCGGCGACTGGATGCGCAAACTGCTGCCCAAGGAAGACGCCGCCAAGAGTGGCCCGCAGCGCCCGCGCCATCTGGACCCATCTGCGCTGTCCACACCATCACTTGCCATATCGTGCGCAGCCCGCGAAGCCCTGCACCAGGCGGACGTTGTCGAATCCATGCTGATCGGCCTGCACAACGTGGTGCAGACCGACAACCAGCAACTCTCGCAAGACCTGCGCAAGCTTGACGACACCGTCGACGAACTGTACTCCGCCATCAAGTACTACATGACCAAGATCTCGCGCGCCGAACTGGACGAACGCGAGAGCCAGCGCTGGACGGAAATCATCAACTTCACCATCAACATGGAGCAGATCGGCGACATCATCGAACGCGTGCTCACCGATGTGGAAAACAAGAAAATCAAGAAGCGCCGCCAGTTCAGCAAGGCGGGCATGGAAGAGATCAACGAACTGCACGCCCACCTGCTGGACAACCTGCGCCTGGCGATGAGCGTTTTCCTGACCGGCAATGTGCGGGATGCGCAAAAACTGCTGGAAGAAAAAGCGCGCTTTCGCGATCTGGAGCTGGCCTACTCTGCGTCACACCTGGAGCGCCTGTCGCACAACACCGTGCAAAGCATCGAAACCAGCTCGCTGCACATCGACCTCATCAGCGATCTGAAACGCATCAACTCCCTGCTGTGCTCGGTGGCTTACCCTATTCTGGAATCCGCAGGCGCCCTGGCCCACAGTCGTCTCAAGGACGACCCCGAGCCCACCCGCCACTGATGGGAAGCCCGGGAGGCAGTTGCCAGCGCCAATCCTGGAAGCAAGGCTGATTTGGCATACAATGCCAGCTGTTTTCTGCGCCCCACTCGCGCAGCAATGACAGGGAAGCGTGGCAGAGTGGTTGAATGCACCGGTCTTGAAAACCGGCGATGGTGAAAGCCATCCGTGAGTTCGAATCTCACCGCTTCCGCCAGAAATCAAAAAAGCACTCGGCCTGCAACAGCGACGAGTGCTTTTTGCATTTCTATAGCATCCGAGAAGACTTGTTCCCTCTCAAGCACCAAACTGCAGACAACGCATGCTGAGCGTGCCGCTCTGAAACCCCTCGTACATCTGCATGGGTGCAGCGCTGCCCTGCGCCGCACCCAGCGCGTACAGCAAGGGCCAGTAATGGTCTGGCGTAGGCACAGCCATCCTGGCGGAAGCGTGCAGTTGCTGGTAGTTCAGCAGTGCCTGGTCATCGCGCGCCAGCAAAGCCTTCTTGACGACATCATCGAACTGCTGCGCCCAGTCGCGCGCCGCCATCAGACCTTCAGGGGCACCACGCACCGTCGCCCGCAGGTTGTGCACGATATTGCCACTGCCAATGATCAGCACCCCATTGTCGCGCAAGGCTGCAAGTTCACGCCCCACAGCGTAGTGGTACGCAGCGGGCTGGTCGTAGTCGATTGACACCTGAAACACTGGCACATCCGCCTGGGGAAACAGATGGTGCAGCACCGTCCAGGCGCCGTGGTCCAATCCCCACTGGTCCGTCAGTTGCGCCTTTCCCGCGCGCACCAATGCAGCGGCTTCGGCAGCCATGGCCGGATGGCCTGGGGCCGGGTACTGCATCTCCTGCAAAGCAGCAGGAAAGCCCGAAAAATCATGAATGATGCGGGGCCTGTCGTTGACAGTGAGCTCCGTGGCGCCGCGCGTCAGCCAGTGGGCAGACACCACCAGAATGGCAGCCGGCTTTGCCAGCTTGCTGCCCCAGCTTGAGAGCGTATGGGTAAAGGTATTGCTGCTGACCGCATTCATCGGACTGCCATGACCAATGAAAAGCACCGGCATTTTGCCCGCCGGCACGGGCGCACTGCGCGCCAAAGCCTCGCTCAAAGGCGTCAGCCCGGTCATGACTGCACTAAGGCTGCCAGACAACAGAAGAGAACGGCGGGAATACATAGAAAAGGAAAGTAGCGAAGGCCCCGGTCAGAGCCAGGGCAGCGATGCAAGTTCCCGCCCCTAAAAAACAAAAGGCCTGCCACTGGCAAGCCTTGTTCTTCTCCCAAATAGCGGTCACTGGTAGGGCGTGACAGACTTGAACTGTCGACCAAAGGATTATGAGTCCCACAAAAATTCTATTTGACTGGATAGGACCGCATAGTCACACCAAATAAAATCAATTATTTATGAGAATATACTGATCAAAAATACAGCAATCTGTTGGTTGATATTCGCTAGAATACGGGGAGTTTGGCTACACAGCGGCTACACAGAACTTACGTGTAGCCAGGAAAAGGAAAGACTATGGCCCGCCCAAAGAAGGACACTCCGCTTGACTTGACTCAGCGCATACCATTGACAGTTGGGGCCATTGAGCGGCTGACCTGCCGCACTGACATCAAAGCACAGGCGTTTTTGCGTGACAGTGAGGTTCCAGGTCTGCGGGTTCGTGTTACCAATACCGGGGCGAAGTCATTTGTCTTTGAAGGGAAGCTGAATCGGCAAACCATCCGCCGCACTATCGGAGATGTGAAGACTTGGACAATTGAACAGGCCCGGGCCGAAGCTAGACGCTTGGCGGTGACTCTTGATAGCGGGCAAGACCCCAGGGAGATCGAGCGCCACCAGCAAGCGCAAGCGCAAAAACGCAAGGCAGCCGCCCGAGTTCAAGCCGTAACCATGGGTGAGGTTTGGAAGATATACATTCAAGAACGTACCCAGCATTGGGGGGCTCTTCACCTGAATGACCACATACGCCTTGCAAGGGCCGGTGGTACTCCATCATTGAGGGGCACCAAGGGCAGAGGCGTTACGGGTGACGGCCCCTTGTATGCGCTGCTGGCGCTGCCATTGTGCGAACTGACAGCGCCAACAATTGAAGCTTGGGCAGCCAAGGAGGGGCAATCGCGGCCCACCACCGCACGCTTGGCATGGCGACTATTGCGCGCCTTCCTATCTTGGTGCGCCGAGCATCCAGAGTTTGCCGCTGTGGTGCCTAGCTCCAATCCAGCCAAAACCCGCAAGACCCGAGAGGCATTGGGCAAGGCTGGGGTGAAGCAAGATGCGCTGATGAAGGAACAGCTTGCTGAGTGGTTTGAAGCAGTGCGCGCCATCGGCAATCCAGTGGTGTCCAGCTACTTACAGGCCATTTTGCTAACCGGTGCGCGCCCTGGCGAAATACAGGCCATGCGCTGGGAGGACATCAACGCCAAATGGCGTGGCCTGACCATTCGTGACAAAGTAGAGGGTGAACGCGTCATTCCACTTACACCCTACTTACACCATCTGCTGATGGCATTGCCCCACCGCAATGCTTATGTGTTTTCCAGTGACCGTAAGACGGGCGCTGCGATTACCGAGCCCAACCACGCACATGATCGGGCTTGCAAGGTGGCAGGTCTTGACAACCTAACTCTGCACGGCTTGCGTCGTAGCTTCAAGAGCTTGACGGAGTGGCTGGAAGTGCCCGCAGGCATTGTGGCCCAAATCCAAGGCCACAAACCCAGCGCCACGGCAGAGAAACACTACACCGTTCGACCCCTTGATTTGCTACGCCTACACCATGAGCGCATTGAGGCCTGGATTCTGGAACAAGCCGGGGTGCAGTTTGACGCCTCAAAAGAGCCCGGCAAGCTGCGCGCGGTGCAATAGACCACCATTCAACCAGCGCCATCAATACATTGCCAATTACCCTGCTACACCCGACTGGCGGTGCCGGTACTTGTCCCATTGCTCACCCGTATGCAGACCTACAGGCACCGGCATAAATATATGTATGGATATACAGTATTATTGCTACTCCCAGGCTAGATCTGTATTCCGAAAAGCGGGCCCCTACCCGCCTGCCCTGGGTGC
>NZ_JBNDIT010000027.1:0-36077 GCF_050434545.1 Comamonas sp. 4034 | reverse complement strand
AACTTCTTGGACAGAACGGTAGCGATAGCAGCCGTCAGGGTGGTCTTGCCGTGGTCAACGTGACCGATGGTGCCCACGTTCACGTGGGGCTTGGTGCGCTCGAATTTTCCTTTTGCCATTCTTGACTCCGAAAAAACCTAAACCTAGAGGGATATAGCGCAACCAGAACCGTGCGCACTTAAATATGGTGCCCATGGGCAGGATCGAACTGCCGACCTCTCCCTTACCAAGGGAGTGCTCTACCACTGAGCCACATGGGCAATTTTTAAAATTGCAACAGCATCGCTTTACTGCAAACTGGAGCGGGAGACGGGAATCGAACCCGCGTCATTAGCTTGGAAGGCTAGGGTTCTACCATTGAACTACTCCCGCATCAACCGCGAATGAACGCAATTGCTGCAAAGCTGCTTCTTCAACCATTTCTGGTGGAGGGGACTGGATTCGAACCAGTGTAGGCGTAAGCCAACAGATTTACAGTCTGCCCCCTTTAGCCACTCGGGCACCCCTCCGAAGAAGAACTAGATTGTAGCATCATTTTTGGCAGTTTTTAGAAAATTCCGATTTCTCGCAAATTTCTTGAAGGGCCGCAACCCCAACAAACCCGAAACAGTGCTTCAACCTATAAAAAAGCCTCAAGATGACACTTGAGGCTTTTCATTTTTTGGTGCGGCTGGCAGGAATCGAACCCACGACCCCTTGGTTCGTAGCCAAGTACTCTATCCAGCTGAGCTACAGCCGCTAAGCTGCGTATTGTAGCGTAGATTTGGACACAAATTCAAAACTACACCCAAGTCAATCCAGATTTACCAGCACAGGCGGATGAGACTTGGCGCGGCTGGCGGGGATCGAACCCACGACCCTTGGCTTCGGAGGCCAATACTCTATCCACTGAGCTACAGCCGCGCATATACACAATCGCCTTTCAGCAATCCTTCAATTATGGCACGGGATGCAGCTCTGCAAGGCTTCAATGCCAAACAGTGCCACCCCCCTCAAGCCTGGCACTGAAAGCCCAGACCCGAGAGGTAGGCCTCCACAGACAGCTCGCCAATTTTTCGCAACGGGAAGTTACCTTCATTCAGCACCCAGCCATGAATGAGCCCCACAAACAATGAATGCAGGCCAAGCGCTGCTTCCGTTGGTGTCATGGGCATCACAACGCCCTGCTCCATGGCAGCCAACGTCAGGTCATCTGCAAACTTGCGCTGAGAACATTCCGAGCTCTCCACATGTCCTTCGCGAACGCTCTCAAGCTCGCCAACGTATTCCAGCTTGAAAAGCGCTGTATCAAACACCTTGCGTCGCCGCTCGTCTGAGTCCATGCTGTCGAACACTGCGTAGATGGAGTGCCGAATCCGCGCAAGCGGCGAGAGTTCACCGTACTTGTCGTCGCAGATTTCCTCAAATGGAGTGCATATGCGTGACAGCACCGCAGTGAAGACATCCACTTTGTCCTTGAAATGCCAATACACCGCGCCACGCGTGGCACCAGCGCGTTGCGCGATTTCGTTGAGCGACGCGCGCGCCACGCCTTTCTCGAAAAAAACCTCTTCTGCCGCATCCAACAGCTTGGTGCGCGTCTCGTCCGCTTCTGCCTTTGTGCGCCGGGCCATGCTCTGCTCGTCCGTTCCTGTAGCGCATTGCCCCAGTGTCTCGCTGCAGGCAATGAAAGATTTAACAAATAAGCTCTATTATACATTTCTGCATGTATGTATAATTGCGGAGCATTTTTCTGGGGATTGAAGATAGCATTCCACTAGCCACAGGCAATTCCCGCCGAATCCTCCGCGGTTCACCTCATTCATTTCACACCTTCCGAAGGGACTTTCATGCAGCCCATGTATGAAGCACACCAAGCCGCTGACAAAAGACCGCAAACCTCTCGCCAACGTATGAAATCCAGTACCTTTGCCCTCACCCTGGCTGCAGCGCTTGTTTTGGCAGCCTGTGGCGACAAGAAACAAGAACAACACTCCGCACAGGGCGCGCCCCCTCCACCAGAAGTCAGCGTGCTGACCGTCAAGCTCGAGAGCATTCCCGTCGTGTCGGATTTGCCAGGCCGTCTGGAGCCCTTCCGTGTTGCACAGGTCGGCGCTCGTGTTGCAGGCATTCTGCAAAAGCGCACCTTCAAGGAAGGCTCCGACGTGAAGGCGGGCCAGGTCCTGTTCCTGATCGACAATGCGCCTTACCGCGCCAGTCTGGAAAGCGCCCAGGCGACACTGGCACAGGCACAGGCAACGCTGGCACAGGCGGCCTCTACTGCACGCCGCTACAAGCCACTGGTGGAAGCCAACGCCATCAGCAAGCAGGACTATGACGTGGCAGTCGCCAACGAAAAAGCTGCTCAGGCACAGGTTGCAGCAGGCAAGGCAGCTGTCACCAACGCCAGCATCAACCTGGGCTATGCCTCGGTGACCGCCCCCATCTCCGGCCGCATCGGTCGCGCCCTGGTGACCGAAGGTGCACTGGTAGGCCAAGGCCAGGTGACCGAGTTGGCTGTCATTCAGCAGATCAACCCGCTCTACGTCAACATCACGCAGTCGTCCTCTGACATCATGCGCATGCGTGAAGCGCTGAACTCCGGCAAGTTGGCCAAGGCGGGCGACAATGCCGCCAAGGTCAAGGTGTATACCGATGATGGCCGTCCCTATGCGCAGGAAGGCAAGCTGCTGTTCACCGATTTGACCGTGGATCCCACGACCGGTCAGGTCAGCGTACGCGCCGAGTTGCCCAACCCCGATGGCATGCTGCTGCCAGGCATGTATGTGCGCGTACATATCGAAGAAGCCCAGGTGGACAACGCTGTGCTGATTCCTCAACAGGCTGTCACCCGCAATGAAAAGGGCAATACCGTGATGGTGGTGGCCGAAGATGGTTCGGTGGCACCTCGCCCCGTTCAGATCAGCCAGTCCAAGGGAACCAATTGGGTCGTGACGGATGGCCTGAAGTCGGGCGACAAGGTCATGATCGATGGCTTCATCAAGCTGGGCATGGGCGCGAAGAAGGTAACCCCCGTGCCATGGAAAGAAGCAGGCAGCCAGCCAGCGCAAGCGGCCGGTGGCAAGCCCGCCGATGCAGCAGCTCCTGCCGACAAGCCAGCGGCCTCGACCGAGGCCGGAAACAACGCTGCATCCAGCAAATAAACAGGACACAGCTGCATGTCAAAGTTTTTTATTCACCGACCGATCTTTGCATGGGTGATCGCGATTTTCGTGGTCCTCGCAGGTATCGTGTCCATCACCCGCCTGCCGGTGGCGCAGTTCCCATCGGTTGCGCCTCCGACGATTACCGTGACGGCCGCCTACCCCGGCGCCACCGCACAGACCTTGACCGATTCGGTTTTGCAGCTCATCGAGCGTGAAATCAATGGCGCCGAAGGCCTGATGTACATGGAATCCTCTGCCTCTGCCACCGGCAGCGGCACGCTGACCGTGACGTTCGCGCCCGGCACCAACCCTGAATTGGCCCAGGTGGACGTGCAGAACCGCCTGGCCCGTGCCACGCCGCGCCTGCCGACCATCGTGCAATCGCTGGGTGTGCGCGTCGACAAGTCGATGAGCAACTTCCTGATGATTCTGACCTTCCAGTCGGAGACTGGAGAGACCTCGCGCGATGAAATCTCGGACTACGTCAACCGCAATGTCCTGCCCGAAATCCAGCGTCTGAACGGCGTCGGCAAGGCGCAGCTGTTTGCATCGGGCCGCGCCATGCGTGTGTGGGTCGATCCGACCAAGCTGCAGGGCTACAACATGTCGATCGCCCAGATCAACGCTGCCATCGCCGCGCAGAACCAGCAGATCTCGGGTGGCTCGCTGGGCGACACCCCCAGCCTGCCTGGCACCAACATGAACGCCACCATCGTGGTGCCTGGCCAGCTCACCACGCCAGAAGAGTTTGGCAATGTGGTGCTGCGCTCCAACTCTGATGGATCCACCGTGCGCATCAAGGATGTGGCACGGGTGGAACTGGGCGCCGAGAGCTATGGCTTCAACTCGCGCCTTGATGGCAAGCCCGCTGTTGCATTGGCGGTTCAGCTCACCTCCACGGCAAACGCCATGGCCACGGCCAAAGAGGTCTATAGCAAGATGGGCGAGCTCGAGTCCTTCCTGCCGGCTGGCGTGAAATGGTCTGCTCCGTATGACACATCGAAGTTCGTCAAGATCTCCATCGAGAAGGTGATCCACACGCTGCTCGAAGCCATCGTGCTGGTGTTCATCGTGATGCTGATCTTCCTGCAGAACATCCGCTATACCCTGATCCCGACGATCGTGGTGCCCATCGCATTGCTGGGCGCATTTGCAGTGATGTACAGCGTGGGGCTGACGATCAACATTCTGTCGATGTTCGCCATGGTGCTGGTGATCGGTATCGTCGTGGACGATGCCATCGTGGTGGTGGAGAACGTCGAGCGCATCATGTCTGAAGAAGGCATATCCCCCAAGGACGCGACGATCAAGGCCATGGGCCAGATCCAGGGCGCCGTGGTCGGTATTACCGTGATTCTGGTGACGGTGTTCATTCCGCTGGCCATGTTCTCGGGCGCTACCGGCAACATCTACCGTCAGTTCTCGCTGGTGATGGCGATCTCGATCTTCTTCTCCGGCTTCTTTGCGCTGACCCTGACGCCTGCGCTGTGCGCCACCATGCTCAAGCCCATTCCCAAGGGCCATGCACACGACAAGAAGACCGGCCTGCTGGGCCCCTTCTACAACTGGTTCAACCGCATGTTCGGCAAGGCCACCAAGGGCTACCAGAAGACGCTGCTTGGCGTGGTCAAGCGCACCATTCTGGCTTTTCTGGTGTATGCCGCAGTGATCGCTGGCGTGGTGTTCGGCTTCAAGGCTCTGCCTACCGCGTTCCTGCCAACGGAAGACCAGGGCTACGTGATCTCGCTGGTGCAACTGCCGCCAGGCGCTACGCAGGAGCGTACGAGCGGCGCCATGTCGCAACTGGAAGACTATGTGCTCAAGCAGCCTGAAACTGCGCACATCGTCAGTATTCTGGGCTTCAGTTTCTCGGGGCAGGCACAGAACATGGGTCTGGCCTTCACCACGCTCAAGGACTGGTCGGAGCGCACGGCTCCGGGCTCGGATGCGACCTCGTTTGCGGGCAAGGCGCTAGGTGCCATGATGGGCCTGCGCGATGGCTTCATCTACACGCTGGTGCCGCCTTCCATCCCAGAACTGGGCAACAGTGACGGCTTCACCTTCCGACTGCAGGATCGTGGCAACAACGGCCATGCAGCACTGCTGCAGGCCCGTAACGAGCTGATCGGCAAGGCCAGCCAGAGCCCTATCCTCACCGGTGTGCGTTTTGATGGCGTGGAAGACGCTCCGCAGTGGCAAGTCGATATCAACCGCGACGCTGTCTATGCGCAAAAGGTCAATATGGGTGACATTGCCACCACGTTGTCCACCGCGCTGGGCTCTGCCAACTCTACCGACTTCCCGAACAAGGGATACATGCAGCGCGTCACCATCCAGGCTGATGCCGCAACCCGCATGCAGCCTGAAGACGTGATGAAGCTGACGGTACCCAATGCCGATGGCAAGCTGGTCGAGCTGTCCACGCTGGCAACTGCCAAGTGGGTCACCGGTCCGATGCAGATGTCGCGCTACAACGGCTATCCGTCCATGAGCATCACCGGCCAGGCCAAGCCCGGCTACACCAGCGGCCAGGCCATGGCCGAAATGGAAAAGCTCGCTGCCGAATTGCCACAAGGCTTTGGCTATGAGTGGACCGGACAGTCGCTGGACGAGAAGAAGGCGGGTTCGTCGGGCATGATTCTGTATGCGTTCTCGATCCTCGCAGTGTTCCTGTGCCTGGCAGCACTCTACGAAAGCTGGAGCATCCCACTGGCCGTGCTGCTGGTGGTGCCTCTGGGTGTTCTGGGTGCGGTGGCAGGCATGCACCTGCGCGGCATGCCCAACGACATCTACTTCCAGGTGGCGCTGATCACCGTGATCGGTCTGTCAGCGAAGAACGCGATTCTGATCGTGGAGTTCGCCAAAGATCTGCACGACCAGGGCATGAGCGCTTTGGACGCGGCACTGGAAGCCGGTCACCTGCGTTTCCGCCCGATTCTGATGACCTCGCTGGCTTTCATTCTTGGCGTGGTGCCGCTCTACATCGCCTCGGGCGCGAGCGCGGTCAGCCAGCATGAAATCGGGACAGGCGTGTTCTGGGGCATGATCATCGGCACCTTCATGGCCGTGTTCCTGGTGCCGGTGTTCTTTGTGGAAGTGTTCCGGTTGTTCGGCCGCAAGAATGACAAGGATGGCTCCGGCCCCCATGGCGGCACCTCGCCATCGGCACCTGCTCCTGGCTCCGTCTCGCACTCCGCAGTGATGAACCAAGAAGACATGAACTCCGCAACGGGGAAAGGACCTCGTTTTGAATAAGAAACTCATTCCTACCGTGCTGGCAGCGGCGCTGCTGGCCTCCGGTTGCTCGCTGATTCCTGCACTGGACAAGACGGCCGCCCCCGTGGCGGACCAATACCCCGTGGCGTCCACGCAGGGCCAGCAAGCGGCTGCGGATATTCCGTGGCAGAACTACTTCACCGATCCGCGTCTGCAACAGTTGATCCAGATCGCACTGGACAATAACCGCGATCTTCGGGTAGCCGTGCTCAACATCGAGCAGGCCCGTGCGCTGTATCAGGTGCAGGGCTCGCAACAGTTCCCCGAAGTCGGTGTGTCTGCAGCTGCCACCCGGCAGCGCAGCCAGATCACTGGCAGCTATGGCAATGCTTTCAGTGTTGGCGTCGGCATCCAGAACTGGGAGATCGATTTCTTTGGCCGCATCAGCAGCCTGAAGGAACAGGCCCTGGCGCAATATCTGGCAACGGAAGAAGGCCGCAAGGCTGCGCAGATCAGTCTGGTGGCCTCGGTGGCCAATGCCTGGCTCGCACTGCAAGCCGATGAAGAACTGATGGACCTCTCGCGTCGCACGCTGGAGACGCGCCAGGAATCGATCAAGCTGACCAAGCTGCGCCTGGACTCGGGTGTGGCTTCGGAACTCGATTACCGACAGGCGCAGTCCCTGACAGAAAACGCCAAGGCCACCCTGGCCCAGCAGACGCGTCAACGCGCGCTGGATGCCAACGCGCTCACCTTGCTGCTGGGCCAGACGCCGCCGCAGGAGTTGCTTGCCAGCCTGCAGGGCAAGCGCCTGAGCGATCTGCCCGTGATGGCTGACGTGCCCGCAGGCCTGCCATCAGACCTGATGCTGCGCCGCCCGGACGTGCGCCAGGCCGAGCAAAGCATGATCGCGGCCAATGCCAACATCGGCGCAGCGCGTGCTTTGTTCTATCCCAGTATCTCGCTGACGGCCAATGCCGGCTTTGCCAGCTCTGAGCTGTCTGATCTGTTTGACTCCAAGTCCAAGGGATTCACGATCGCACCATCGCTGTATCTGCCGATCTTCAACGCAGGACGCAACCAGGCGAACCTGGAAGTGGCAGAGGCGCAGAAGAAGATTGCTGCCGCCCAGTACGAAAAATCCATCCAGACGGCGTTCCGCGAAGTGTCCGACTCGCTGGTCAGCCGCCAAACGTTGGCCGACCAGCTGCAATCGCAGGAAGCCCAGGTCGAAGCCGAATCGGCCCGCCTGAAGCTGTCGGACCTGCGTTACACCAATGGCGTTGCAAGCTATCTGGACCTGCTGGATGCACAGCGCTCGCTGTTTGCGCTGCAGCAAGGTGTGGTGCAGGTGCGACTGGCGCAGCTGCAGAACCAGGTCGGCCTGTACAAGGCCTTGGGCGGTGGCTGGACGGATGAAGCCCCTGCGGATGCCACAACGGCTGTCACCCAGGTGGCGCCCACTGCTGGCAAACCATAAGCCCCTCAGCAGCACACCTGCCGCACAATGGCCTGCCAGCATCCTGGCAGGCCATTTTTTTGCGGTGGTCGTAGGCAAGGTGTGGCCGAAACAACGCTGGGGCTAGCCCGGAGGTCACAAAACAAGACCCCTCTATATAATGATTTTGGCCTCTGCACGATGAACAACAAGCCACGAAGAATTTGAGGACGTAATGAGCGACATCCAGCACGAAGAAGCACACACTGGCCCCATCAAGACACCCAAACAGCTTTTGTGGACGGTGATCTTTGCATTCGTGATTCCCGTTTTTGCCATTATCGGCCTGGTGATGTATGTCACCTCTGCCAACAAACCCGGTGCTGGTGCAGCCGATGAATCCGCACTGGTTGCCGCTCGCATCCAGAAGGTGGGCATGGTCGAAGTCCGCGACGCCAATCGCCCTCTCAAATCCGGCGAGGAAGTGTTCAAGGCACAGTGCGCAGCCTGCCACGCCACCGGCGCGGCCGGTGCCCCCAAGTTTGAAGATGCTGCAGCCTGGGCGCCTCGCATCAAGACGGGGCTGGATGCCTTGGTGCATTCGTCGCTGGCCGGCAAGGGTGCCATGGCACCACAAGGGGGCGGTGATTTCGACGACACCGAAATTGCCCGTGGCGTGGTCTACATGGCCAATGCCGCAGGAGCCAAGTTTCCCGTTCCCGAGCGCCCTGCTGGCAATGCCGCGGCAGAAGGTGGAGCCGTTGCTGCAGCCACCCCCGTAGCCGCAGCAGCAACGCCTGCGGCTCCCGCAACCCCAGCCACGCCTGCAGCGCAGGAGGCGGCAGCTCCTGCTGCAGCCACCGCCCAGGCCGACGGCAAGGGTCTGTACGACAAGGCCTGCTTTGCCTGCCATGCAGCAGGTGTGGCCGGCGCCCCCAAGTTTGGCGACAAGGCCGCGTGGGCACCCTTTGTGGCTCAGGGCATCGACAACATGGTCAAGATTGCCATCTCGGGCAAAGGCGCCATGCCCCCCCGCGGAGGATCGACCGCCTCTGACGACGAAATCCGTGCTGCCGTGCAGTACATGGTGGACCACGCACAGTAATCCTCTGCGCCTTGACACCTTTACGCGATCAGATACAAAAAACCGGCTCTGGCCGGTTTTTTCTTGTCTGACAGTTCTTGCTGTTTTAGCTGCCAGTGCTTGCCAGCTGCGCGGGAGAACTTATAAAACCATAGCAGTGCGGCAACGCATTGCGTCGAACCTCTTCCGGCGCAGGCAGCAGGCCCGCATCCAGCGCGGCGGACACATCCAGCACATCCTGCGTGTGCACCATGCCCAACCCCATGGATACCGCCATGTACACGGCCCCGTCCTCATCCACCAGCACCTTCTGCACCTCTGCGGGAGCCAATTCACTGCCTGTATGGCTGTGGATACGTATCTCTCGCGCCTGCATCTGCACGCGCCAGATCCATGGGGTGGCTTCCAGTTCCACAAACACCTGCTGCGGCCCGTTCTGAAAGTACCAGCAGCCACGCGCATCGTGCAGATAGTTGCGAGCGATGAATTCGGCCAGCTTCACATGCTCGACCCGCGAGCCCTTGGCCCCTGGCACTCCACTGGCAAAGCTGCCAGCGGCCTGGGCCGCCGCATCACGCAGCCACCAGTTGCCGCGCGCATCCAACCCCAGCCAGCCATAGCAGGCGGGCACGTTGGGCCATTTGGTCATGGCCTGTTTGACGATGTCATCCATTGCAATCACGCTCCATAAAGCCATGGTAGCGCCACTGGTTGGCTTTTGGCCCTGCTCCTGCGCAGGACCAGTCAATAATCGCTGACAAACCGGCCTGACAATCTTTGTCACAATGGGCGCCTTGTCAATGCATCAACTTGCAGCGAACATCAGGCCACATCCAATAAGGAATGCACAATGAATACGATCAACACAATCAAGCGACTGATGGTCATGGTGGCAGCAGCCGTGGTGCTGACGGGCTGCGGATATAACGATTTCCAGCGACTGGACGAGGAATCCACCGCCGCGTGGAGCGAAGTTCTCAACCAATACCAGCGCCGTGCCGATCTAGTGCCCAACATTGTGGCCTCGGTCAAGGGGGAAGCCAATTTTGAGCAAGATACGCTCACCAAGGTGATTGAGGCGCGCTCCAAAGCCACCTCAATCCAGGCCACTCCCGAATTGGTCAACAATCCCGAAGCGTTCAACAAGTTCCAGCAGGCGCAGGGTGAGCTCTCCAGCGCGTTGTCGCGCCTGATGGTGGTGGCCGAGCGCTACCCTGACCTGAAAGCCAACCAGGCCTTCCGCGACCTGCGCGTCACCCTGGAAGGCACCGAAAACCGCATCGCCGTGGCGCGCGACCGCTATATCGGCACTGTCAAGGCCTACAACGTGCTGGCCCGCCAGTTTCCGACCAACCTGACGGCCAAGGTCATGGGCTACCAGCCCAAGGCCAACTTCACCGTGCAGAATGAGGCACAGATTTCTCAGCCACCCCAGGTTGATTTCTCGACAGACAAGAAGTAATCAAGGAAAAAAGTGCTTATTGCGCGGGCTCTGCAACGCTTTATAGCTATATTTACAGTAGCGCTCTTGCCTTGGCTCGGGCATGCGGCGGTGTTGCCGGTTCCTGCGCTCACTGCGCATGTGATCGATCAGACCGCAACCCTGAGCGCGCAAGATACCGCCAGCCTTGAAGCCCAGTTGAAACAGCTGGAGCAGGACACCGGCTCGCAGGTGATTGCATTGATGGTGCCAACCACCGCCCCGGAGGACATTGCAGCCTATGCGAACCGGGTGGCCAACACCTGGAAGATCGGCCGCAAGGATGTTGGCGACGGGCTTCTGATCATTGTTGCCAAAGACGACCGGCGCATGCGCATCGAAGTCGCCAAGACCCTGGAAGGCGCCATCCCCGACCTGCGTGCCGCACGCATCATTGACGAGGCCATGAAGCCAGCCTTTCAGGCCGGCAACTATGGCGCAGGCCTTTCGGCAGCCGCAGGCCAGATCAGCGCTCTCATCAAAGGCGAGGCCCTGCCAGCACCGGCCCGGCAGCCACAGCAGCGCCAAGGCGCATCGGCAGCCCCATCCATGGATGTGGGCGAGCTGCTGATCTTCTTTTTCGTGGTTGTCATGATCGGCGGAGGCTTTCTGCGCGCCCTGCTCGGTCGTGGCTTTGGCTCCCTGGTCACCGGCGGTATTGCGGGCGTTGTGGCGACCATGCTCACAGCCAGCCTGCTGATCGGCGTAGGAGCGGGAGTCGTGGCCCTGTTCATGGTGCTTCTGACAGGCGGCCTGCGCCCCGGCAGCGTCATTACCGGCGGTGGGGGTGGTGGGGGCGGTTTTGGCGGGGGCGGCTTTGGTGGAGGCGGAGGGTTTGGCGGCTCGGGTGGTGGCGGCTTCAGCTCCGGCGGCGGTGGTAACTTTGGCGGCGGCGGCGCGTCGGGGAGCTGGTGATGGGAAATTGGCTTCAGCGTCTTGGCCGCCAGTTGCACCACCGCATTCTGGACCGTGATGCCTCCTATGCTTTGCCGCAGGCGGCACGCGAGCGCATTGCGCATGCCATTGCAGCATCAGAGGCTAGGCATACGGGCCAGATTCGCGTGTATGTCGAGACCGCTCTGCCCTGGAGCTATATTCGCCGTGACGCGCCGGCGCGCGAGCGGGCTGTGATGGAGTTCAGCAAGCAACGCGTATGGGACACCGAGCACAACAACGGCGTATTGATTTATCTGCTGCTCACCGAGCATGCCATCGAGATCGTCGCAGATCGGGCCGTTGCACGCCATGTGGACACCGCCCAGTGGGGCCGCGTCATTGCAGGGTTGGCAGAGGATCTGCGCAGCGGTCTGTACGAAGAGGCCCTGAAAAAGGCCATCACCCAAGTGTCGCAATTGCTGGAGCGTGATTTTCCTCGCCAGTCTGCAGCGGCAGACAATGAACTGCCAGATATTCCCATTGTCCGTTGACTCTGCCAGGTACTATATTTTTCATAGCGTTTAGCGCCTGATGGATAAGCGTGCTGCCTTGGTTTAGTCTTTAACCATAGGCTCGCTATATGTGCCGACTTCAGGCTTGCCCATACTGCTTTGCGGAGTCTGGAAAAGCGAAAAAAAACCACCGCGTGCGGTGGTTTTTTGTAGATGCAACAAAGGCGCTGATCAACGCTTCTTGCGGTACTTTTGCAGTGCAGCAATCTGTGCTGCCATGACGGCCAGCTCAGATTGGGCCTTGGCCAGGTCGAGTTCGCCCTTGGCGTTCTTGACGGCTTCTTCGGCCTTTTGCTTGGCTTCAACCGCCTTTTGCTCGTCCAGATCCTTGCCGCGCACAGCGGTATCGGACAGAACGGTCACGCGATCAGGTTGCACTTCCAGAATGCCACCGGCCACGAAGATGAACTCTTCGGCGCCGTCGGTCTTCTCAATGCGCACCGATCCCGGCTTGATGCGGGTGATCAACGGCGTGTGGCGGGGATAGATACCGAGTTCGCCCATTTCACCAGGCAGCGCCACAAAGCGGGCTTCGCCAGAGAAGATGGATTCTTCAGCACTGACCACATCAACGTGGAAGGTGTTCATCTTTGGTCCTCAGAGTGAAAAAGAAATACGTCCGGTGCGGGCAGCAGTCTTGCGAGCACTGCCCGGCACAGACCTTAGATCTTCTTCGCCTTCTCGATGGCTTCGTCGATCGTGCCAACCATGTAGAAGGCCTGCTCGGGCAAGTGGTCGCACTCGCCGTTCACGATCATCTTGAAGCCGCGGATGGTTTCCGACAGCGGAACGTACTTGCCTGGGGCGCCCGTGAACACTTCGGCCACGTGGAAAGGCTGCGACAGGAAACGCTGGATCTTGCGAGCGCGGGCCACGACGAGCTTGTCTTCAGGAGCCAGTTCGTCCATACCCAGAATCGCGATGATGTCACGCAGTTCCTTGTAGCGCTGCAGCGTGCCCTGCACCTGGCGGGCCACGGCGTAGTGCTCTTCGCCCACCACTTGGGGGTCCAGCTGGCGGCTGGTCGAGTCCAGTGGGTCCACAGCGGGGTAGATACCCAGCGATGCGATGTCACGGGACAGCACGACGGTGGAGTCCAAGTGAGCAAAGGTGGTGGCAGGCGACGGGTCGGTCAAGTCGTCAGCTGGCACGTACACGGCTTGGATCGAGGTGATCGAGCCGACCTTGGTCGAGGTGATACGCTCTTGCAGACGGCCCATTTCTTCGGCCAGCGTAGGCTGGTAGCCCACGGCGGATGGCATACGGCCCAGCAGCGCCGACACTTCGGTACCGGCCAGGGTGTAGCGGTAGATGTTGTCCACGAAGAACAGCACGTCCTTGCCTTCGTCACGGAACGCTTCAGCCATGGTCAGGCCGGTCAGCGCCACACGCAGACGGTTGCCTGGTGGCTCATTCATCTGGCCGTACACCATGGCCACCTTCGAGTCGTTCAGCGACTCTTGGTTCACCACACCGGCGTCCGACATTTCGTGGTAGAAGTCGTTACCTTCACGGGTACGCTCACCCACACCGGCGAACACGGACAGACCGCTGTGCGCCTTGGCGATGTTGTTGATGAGTTCCATCATGTTCACGGTCTTGCCCACACCGGCGCCACCGAACAGACCCACCTTGCCGCCCTTTGCAAACGGGCACACCAGGTCGATCACCTTGATGCCGGTTTCCAGCAGTTCCTGCGAAGGCGACAGTTCGTCGTATGCAGGAGCCTTGCGGTGGATGGAAGCAGTCAGCGTCTGGTCCACAGGGCCGCGCTCGTCGATGGGGTTACCCAGCACGTCCATGATGCGGCCCAGCGTTGCCTTGCCCACGGGCACGGTAATCGCCTTGCCGGTGTTGGTCACCATCAGGCCGCGCTTGAGACCGTCCGACGAGCCCAGTGCAATGGTACGCACCACGCCGTCGCCCAGCTGTTGCTGCACTTCCAGCGTCAGGGCAGTGCCTTCGAGCTTGAGTGCGTCAAACACGTTAGGTACCTGACCGTGTGGGAACTCAACGTCCACCACAGCGCCGATACATTGAACAATCTTGCCTTGTACTTGAGCCATTTCGTTGCTCCAATATTGATTTCAGTCGAGCTGCGTTACACAGCCGCGGCGCCTGCGACGATTTCCGACAATTCGGTCGTAATCGCAGCCTGACGCGTCTTGTTGTAGACCAGCTTCAACTCGTTGATGACGTTGCCGGCGTTATCGGTAGCAGCCTTCATGGCCACCATGCGCGCAGACTGCTCGGAAGCCATGTTGTCTGCAACGGCTGAATAGATCAGCGATTCCACATAACGCACGAGCAGCTCGTCGATCACACTTTGCGCATCGGGCTCGTAGATATAGTCCCAGCCGTGGGAAGCAGGTGCCGAACCCTGAATCGCTTCTTGCGACAAAGGCAGCAACTGCTCGACAACCGAGTCTTGCTTCATCGTATTGATGAACTTGGTGTAGCACAGATAGACCGCGCTCAGCTTGCCTTCAGCGTACTGATCGAGCAATACCTTGACGGGGCCGATCAACGCATCCAGATGCGGCGTGTCACCCAGTGCGGTGGCATTGGCCACCACCTTGGCGCCCACGCGCGTCAGAAAGCCCAGGCCCTTGCTGCCAATGGCGACGGCTTCTGCACTGACACCTGCGGATTGCAGATCCTTGAGCTTGTTCGTCACGGCACGCAGCACGTTGGTGTTCATGCCGCCGCACAGGCCCTTGTCAGTCGTCACCACGATCATGCCGACCTTCTTGGAGTCATGCGACACCATGAAGGGATGGACATATTCAGGGTTTGCCTGGCTCAGGTGAGCTGCAATTGCGCGAATCTTCTCGCTGTATGGACGGGCTGCCAGCATCCGCTCCTGCGCCTTGCGCATTTTGGATGCGGCAACCATTTCCATGGCCTTGGTGATCTTCTTGGTGTTTTCCACCGATTTGATCTTGCCGCGTATTTCCTTGCCTGCTGCCATGATGATTCCTCGCCCGGTTTAAGCGAAGGACTTCTTGAATGCAGTGATGGCTGCAGTCAGTTCAGCTTCGTCCTTGCCTTCTTTGTCGAAAGCCTTCTTTTCGTTCAGGCGGTCCACCAAAGCAGCGTAGCTGGTCTTCAGGAACTGGTGCAGACCGTGCTCGAAAGGCAGTACCTTCTTGACTTCGATGTCGTCCATGAAACCCTTGTTCACGGCGAACAGCGAAGCGGCCATCAAAGCGACGGGCAGTGGGCTGTACTGAGGCTGCTTGAGCAGCTCGGTCACACGGGCACCACGGTCCAGTTGCTTGCGGGTTGCATCGTCCAGATCGGAAGCGAACTGCGCGAACGCAGCCAGTTCACGGTACTGTGCCAGGTCGGTACGGATACCGCCGGACAGACCCTTGATCAGCTTCGTCTGAGCAGCACCACCCACGCGGGACACCGAGATACCGGCGTTGATAGCAGGACGGATACCGGCGTTGAACAGGCTGGTTTCCAGGAAGATCTGGCCGTCGGTAATCGAAATCACGTTGGTAGGCACGAAGGCCGACACGTCACCCGCCTGGGTTTCGATGATGGGCAGCGCGGTCAGCGAACCGGTCTTGCCCTTGACTTCACCCTTGGTGAAGGCTTCAACGTAATCAGCGTTCACGCGAGCGGCGCGCTCCAGCAGACGGCTGTGGAGATAGAACACGTCGCCAGGGAAAGCTTCACGGCCTGGTGGGCGACGCAGCAGCAGCGAAACCTGGCGGTAAGCCACAGCTTGCTTGGACAGATCGTCATACACGATCAGCGCGTCTTCGCCACGATCGCGGAAATATTCGCCCATCGTGCAGCCAGAATAGGCCGACACGTACTGCATGGCGGCCGATTCGGAAGCGGTAGCAGCCACGACGATGGTGTATTCCATCGCGCCTGCTTGCTCCAGAGCACGCACCACGTTCTTTACCGAAGAAGCCTTTTGGCCGATGGCTACGTACACGCAGACAACGCCCTGGCCCTTCTGGTTGATGATCGCGTCGATCGCCACAGCGGTCTTGCCGGTCTGGCGGTCACCAATGATCAGCTCGCGCTGACCACGGCCCACGGGCACCATGGCGTCGATGGACTTGATACCCGATTGCAGAGGCTGATCCACGGATTGACGTGCGATCACTCCAGGAGCAACCTTTTCGATCACGTCGGTCATCTTGGCGTTGATCGGGCCCTTGCCGTCGATAGGCTGACCCAGAGCGTTCACCACGCGGCCCACCAGTTCAGGGCCCACGGGCACTTCCAGAATGCGGCCGGTGCACTTGACGATGTCGCCTTCCGAGATATGGGTGTACTCACCCAGAATCACGGCACCGACGGAGTCGCGCTCCAGGTTCAGCGCCAGACCGTAGGTAGGTTGACCATCGGCGCCTGCTGGGAACTCCAGCATTTCGCCAGCCATCACATCGGACAGACCATGCACGCGCACGATACCGTCGGTCACCGACACCACCGTACCTTGGTTACGGATATCGGTATTGCCTGACAGACCCTCAATGCGGCTCTTGATCAGTTCAGAAATTTCTGCGGGATTGAGTTGCATCACTCTTTCCTTTTCATTGTTTAGCCGAATCCTCGATCTGCGTTACGCAGTGAGGGTTGCTTTCATTTGTTCCAGACGGGCCTTGACGGAAGTGTCCAGCACCTCGTCGCCCACCACGACACGAACACCGCCAATCAGCGATTCGTCCACCGTGGTGCTCAGATTCAGTTTGCGGCCAAAGCGTTTTTCCAGCACGGTGCCCAACGCATTCAATGCGGAGTCATCCATGGGAAAGGCACTGTACACCAGCGCATCCGACGAACCATTTCCTTGGTTCACCAGCGCGCGAAATTGCTTGGCTACTTCTGGCAGGGCTTCCAGACGACGGTTTTCCACCAGCGTGCGCAGGAAGTTGCGAGCCAGATCTGACAAGGCCCAGCCGCGTGCCAGCGATACACCAGCCATCACATCGACCACCTGATCATTGGTGACGTTGGGATTGTCGGCCAGTTGGCGCATTTCCGGGTCGGCGGCAATCGCCGCCAGTTCGTCCGTCCAAGACAGGGCTTCGCTCAGGCTTGCACCTTTGTCGGTGCAAGCCTTGAACAAGGCTTCAGCGTAAGGACGGGCAATGGTGGCGAGTTCTGCCATTTCGTTGCTTCCTTACAGCTCAGTCTTCAGGCGATTGAGCAAATCACTGTGGACCGCTGGATTGACTTCCTTGCGGAGAATCTGCTCAGCACCCTTGACGGCCAAAGCGGCAACTTGTTCGCGCAGCGATTCGCGCGCCTGGATCACTTGCTGCTCGGCTTCAGCGCGTGCAGCTGCAATGATCTTGTTGCCTTCTTCGGTCGCACGAGACTTGGCCTCTTCGACGATTGCTTGGGCACGACGGTCTGCGTCCGCGATACGCGACGCTGTTTCATTGCGGGTTGCGGAAAGCTCTTCCTCAACGCGCTTGTTCACAGCTGTCAACTCGGACTTTGCCTTATCGGCAGCAGCAAGACCATCGGCGATTTTCTTTGCTCGCTCATCCAACGCCTTGGCAATAGGTGGCCACACGAATTTCATCGTGAAGAGCACCAGAATCAAGAAGACAATGGCCTGAACGAACAGGGTCGCGTTAATACTCACGGCAACACCTTTCTATCTACGGCGTTGATCGGAGCTTAGGCCAGTTGGAATGGGTTGGCGAAAGCGAACAGCAGGGCGATAGCAACACCGATCAGGAATGCGGCGTCGATCAGACCAGCCAAGATGAACATCTTGGTTTGCAGTTCGTTGATCAGTTCAGGCTGACGTGCCGACGATTCCAGGAACTTGCCACCCATCAGAGCAATACCGATCGAAGCGCCGATAGCGCCCAGACCAACAATCAGACCACAAGCCAGAGCGACGAGACCGAGAACGTTTTCCATGATGACTCCTGAGATAAAAAAGAAAGGTTAAGAGAAAAAGGAAAGGGAACAGTTAGTGAGCTTCATGCGCCTGGCCGAGATAAATCAGCGTCAGCATCATGAAAATGAAGGCTTGCAGAGTGATCACCAGAATGTGGAAGATCGCCCAGATCGTACCTGCAATGATGTGCCCCACAGGGAGCAACACACCAGAGAGCGACATAGCCGCTGCGCCACCCATCAGGGCAATCAGCATGAACACCAACTCACCAGCGTACATGTTGCCGAACAGTCGCATGCCATGCGACACGGTCTTGGCAACGTATTCAATGATCTGCATGAGCAGATTGACAATGCCGAGGATCACGGCAAAAACAGGATTCTTGGAGGTGCCGAATGGTGCGGACACCAGCTCATGCGCCCAGCCGCCCAGACCCTTGATCTTGACGCTGTAGTACAGGCACAGGATCAGCACGGCAGTGGACAGGCCCAGCGTGGTCGAGAGGTCAGCCGTCGGCACTACGCGCAGATAGGCGTGGTGGTCGCCGGTAGCGCCTTGCCACAACCAAGGCAGCAGATCCACTGGCAGCATGTCCATGGCATTCATCAGGAAAATCCAGACGAACACCGTGAGTGCCAGCGGAGCAATGAACTTGCGTGATTGCGCATTGTGGATATTGGCCTTGGCCTGGTTGTCCACCATTTCGACCAGCATTTCCACCGCCGCCTGAAAGCGTCCGGGAACGCCTGACGTGGCCTTGCGGGCTGCCAGCCACATCACGAAGATGCCCAGCAGGCCCAGGATCACGCTGACAGTGACCGAGTCGAGGTTGACCACCGAAAAGTCGATGATCGACTTTTGCTTGATGTTCTGGAGATGCTGCAAATGGTGAACGATGTATTCACTTGCAGTGGGTGCATTCGCGTCTGCTGCCATCGGACAACTCTTCTTCTCAAATACAAACTGTTATTCGGATCTGGTCAGCAGCCACAGCGCCAACCAGTACGTCTTCATCACCACAACCAGACCCAACACCAGCGCCAACCAGTTGAGCCCCGGCACCACCAGCGGCGCCAGCAATAGCAGCACCACGGTCAATACCAATTTTGCGATCTCCAAACCAAAGAACCGGACCATGGCAAGATTCTCCTGCCCGGCACCTAGCTGCAATCGTAGCCCACGTGCAAAAAGGGCAGCGGGTATCACTACCGCCGCCGCACCATATGCAACCGACCACAACCACCCGGCCCGCTGCGTGATCAGACCCACCAATACGGCAAGCACAACCCCGACCACCAGCTGCCACTTCACGACACGCACCACCGAAACCGACGGATTGCGCCTGCGCCACTCCGCTGCTTCTTCGGCAGTCAGGGGCTTGAAGTCCGGCTCTTCGGCCTCATGTTTATCTTCCGGAGCACTTGTAGTCATATAGTTTGCCCCTGGAACGACACTAGCCAAAGCCTGCGATTATAAGGATAAACCCGTTGGAATCGGAAAGCGTTTTCGCATGCGCTTGGTTTTTTGCTGCGCGTGAGCGTTTACACAAGCTTGTTTTTTGTAAGATTCGCCTTACAGAATTCTGATGCCAAAGGTGGCATCCTTGCTGACTGCTCATACTCTTCAAGCTTCTGTTTTAATAGCAAAATGACCTCTTCTGAAACGCCCCCCAACACCCCAGAAACTCGCGATGATCCGAACAAGGATTCGCTGATCGAATACCCCTCAGACTTTCCGATTAAGGTGATGGGGCTCAATCAGGACGGCTTTGTCCACACGGTCACCACCATTGCCAAACAGTTCGACCCCTTCTTTGATGCAAGCAAGATCGAGTTGCGTCCCAGTGCCGGAGACAAGTATCTGGGGGTGACCATTACCGTTACTGCCACCAGCCGCGAACAACTGGACAATTTATACATGGCACTCACCTCCAACCCCATGGTCAAGGTCGTGCTGTAAGCGCGTTCTGTCACCTGCGCGAACCCTGCCGGCGCGTTACCGCCGGCTTTCTACCCATGCAGACCCGCTTTTTAGGCTTGGCCGACTACCCGGCAACCGTGGAAGCCATGCAGCAATTCACGGCCCAGCGCGCGCCCGACGAGCGCGATCAGCTATGGATTTGCGAGCACCCCGCCACATTCACGCAAGGCCTGGCAGGCCTGCCCAGCCACCTGTTGCACACTGGCGACATTCCGGTTGTACAAACCAACCGTGGTGGCCAGGTCACTTACCACGGCCCCGGGCAGGTCGTGGCTTATCCGCTGATCGACTTGCAGCAGGCTGGCTACTTTGTCAAAGAGTACGTCTTCCGCCTGGAAGAAGCCGTCATCCGCACGCTTGCCCGTCTCGGCGTCACTGGGCACCGTGTGGCAGGCGCCCCGGGCATCTATGTATGGCTCGATGACCCCTTCTCGCACGCACAACTCCCCCAGCGTCCGCAAATGCGCGTGCCGGGCACACCGGCGCCCGAGCCGGTATTCGAGGGCCTGGGCAAGATTGCGGCCTTGGGGATCAAGGTCAGTCGCCATTGCACCTACCACGGTGTCGCGCTGAACGTGAAAATGGACCTGGAACCCTACCGCCGCATCAACCCTTGCGGTTATGCAGGGCTTCAAACTGTCGATCTTTCTACAATAGGCGTCGATGCAAAGTGGGATGAAGTCGCCGCCATCTTGGCCAGCGAGCTGTCCACCCGCCTATCCCCGTGAGACCTGCCATGAGTACCAACGAAGTCGTGCGCGAAGCGCAAACTACCGACAACTACAACCCGCTGGCCAAGCAAAAAGCGGCTGCCAAACTGTCGCGCATCCCTGTCAAGGTGGAGCAGGCACCGTTGCTCAAGAAGCCCGAATGGATCCGCGTCAAGGCTGGCAGCCCCACCACGCGTTTCTACGAGATCAAGGACATCCTGCGCGAGAACAAGTTGCACACCGTCTGCGAAGAGGCCAGCTGCCCCAATATCGGGGAGTGCTTCGGCAAAGGTACTGCCACCTTCATGATCATGGGCGACAAATGCACGCGCCGCTGCCCGTTCTGCGACGTGGGTCACGGCCGCCCCGATCCGCTCGATGTGAACGAGCCCCTGAACCTCGCCAAGACCATTGCACAGTTGCGGCTGAAGTACGTGGTGATTACGAGCGTGGACCGTGACGACTTGCGCGACGGCGGCTCCGGCCACTTTGTCGAATGCATCAAGAACATCCGCGAACTCTCGCCCACCACGCAGATCGAGATCCTGGTGCCCGACTTCCGTGGTCGCGATGACCGCGCGCTCGAGATCCTCAAGGCCGCGCCACCTGACGTGATGAACCATAACCTGGAAACCGCGCCTCGCCTGTACAAGGAGGCGCGCCCAGGCTCCGATTACCAATTCAGCCTGAATCTGCTCAAGAAGTTCAAGGAACTGCACCCCACCGTACCCACCAAGAGCGGCATCATGGTGGGCCTGGGCGAGACGGACGAAGAGATCCTGCAGGTGATGCGCGACATGCGCGCCCACAACATCGACATGCTGACGATCGGCCAGTACCTGGCCCCATCCAACAGCCACCTCCCAGTGCGCCGTTACGTGCACCCCGACACCTTCAAGATGTTCGAGGAAGAAGCCTACAAGATGGGATTCACCCATGCGGCCGTCGGTGCCATGGTACGGTCCAGCTACCACGCCGATCAGCAGGCCCATGCGGCTGGGGTGTAAGAGCGCATTTACGGCCTCTACCCGACGCACCAGCCACCGGCAAAGCAAAAAGCGGCAGACATCTGCCGCTTTTTTCTTGGTTTCCGAGTAAACAGGCTGCTCAAGTGCGCAGGCTGGCAGGCAACACCCAGTCGGCAAGGTCGGCAGGTTCAGCCTAACTCGGCACTGCTGTTGACCACTACGGCATACAGATCGCCAATAGTCGCCATGGCGCTCTGGTGGAGTTGCATTGCGGGCACCGCGCCAGCAGCAGACCGCAAGGGCCTTGTAGCACAGGCATTGGCCACCACCGTGGGCTGATTGCCGCGCAGGAAGGCGCCTTCCGCAGTGAAGGTGACGCACATATGGCTCATGAAGCCTGCAATGACCACCTGCTTGTTGCCAGCGGCATCCACCTCTTGCCCCAAGGTGGTGTTGACAAAGGCATTGGGTGCGCCTTTGATGACCACGGGCTCATCGAGCAGGGGTGCCACACTGGCGTGGATCTGGCCGATATCGGTGCGAATATCGTAGGGGCTGCCTTCGCCGCCATCATGCATGACATGGATCACCCTGGCGCCTTGCGCACGCGCCTGCGCCAGAAGCTGCGCAGCCGCATCAAGCGCCGCCTGCCAGCCTTCGAGCTCCATCACGCCCCGGGTATAGGTGTTCTGGTAGTCCACCAGAATCAGGGTTGATTGCGCCAGGGTGGCAGGCTGTGGGTTCAATCCATTGAGTTCGCGTAAAGTGGCAGTGTTCATGGTTTCTCGCTCTATTCGTTGCAGGAACCGCCCAGTGGCGGGGGATGTGAGGCATCTTAGGCAGCCGCCACCTGCCCAGCAATGCCGTCTTTGCCGCAGAAACCGACATACCCGCCCTTGCCCCTGAAGAGACCCACATGCTTCCCCCTGAACGCCGGATCGTGATTGTGCTGTTTGACCGCGTGGATCTGCTCGATGTGACCGGCCCGCCCGAGGTGTTTGCCCTGCTGCAGCGCGAGATGACACAGCCCACGGGCTACCGCGTGCTGCTCGCCGCCGAAACCATGGAGCCCGTCACGACCTCCGCTGGCGTACGTGTGTTGCCGGATATCGACTTTGCCGGCCTTCGCAACCAGGCCATTGATACGCTGGTGGTACCCGGCTCGGTGGCCGTCGACGAAACGGGCCGGGTGCAGGCACTGACCGATCCGGCAGTTGTGCAATGGGTCAAGACGCTGGCGTCACAGTCCAGGCGCGTGGCATCGGTCTGCGTAGGCGCACACATTCTGGCGGCCGCTGGCTTGCTGCGCGGCAAGCAGGCCACCACGCATTGGTCCACCGCCGCACAACTGGCCCATGATCACCCCGATATCGATGTCGATGCAGACCGCATCTACATCCAGCAAGGCCATATCTGGACTGGCGCAGGCCTGACCACCTGCCTGGATCTGGCATTGGCGCTGGTGGCCGAGGATTTCGGCAATCCCCTGGCCCTGCGCGTGGCTCGCCACCTGGTGATGTTTCTCAAAAGGCCTGGCGGGCAAAGCCAGTTCAGCGTGATGCTGGAGCCACTGTCCTCCACGCGCCGCATGGACGCCTTGCGCCAGTACATCGCGCAGAACCTGGCCCGGCCATTGTCGATGTTCGACCTGGCAGAGCAGATGCATGTCAGCGACCGGCAATTGGCACGCATCTTCAAGACCGAGCTAGGCATGACACCCGCAGCCTACCTGGAGGCGGCCCGCGTCGAAGCGGCACGCCAACAGCTCGAAGCCACCGATGCCTCGCTGGAGCGCGTGGCCGAAACCTGCGGCTTCCACACCACCGATACCTTGCACCGTGCATTTCGCCGCAAGCTGGGCACTACGCCCACCGAATACCGCAACCGCTTTCGCACCCAGGCGGACTGAGCTGCGGCCCGGACTCAAAACGGGTCTACGATTTCAGCTCTCCAGCAGCGCTGACGGATCTTCCGCATCAATGACCTGCTGCGCCCATTTGGCCAATTGCAGGGTGTTGGCGCGCAGCACTTCCTGCTTGATGGCCAGAATCTGTGCAGGCTGCATGGAGAAGCTGCGCAGGCCCAGGCCCAGCAGCAGCTTGGTGGTAGCCACATCCCCGGCCATCTCACCGCACACACACACTTCCTTGCCCGCAGCCTTCGCTGCCTGGATGACTTCCGCAATGAGGCGCAGCACCGCCGGGTGCAGCGGATCATAGAGCTGGGCCACGGCTTCGTCTGCGCGGTCGATGGCCAGCGTGTACTGGATCAGATCGTTGGTGCCAATGGACAAGAAATCGAAGTACTTGAGAAAGGTGCGCACAGCAAGCGCTGCGGCCGGTATCTCGATCATCGCGCCCAGTTTGACGTGGCCCTGCGGGATACCGCGTTCGCGCAGCTCTGCCGACGCCTGCTCCACCAGCGCCAGCGTCTGACGTATCTCGCTGACATGCGCCAGCATCGGAAACAACAGCTGCACCGGCCCATATGCGGCGGCACGCAGCACAGCGCGCAATTGCGTGCGGAACATGTCCGGATCAGCCAGGCTGAAACGGATGGCGCGCAGGCCCAGGGCCGGGTTCAGGTGGTAGTCCTTGGGCTGCGCCTTGTCCAGTGGCTTGTCGGCACCCACATCCAGCGTTCGGATGGTGACGGGCATGCCCTGCATGCCTTCAAGCGCTTCCCGGTAGGCGCGGTACTGCTCTTCTTCGCCGGGCAGCTTGCCGCCCCGGCCCATGAACAGAAATTCGGTACGGAAGAGCCCCACCCCCACGGCACCCGCATTGACCGCTGCGGGGCCATCGCCCGGCTGCTCGATATTGGCCAGAAGCTCAATGCGTTCGCCATCGATGGTGATCGACGGCGTATCGCGCAGACGCGAAAGGCGCTCACGCTCCAGGCGAATCTGGCGCTGCTTGAAGCGATACTCTTCCAACAGGATGGGCGAAGGGTCCACAATGACTTCGCCCGCATCGCCATCAATGATGACCCAGTCGTCGGCCCGGATTAGCTGGCTGGCCGTACGGGCTCCCACCACCGCAGGAATTTCCATGCTGCGCGCCACAATGGCCGTGTGGCTGGTCTTGCCTCCCACTGCCGTCACAAAACCGGCAAATACGCTTTGCTTGAACTGCAGCATGTCAGCGGGCGACAGGTCGTTGGCAATCAGCACCATGGGCGCGTCACGGCCGCCTTCCACCCAATCCTGCTGGTTTTCGCCTCCATCGCCAGCAGGTGCGCTGGCAGGCGCCTCTACCGGGCTGGAGACGCCCCGCATATGGCGCAGCACCCGCTCCACCACCTGCTGCAGGTCGCCTTTGCGCTCGCGCAGGTACTCATCATCCATTTCGTCAAACTGGCGACACAGCAGCTCCAGCTGTGCGGTCAGCGCCCATTCGGCGTTGTACAGGCGTTCGGTGATCAGCTGGCGCACACCCAACGAGAGCATGTCGTCCTGCACCAGCATCAGGTGCACATCCAGCAAGGGTGCCAGCTCTTGCGGCGCATCCACCCCCAGGTCACTGCGCAGGTGCTGCAATTCTTCAATGACGGCGAGACGCCCTTTGCGCACACGCTCGATCTCGCGCTCGATCTGCTCAGCCTCGATCAGGTAGTGGGTCACATCCAGATGGCTGGACGCCGCCATCACTGCCCGGCCAATGGCAATGCCCCGGGCCACTGCAATTCCGTGAATGGCAAATGTCATGCTGGATTTCCTCTCTCTCTGGCTCGGCGCTCATGCCTTTTCGGCAATGGCTTCATTTATACGCCTGCGCAAGCCCGGTTCACAAGGCAGGGCATATATTTTTGCGAGATTGCCGTGTCACAGCAGCAATGGAGGCGAGTTGCGGCGACGCACGCACCGTCTCTGCATTCAGATTCCGAAGCATGGAGCACCCCCTCCCCTGGGGGTGGCATTGACCAGCGCACAAAGCACAGGATGCGCTCCAGCGCGGCTGCGCAAGGGGCGCAGAAGTGCGGCTTATTCGCCTTCGCCGAACTTGTCGTTGATCAGTGCAAGCAGCGCATCCATGGCCTGCTGCTCATCGGCACCATCGGTCTCGATCGTCACATCGGTGCCAATGCCGGCTGCCAGCATCATCACGCCCATGATGCTCTTGGCATTGACGCGACGCTCACCCCGGGTGATCCAGACCTCGCAGGGAAAACTACCCGCCAACTTGGTGAGCTTGGCCGATGCACGGGCATGCAGGCCCAGTTTATTGCTGATGGTGACAGTGGTCGTGATCATGGACTCGGGTATTTTGATTTTGTGGCGTGGTCTGGGTCACTTGCATGATGCCCTGGCTGCCGCCAGCGACAGCACGCGCGACCAGGCTGTCCAACTCTTCTTTCCGGTAGCACAGCGCGCGCAGCAGCATGGGCAGATTCACACCTGTCACCAGCCGTGTATCGGTGCGTAGCCTGGCCAACTCCTGCGCCACATTGTGCGGTGTCGCGCCGAATACGTCGCTCAACACCAAAAGCGGGCCACTGCCGCCTTTGGCAACCAGTGCCTGCGCCTCCTGCAAGGTCGCCACTGGATCGGCGCTGGCCTCCACGTCAAACGCCAACACGTGCTCCCCACTGTCGGGGAACACGTGCGCAGCACACTGCGCCAGCGCATGGGCCAGCGGTGCGTGGGCGATCAACAGGATCCGGTTGTTCATCAGAGAAAAAACAATAATATCAACGGTTTTGAAGCAATGCATCACACAAGCTTGGTGCATTGCAACATACTTGCAGTGTAGCGGTTATGCGGCAGCGCAACATTGGTAGTGTTGCTTAGAACGTGTTTACGATCTCCTCGCGCCGCGACAGTGGGGTTGCGGGATGGACTGCTAGGCGCAATACCGCAGCAATAGCCCCGCTATTGCGAGGATTTGCAACAACGCAGACCGCCCGCAAGGCCACTGTCCCTACGGGTTGGAGTGAAATCGGGCGATTTCTTCGCGCTGGCCCTTGCTTGCACCCCGGTGCAAGCTGCGCCCCATCGCTACGAACTCATCCCGATTGCACTCCAACGCGGCTGCGTAGAGATCGTAAACACGTTCTAAACCCTCAGCGCAATTGCAAACCTTGTACAAAGGTATCACGCGCGGTTGCCGCCACAGGTTGGCCAGGCGACAGCACCAGTGCCTGGTAGATGCGGACGCCAGAGCCCTCCAGCCTTGCAAACCAGCGCACATCTGCCACCACGACACCTCCTTTTGCATCGCGCCCTTCCCACTGTACCTGCATGGCCTGGGGCAATTCCAGCCCGCCCTTGATCAGAAATGGCGTGCCTGCAGGAATGGTGGACGCAAGCTGCAATTGCTTTTGCAACGCCTGCTGCCAGCGTTCGAGCACCATGGGTACGTCCTGCGGCTGCCCGAGCAGCACATGGGCCACGGCCCAGGTCGCGCCACCCGCTTCGCACCCCACCATGGACAATGGCATGCGGCCTGCGCCCCAGTCCACATCGCGAACCGCCTGGTCGGGCTTGCAGGGCAGCATCGCCGTGAGCGGCGCGTCGGCAAACGCCACCGTACGCCAGTTGAGCACAGGACTGCAGGCGGCCAGCAGAGCCATTGCAATGAGGGCGCGAAGGAGGCGGTACATGCTGCCATTATCGCCAGTTGCCGGTTTCAGCGACTGCGGCCTGCGAAGAAGTGATAAACGTTTCGCTATCCAAAAGAGAGCTGCCAGCGCGCCCCCATCAAGCGCCAGAAGGCCAAATTACCTCACATCCACCCCTCGCCCCGGCAAAGACCGCGATGACCGTCACATGCGGCCATACCGCGCATAATGCATCCGGTGCAGAACTTTCTGCCCCGCTTTTGATCCGACCGCAATGGCCAACAAATCCTCCACCTCATTGATCGCAGGCCTCGTCATCGCAGTGGCGGTGGGCGTGGGTGCCTACGTGTACCACGGCACCGGGCAAGCAGCGGCGCCCGAGAGCCAGTTCGTGCTGCTCAATGGCGCCACCAAGACCACGGCAGACATGAGAGGCAAGGTCACGCTGGTCAACTTCTGGGCCACCAGCTGCACCACCTGTGTGGCCGAGATGCCCGAAATCATCAAGACCTACGACAAGTACAAGGACCAAGGCTACGACACGCTGGCCGTGGCCATGAGCTACGATCCGCCCAGCTATGTGGTCAATTTTGCAGAATCGCGCAAGCTGCCATTCAAGGTTGCGATCGACAACACCGGCAAGATCGCCAAGGACTGGGGCGACATTCAGCTGACGCCGACCACGTTCGTCGTCAACAAGCAGGGCAATATCGTCAAAAGCTATGTCGGCGCCCCTGATTTTGCCGAGCTGCACAAGCTGATCGAAAAGCTGCTCGCAGAAGCCTGACCCGCCTCCAGCCGCCAAAGCCGCCTTTGTCCAGGCGGCTTTTTGCTGCCTATCGCCTCCCTCCATGAACCCATGCGGCAAGAGTGCGTGGGGCCTTTCTATTGCGGTGCAGCATTGGCGGGGCGCTACACTGCCCATTCCTTCATTACGTACCCCGGCCGTGGACAGACCTGAGATAACGCTCATCCATCCAACAAATCCAGAAGAGCTGGAAGCAACGCGCGAGATTTTTGTGGAATACGCAGGCAGCTTGGATGTGGACCTGGATTTCCAGGGTTTTGAGGAAGAACTGGCCGAGTTGCCCGGCGAATACGCCGCGCCACGCGGTCATCTGGTGCTGGCGCTTGTCGAAGGCGCCGTGGCCGGCTGCTGCGCCCTGCGACCAATCGACGATGTCGACTACGCGAACGCCTGCGAGATGAAGCGCCTCTATGTGCGCAAGGCTTTTCGCGGTTTTGGCCTGGGCCGCCAGCTGGTGGACCACACCTTGACCATGGCGGCTCAGCTGGGGTACGACTGCATACTGCTCGACACACTGGATAGCATGGAATCCGCCCGAGCGCTGTATGCCGACTTCGGGTTCGAGGAGATTCCGCCGTACTACCACAACCCCATTGCGGGCACGCACTATCTCAAGGCCGAAGTCCGGCTCTGAATCATCAAAAATAATAGCATTCTGCGCAATGAGTATGTGCGCAGAATGCCATTTTCATGTAACTCCCGATGCATGAAGCAACCAGTGGGCTCACAGTCCGGATACCCACCACATCACCCCAGCGCACACCAGGGCCAGTACCAGCGCCACCAGGCGCGAACCCGCAGTGTCACGGGACGCTGGCGGCGCAGGTGCAATCGATGCACGAGCCAGTTGCTTGTCTCCATGGATCATCGGGCGAACGAGTGGTTTCTTGAGCCGCACGATATAGAACACGATGGCTGCGATATGCAGACCAATCAGGCCCAGCAGCAACCACTGGCCGATGTGGGCATGGTAATAGGTCGCCTGCCCGGTGGTAGCGCCTGATACAAAGCGAGCCAGCGGCCCGGCAAAGGCAATTTCATCATCGCTCATCAAACCGCTCAGCACCTGCGCAGCCAGCAACACCAGCATGGCCAGAACGGCCCAGGCGCCCGTCGGGCTGTGGCCCACGTCATCGCGCACGTCCGGCCTGCCACCCACATAGCCCAACACCCGGCGGGGCGACAGAGCCAACTGCCCAAAGCGCGACCAGTAGCCCCCTGCCACCCCCCACAACAGCCGGAACAGCAACAGTGCCCCAATGGCGTACCCGCAGCGCTGGTGCCATAGCATGGCATTGCCGCCGATCTTGACGGTGACAAATGCGCCAATGAAGCACAGCACCAGAAGCCAGTGGAACAATCGTGTGGGAAGGTCCCACACACGGATAGTGGCATCAACGGGGGTCGTGGAAGTTGTCATGGTCTTGGACTGCGGGATGTGCTACAAATCGGTCAGCGATCGCATTGTGGAGCACATTCTGGCAGGCTGGCAACCGGCCAGGCGCTCCGCGCCATGCACCATCGCCGTGCCATACAGTCCCCCGCAATACCGATAAAAGGACGTCCCCACCATGATGAAAAAACACCCTCTGCTCGCAGCCCTGGCTTGCGCCGCCGCTCTCTCGGGCTTCAGCACTGGCGCTTCTGCCCAGTTTGCCAAGGCCGAAGACGCTATCAAGTACCGCCAGTCGGCCTTGTTTGTGATGGCCCAACACTTTGGCCGTGTAGGCGCGATGGCCAATGGCAAGGTACCCTTCGATGCCAAGGCTGCCGAGCAGAATGCCGACATCGTGGCCCAGATGGCCAAACTGCCTTGGGCCGGCTTTGATGCGGCACACGAAGGCGGCAAGGCCAAGCCGGAAATCTGGAAGGAGCAGGCCAAGTTCAAGGACCTGGCAGACAAGATGCAAGCGGAGACGGTGAAACTGGCAGCCGCAGCCAAAACCGGAGACCTGGACAAGCTCAAGGCCGCTTTCGGACCGGCCGCAGCCAGCTGCAAGGCCTGCCACGACGATTTCCGCAACCGCTGATACCGCGCGTGCCTCCCGCCTTGCGCAGCCAAGACACCGCAAGGCGGCCTCTCTGCAGCATGCAGCGCGGCAACTGCGCCTTCAGGCTCGCAAAAAAAGCACGCCTAGGCGTGCTTTTGCTATTGATTCAGGACCTCTAGCGCATGGCTGGCAAGCGCTACCAGCCCAAAAGACATGCATCAAGCCTTGGCTTGCTTGAGGATGGTGTCCGCATCGCTGACTTCGAACTTGCCTGGGCCTTCCACGTTCAAGGTCACGATCTTGCCATCCTTGACCAGTGCCGAGTAACGGTTGCTGCGCAGGCCCAGGCCCTTGCCATTGAGGTCCAACGTCAGGCCGGTGGCCTTGGCAAATGCAGCATCACCGTCACCGATCATGCGCACCTTGCCTTCGGTGTGCTGGTCCTTGCCCCAGGCACCCATCACAAAGGCGTCGTTCACCGACAGACACCAGATTTCATCCACGCCCGCAGCCTTGAATTCAGCAGCCTTTTCCACATAGCCAGGCAGGTGCTTGGCCGAGCAAGTCGGCGTGAATGCGCCGGGAACGGCAAACACGGCCACAGTCTTGCCAGCAGCTTCCTTGGCCACGTCGAATGCATTGGGCCCCAGGCTGCAGCCGTTGCCTTCGACAGCGACAAACTCGCTCAGCGTTACGGATGGCAGCGAATCGCCAACTTTGATCATGGTGTACTCCTTGTAAATTGCCAATCTGGCAGTTGAGCCGTCTTCCTCGGAAAACGGCCATAAAAAAACGACCCACAGATTGTGGGTCGTTTTTCAAGTTGCGTTGGCGCAAGTCAGAAAAGACTTAAACCAGAGCAGCCTTTTGCACCAAGCGGGTAGCCACCCAGTTCTTGGTCTTGGAGAGCGGACGGCTCTCGGTGATCTCGATGGTATCGCCCGTCTTGTACTCGCCCTTTTCATCGTGGGCGTGGTACTTGCTGGACTTGATCATGATCTTGTCGTAGATAGGGTGCTTCACGCGGCGTTCTACCAGAACGGTCACGGTCTTTTCACGCTTATCGCTAACCACCTTGCCAATCAAGGTGCGCTTGAGGGATTTTTTAGCTTCCGTCATGTCGGCTCCTATTACTTGGCGGCTTGCTTTTCAGCAAGAATGGTCTTGGCACGGGCCACGTCGCGGCGGGTAGCCTTGAGCGTAGCGGTGTTGCCCAGTTGTTGCGTTGCCTTTTGCATGCGCAGACCAAAGTGAGCCTTTTGCAAGGACTTGATCTCGGCTTCCAGGCCAGCAACGTCTTTTTGGCGCAGTTCAGCAGCTTTCGTCATTTCGATTTCTCCTGATTAAGCGCCAAGTTGACGGGTCACGAACGAGGTGCGCAGCGGCAGCTTGGCGGCAGCCAGGCGGAACGCTTCACGGGCCAGTTCTTCGGGCACGCCAACGATTTCGAACACCATCTTACCGGGCTGAATTTCAGCCACGTAGTACTCTGGGTTGCCCTTACCGTTACCCATACGGACTTCGGCTGGCTTGGTCGAGATTGGCTTGTCAGGGAACACGCGGATCCAGATACGGCCGCCACGCTTGACGTGACGAGAGATTGCACGACGTGCAGCCTCGATCTGGCGAGCCGTCAGACGGCCACGGTCCGTGCACTTCAGGCCGAAGTCACCGAAAGCAACGGAGTTACCACGCGTTGCGATGCCGGTGTTGCGACCCTTTTGCTCCTTGCGGTATTTGCGGCGAGCAGGTTGCAGCATAATTATTCTCCTTTACCGTCCGCTGCTGTAGCGGGCGCGTCAGTCTTGCGAACGCGCTTAACGGAATCGGCACCAGCGCCGGCAGGCTTATCGCTACCGTCTGCAGGAGCCACATTACCACCAGCGGCACGACGTGGACCACGCGATGGACGATCGCCATTGCGGTTGTCACGGCGTGGGCCGCGTGGACGGCGCTCTTCTTCAGGACGTGGCGTTTCTGCGGCTGGCAGATCGTTACGACCCAGAGTGTCACCCTTGTAGACCCACACCTTGACACCGATGATGCCGTAGGTGGTCTTGGCTTCAGAGAAACCATAGTCGATGTCGGCACGCAGGGTGTGCAGAGGCACGCGGCCTTCGCGGTACCACTCGGTACGTGCGATGTCGATACCGTTCAGACGGCCCGACGACATGATCTTGATACCTTGAGCGCCCAGACGCATCGCGTTCTGCATCGCACGCTTCATGGCGCGACGGAACTGGATACGCTTTTCGAGCTGCTGGGTGATCGAGTCAGCAATCAGCTGGGCATCGATTTCAGGCTTGCGCACTTCTTCGATGTTCACAGCGACTGGCACGCCCAGGCGAGCAGCGAGTTCCTTCTTCAGGTTCTCGATGTCTTCACCCTTCTTGCCGATCACAACACCAGGACGAGCCGAGTAGATCGTGATACGGGCGTTCTTGGCAGGACGCTCGATCAAAACGCGTGCCACGGCAGCGTTCTTCAGCTTCTCTTTCAGGTACTCACGAACCTTGATGTCTTCAGCCAGCATGCCGGCGAAGTCACGGTTGCTTGCGTACCAGCGGCTAGCCCAGTTGCGGCTCACCGCCAGACGGAAGCCGGTAGGATGGATTTTCTGTCCCATATTCTTCCTTTAGGCCTCAGTTACCCACGGTCACATAAATGTGGCAGGTAGGCTTGCTGATGCGGTTGCCGCGGCCCTTGGCGCGAGCGGTGAAACGCTTGAGCGTCGTGCCCTGCTCGACGAAGATGGTCTTGACCTTCAATTCATCGATGTCAGCGCCGTCGTTGTGCTCAGCGTTGGCGATAGCGGACTCCAGAACCTTCTTGACGATCACAGCAGCTTTTTTCTGCGTGAATTCGAGAATGTTCAGAGCTTGGTCAACCTTCTTGCCGCGAATCAGATCCGCAACCAGACGGCCTTTGTCAACCGACAGGCGAACGCCGCGGAGGACTGCACGTGTTTCAGACATGGTCTACTCCTTACTTCTTCGCTTTTTTATCAGCTGGGTGACCCTTGAAGGTGCGCGTCAGGGCGAATTCGCCCAGCTTGTGGCCCACCATCTGGTCGGTTACATACACAGGCACGTGTTGCTTGCCGTTGTGCACGGCAATGGTCAGACCGATGAAATCGGGCAGAACCATGGAGCGACGCGACCAGGTCTTCACTGGCTTCTTGTCCTTGGTGGCAATGGCCTTCTCGACCTTGGCCAGCAAGTGATGGTCAACAAACGGGCCCTTTTTGAGAGAACGAGTCATTTGTTACCCCTTACTTCTTACGGCGCGACACGATCATGGTCTGTGTGCGCTTGTTGTTACGGGTACGGTAGCCCTTCGTCAGATTGCCCCATGGGTCAACTGCGTGACGGCCTTCACCGGTCTTGCCTTCACCACCGCCATGTGGGTGGTCAACAGGGTTCATCACCACACCGCGGACGGTTGGGCGGATACCCATCCAACGCTTGACACCGGCCTTGCCCAATTGGCGCAGGCTGTGTTCTTCGTTGGCGACTTCACCAATGGTTGCGCGGCATTCGATATGCACCTTGCGAACTTCGCCCGAACGCATACGCACTTGAGCGTAGACGCCTTCACGAGCCAGCAGGGTTGCCGACGTACCAGCAGAACGTGCGATCTGCGCACCAGCGCCGATCTTCAGTTCGATGCAGTGGATGGTCGAGCCCACAGGGATGTTGCGGATCGGCAGGGTGTTACCCACGCGGATCGGCGCTTCAGAGCCGCTGATGATGGTTGCGCCGACTTCCAGGTTGCGAGGAGCAATGACGTAGCGACGCTCGCCGTCTGCATAGCACACCAGAGCGATGTGAGCGGTACGGTTTGGATCGTATTCAATGCGCTCAACCTTGGCGGGGATACCGTCCTTGTTGCGCTTGAAGTCCACCACGCGGTAGTGGTGCTTGTGACCACCGCCCTTGTGACGGGTAGTAATGTGACCGTTGTTGTTGCGACCGGCCTTCTGGAACTGAGGCTCCAGCAGGGGGGCGAAACCTTCACCCTTGTGCAGGTGGCTGCGGGTCACCTTCACCACATGGCGTTGGCCTGGGGAAGTTGGTTTGAGCTTGATAACAGCCATGATTAAGCAGCCTCCCCGAGGTTCAGCTCTTGACCGGGCTTCAGGCGGACATAAGCCTTGCGAACGTTGTCGCGACGGCCAATGGTCTTGCCAAAGCGCTTGGTCTTGCCCTTGGTGTTCACCACAGACACGCCCAGCACCTCAACCTTGAACATCAATTCCACAGCGGCCTTGATTTCTGGCTTGGTAGCGTTCTGCAGCACCTTAAACGTCACAGCGTTGGACTTTTCGGCAACCAGGGTGGCCTTTTCGGACACGATGGGAGCGACCAACACTTGCATCAGACGACCTTCGTCAAACTTCAGCGTGCTCATGCGAACATCTCCTTGAGTTTGTCGATCGCGCCCTTGGTGACGAGCACTTTCTTGAAATGCACCAGCGACACTGGGTCAGCGTAGCGTGGCTCGACCACGAACACGTTCTTCAGGTTGCGCGATGCCAGGTACAGGTTTTCGTCCACTTCTTCAGCGATCACCATCACCGAGTCCAGGTTCATGGACTTGAACTTGTCAGCCAGAGCCTTGGTCTTTGGAGAGTCCACCTTCAGCGATTCCACCACGGCCAGACGGCCTTCGCGGGCCAGCTGCGACAGGATGGAAGCCATACCGGCGCGGTACATCTTCTTGTTGATCTTCTGCGTGAAGTTTTCTTCAGGCAGATTCGGGAAGATGCGACCGCCGCCACGCCACAGAGGCGACGACGACATACCGGCACGTGCACGGCCAGTACCCTTTTGCTTGAAAGGCTTGGCGGTGGTGTGGCTTACTTGTTCACGGTCTTTCTGAGCACGTGTGCCTTGACGGCCATTGGCGCGGTAAGCAACGACGATCTGGTGAATCAGGTCTTCGTTGAAATCACGACCAAACACGGTTTCAGGAGCGTCCACTTGGGATGCTGCCTTACCTTGTTCGTTCAGGAGTTCGAGCTTCATTAGTTCGCTCCTTTAGCGGCTGCCTTGACAGCGGGGCGCACGGTCACGAAGCCATTCTTCGCGCCAGGGATCGCACCCTTGATCAACAGCAGTTGACGGGCTTCGTCGATGCGAACCACGTCGAGATTCTGGGTAGTCACGGTTTCATCGCCCATGTGACCGGTCATGCGCTTGCCGGGGAACACGCGACCTGGGTCTTGTGCCATACCGATCGAGCCGGGAACATTGTGCGAACGGCTGTTACCGTGCGAAGCACGCTGCGAGCTGAAGTTGTGACGCTTGATGGTACCGGCGTAGCCCTTACCGATCGAGGTACCTTGCACGTCGACCTTTTGGCCCACGGCGAAGATCTCGGTCACTGGCAGGGAAGCACCAGCGGCATACTTGCCGGCAGTGTCTGCACCAACGCGGAATTCCTGGGTGATTTCACCGGCTTCCACACCAGCCTTGGCCAAGTGGCCAGCGGCGGGCTTGGTCACGCGCGAAGCGCGGCGTTGACCAAAGGTGACCTGCAAGGCCACATAGCCGTCGTTCTCTTGGGTTTTGACCTGGGTCACGCGGTTGTTAGACACATCCACCACGGTGACAGGCACTGCATCGCCGTCATCCGTGAACAGGCGCATCATGCCTACCTTACGGCCCAGCAACCCGAGGGAGTTGCTTTGACTCATTTGTTGCTCCAAAACTTCCGCCACCGAAACTGCAATTGGCTCGGTGTTGCACAAGGCCAAAAGCCCCTTGCACGAAAGAAGGTTGATAAAAACTTCGCGCCCACTCCCTAAATGAAAGGATCATTTAGATAGCTAAAGTACGAAGCCATAAATTCTAACGCGAACCTCCCAAATAGGCAAGTTCGCGTTAGAAAGGGCTAGCAACCACATCCGGAGATGTGGTTTTCAGGCCTTATTGCAGTTTGATCTCGACGTCCACGCCGGCAGCCAGGTCCAGCTTCATCAGAGCGTCAACAGTCTTGTCGGTAGGATCGACAATGTCCATCAGACGTTGGTGAGTGCGAATTTCCAGCTGGTCACGCGAAGTCTTGTTCACGTGGGGCGAACGCAGGATGTCGAAACGCTTCATGCGGGTTGGCAGTGGCACTGGACCCTTCACGATAGCGCCGGTGCGCTTCGCGGTTTCCACGATTTCGGCAGCCGACTGGTCGATCAGCTTGTAATCAAACGCCTTCAGGCGGATGCGGATTTTTTGCTTGGACATTGTGTATTCCTTGTTATGGGTAAAGGATTACGCAATGATCTTGGCAACCACGCCAGCGCCAACGGTACGGCCACCTTCGCGGATAGCGAAGCGCAGACCTTCTTCCATAGCGATAGGAGC
>NZ_JBNDIT010000026.1:0-36176 GCF_050434545.1 Comamonas sp. 4034 | reverse complement strand
CCACCAAAAAACAAACCTTGCGAACCGCGCTCTTTCGAGTCTGGCAGCTTCGCAAGGCGTTGTGCTGTCGATGAAGCGTATTGTATAGGAGTTTCTCCTGATCCTTTGCAAGATTGCAAAATTTCTCCAGAAAGCTCCTTCAAACTCCCGCAATCAGATCTTCCACTTCTCCATCAGCTTTTCCGGACGAAGCGTGTCATACCCTTCAAAAGGCTGATGAATCCAAGGATTGGTTGACAGAAACTCCACAGAGTAGTCTGGGGTGAACGTCGAGACTCCTTTGGTCCAGATCACTGCGCTGCGCAGCTCCGTGATCGGCTTGTAGTTGGTCTTGAGCATGTTGATCACTGCATTCAAGGTGTGACCGGAATCGGCCAGATCATCTACCAGCAGCACTCGGCCGGCGATTTCCCCCTTGGGAGTGGTGATGAAGCGAGCGATGTCCAGGTGCCCTTGCATCGTGCCGGCTTCTGCGCGGTAGGAGCTGGTGGACATGATGGCAAGTGGCTTGTCGAAAATGCGGCTCAGGATATCGCCTGGACGCATGCCACCCCGCGCCAGGCACAGGATCGTGTCGAATTCCCAGCCAGACTGGTGGATCTTGATGGCTAGTTTTTCAATCAGGCCATGGTATTCGTCATAGCTGACATACAGGTGCTTGCCGTCTTCAGTAAGCATGGTTTTCCTCGTTCGATATAGCGTTAAGCGATCAGGCTTGGTAAGGGTTGTGCATCAGGATGGTGTGATCGCGGTCAGGGCTGGTCGACACCATGGCGATCGGCACACCGGTCACTTCTGCAATACGATCCAGATAGCGGCGCGCATTGACAGGCAGTTTGTCATATTCGGTCACACCCACCGTGGATTCTGTCCACCCAGGGATCGATTCATAGATGGGCTTGCAGCGTTCGATATCGTCCGCGCCCAACGGCAGCAAATCGATCTTTTCGCCATCCAGCTCGTAACCCACGCACAGTTGCAGCTCTTCAATGCCATCGAGTACGTCCAACTTGGTGATGCAAAGGCCCGACAGGCCATTGATCTGAGCCGAACGCTTGAGCAGTGCCGCATCGAACCAGCCGCAACGGCGCGAACGGCCAGTGGTTACGCCCTTCTCGGCACCCACGGTACTCATGATCCAACCGGGGGTACCCTCCTTCTCCCAATCCAGCTCGGTCGGGAAAGGACCGCCACCAACACGAGTGCAGTAGGCCTTGGTGATGCCCAAAATGTAGTGGAGCATGCCTGGACCCACACCTGCACCTGCAGCCGCATTACCTGCCACGCAGTTGGACGACGTGACATAGGGGTAAGTGCCGTGGTCCACGTCCAAGAGCGTACCTTGCGCACCTTCAAACAGCAGATTGCCACCTGCCGCATGCGCGTCATTGAGTTCGCGCGACACGTCCGCAATCATGGGCTTGAGCAGTTCGGCATGGCGCATGGCCTCGCTATATACAGCGTCGAATTGCACCTCGCCATCCTTCATGTACGGAGCCAGACCGGCGCCGAAGTCGAAGTTCTTGGAGCCCAGCACATTCACCAGGATATGGTTGTGCAGGTTCAGCAGTTCGCGCAGCTTGGTGGCAAATCGCTCAGGGTGCTTCAGGTCCTGCACCCGCAGCGCACGGCGGGCAATCTTGTCTTCGTAGGCGGGACCGATACCTTTGCCGGTTGTACCGATCTTCTGCACGCCACCTTGTTCACGGGCCGCTTCACGAGCTACATCCAGTGCCTGATGGAAAGGCAGGATCAATGGGCAGGCTTCAGATACGCGCAGACGGTCGCGCACCTGCACACCGGCTTTTTCCAGGCCTTCGATTTCCTCGAACAGCTTGCCAACGGAGAGCACCACGCCGTTGCCGATGTAGCACTTCACGCCAGGGCGCATAATGCCGCTGGGGATCAGGTGCAATGCAGTTTTCACACCATTGATCACCAATGTGTGGCCTGCATTGTGGCCGCCTTGGAAGCGCACCACGCCTTGGGCGCTTTCGGTCAGCCAGTCGACCAGCTTACCCTTGCCTTCATCACCCCATTGAGTGCCAACCACAACAACGTTGCGACCTTTGGAAACAGTCATTTCTTTTCCCATCCAAGAACAAAATACAGTTAAATGCTACGCACAACCCACTGGCCGTTGACTTCTGCCAGTTCGCGGTCGCAATCGAATTCGTCGATTTCATCGTCGTGCCCAGGCAGTGCGCAAACAACGGTCTCGCCCGCGTGCCGCAAACGCTGGATCACCTGACGCATGTCTTCCCGGTCCACCCAGGGTGCACGGATGGCAGCCTTGAGCGGGCGCGGCTGCACCACGGGCACGAGTTGCTTGATGTCAAGACTGAAACCGACCGCTGGACGGCTACGCCCGAACGCGGCCCCCACTTCGTCGTATCTGCCGCCACGCACCAGCGCATCCGTCACTCCTTGCGCATAAATGGCAAAGCGCATGCCGCTGTAGTAGGAATAACCGCGCAAATCCGCCAGATCAAAGGTGACGGAAGGACTGTCCACGCGTCCAGCCAATTGGCGCAATTCGACCAGGATAGGTGATATGCCTGGAATGGCAGCGAGTGCCTTTTCGGCTTCGTCCAGCACCGCCACATCGCCATACAGATTCAACAATGCACGCAGTCCGTCGCGTTGCGCCTGCGGAAAATCCTTGGTCAGCAGCGCAAGCTCCGATGCGTCTTTCACCGCCAAAGCGGCATGCACACGGCGCAAGGTGGGTAAATCCACCAACAAGCCCGCCAACAGACGCTGCACGATACGTACATCTGCCAGATCCACCGAAAAATCATGCAGTTGCGCTACACGCAGTGATTCGGTTGCCAAGGTGATGATTTCCACATCGGCCTCGACGCCGGCGTGGCCGTAGATTTCCGCCCCAAACTGCAGCTGCTCGCGAGTTGCATGGGGGCGATCAGGCTTGGCATGCAAGACCGGACCGCAGTAGCACAGGCGCGTTACACCCTTGCGATTGAGCAGATGCGCGTCAATGCGTGCCACCTGCTGGGTGGTGTCGGGACGAATACCCAGGGTGCGGCCAGAGAGCTGGTCCACCAGCTTGAAGGTCAGCAGATCCAACGCCTCACCAGAGCCGGAAAGCAGCGAATCCAGATGCTCCAGCAGCGGCGGCATCACCAATTCATAGCCATAGCCACAGGCTGCATCAAGCAAGCCGCGACGAAGCTCTTCGATGTGCCGTGCTTCGGACGGCAGCACATCGGCAATGTGATCCGGAAGGATCCAAGCAGACATGGGAAATTGCAGAGGCTGTTAAAAACGCAATTCTACAGGGATGCATAAAGGCGCAAGCAATAACCTGCCCGAACCACTGCGCCATTGATGCATTTGTGCAGGCGGCGCCGGCCTGCGATGCTATAAGGAGCGCAAAAAAAGACGCCGCACGGCGATTGCCGTGCGGCGTTTCGGTTTTGATAGCAAACAGCGCTTACTGCTTGGCCGTTGGCGAGCGATAGCTTTTAAAGAAATCGGAAGATGATGGGTCTACCACAATGACATCCGATTTCTTGTTGAAACTGGACTTGTAGGCCTCGAGGCTGCGGTAGAACTGTGCAAACTGCGGATCCTTGCCAAAGGCTTCGGCATAGACTTTCGCCGCTTCCGCATCGCCCTGCCCCTTGAGTGCCTGCGCATCGCGGTAAGCATTCGCAATCGTCACTTCGCGCTGGCGGTCCGCATCGGCGCGGATCTTTTCCCCGACTGCGCCACCAGTCGAGCGCAATTCGTTGGCCACGCGCTTGCGCTCGGCCTCCATGCGGCTGTAGACCGACTCGGTGATCGCTTCAACGTAATCGACACGCGTGATGCGCACATCGACAATGTCAATACCCCAAGGCTTGCTGCCCTTGACCGCTTCCAGCACTTCTCGCTTGACGTCAGCCATGGTCTGCTCGCGCTTGGTCGAGATCAACTCCTGAACCGTGCGACGGTTCACCTCTTCCTGGAAGGCATTGCGCACCACCCGATTGAGCTGCATGGCACCCGCTCCTTCGCTGGTGCCTACATTACGGATGTATTCCGATGGCTCCGTGATGCGCCAGCGCACGTACCAGTCGATCACCACGCGCTGCTTTTCCGCAGTCAGCATGGATTCGGTATCGGTACTGTCCAGAGTCAGCAGGCGCTTGTCCAGATAGGTCACATTCTGCAGCGGCGGAGGCAGCTTGAAGTTGAGCCCGGGCTCAGTGATCACTTCCTTGATCTGCCCCATGGCGTACTTGATGCCGAATTGGCGCTGGTCGACCACAAACACGGTGGAGCTGAGCAACGCCAGGACCACCAAAACGGTTGAAGCAAAAAATCCCATTCGATTCACAACTCACTCCTAGCGCGACTCGCGGTCACGGGTTCGGCTGGTGTCACGGGCGCGCGCGTCTGGAACAGACGGTGCAGCCACCGGCGTATTGTTGGCAGGAGCGGCCGATGGGGCTGCAGCCTCGCTACCAGACGCATTGGCGCCGGCACCTTGGGTTTGCTGCATGATCTTGTCGAGCGGCAGATACAGCAGGTTGGATCCCTGCTTGGAATCCACCACTACCTTGGTCACATTGCTGTAGACATGCTGCATCGTCTCCAAGTACAGGCGGTCACGCGTCACCGCTGGAGCCTTCTGGTACTCGGTGTAAATCGACGAGAACCGCTGCGCATCACCTTGCGCCTGCGCGACGATGCGTTCCTTGTATGCGGATGCCTCTTCCATCAGACGCGATGCGGTCCCCTTGGCACGCGGCACCACATCGTTGGCATAGGCTTCAGCTTGATTCTTGGTACGCTCACGCTCCTGCGCAGCCTTGAGCACGTCGTCAAATGCCGCCTGCACCTGCTCGGGCGGACGCACGCCACCTTGCTGCAGATTGACGCCAACCACTTCGACACCGATCTTGTAGCGATCCAGAATGGTCTGCATCAACTCGCGCACACGCGGCGCGATCTGGTCGCGCTCATCGGCGAGCGCGGCGTCCATCTTCATCTTGCCGACCACTTCACGCACAGCAGTTTCTGCCACCTGGATGACGGAGTCTGCCGGGTTCTTGCTTTCAAACAACCAGGCACGCGCATCGTTCAGGCGGTACTGCACCGCAAACTTGATTTCAACGATATTCTCGTCTTCCGTCAGCATGGCTGACTCGCGCAAGCCTGTGCTCTTGACAATGCTGTCGCGCCCGACGTCTGCAGACTTGATCTGAGACACATAGACCAGCTCATGCCGCTGAATCGGATACGGCAGGCGCCAGTTGATGCCGGCATTCACAGTCTTATGGAATTTGCCAAACTGAGTGATGACCGCCTGCTGACCTTCCTGCACGATGAAAAAACCCGTGCCCATCCAGATCAGCACGGCAACACCTGCAATCAGGCCGATGCCAATGCCCGCGCCCTTGAACTCAGGCTGTGGACCGCCAGCATTGCGACCGCCTCCACCATTGCCCTTGCCACCGAACAGACCGCCCAGCTTTTTGTTCAGGTCCTGCCAAAGCTCGTCCAGATCAGGAGCTCCACCATTTCCTGGCCGCTGCGACGGACGGTTGTTATTTTCGGGAGGCGTATAAGGCGGGCGGGCCGGTGGCGGCGGCTCCTGACCACCATTGCCGCCTGCGCCATTACCGTCGTCTCCGCGCCCCCAGCGCGGGTCGTTCAGATTGAACATTCCGCGTATGCCTTGCGGTAGCAAAGCCAGGCGCGGAAAGCGTGAATGAAATTTCATTAGCGATGTCTCTATGAATCAGCGTTACAAAGCGCTTGCAGACAGCCATTGTGGCAGTCTAGTGGGCATTTCCCAATAATTCGTCATCAGCCTCTGGGGCTATCTCAACAGCCTCAACCTTTTCCAAGGCAGCCTGATGCGTAAGAACTGCCTCGGCCAAGTGTCCGCGAATAGCGTCCAGACCCATCCCTTTGGCAGCACTGACGAAGAAACGAGGAACCTGCACGCCGTCCAGCTCATAGCTGTCGGCAAGCACTGTGGGCCGCTGGGCTGGATCCATTGCATCCAGTTTATTGAAGATCAACACCTGCGGCACATCGTCTGCACCAATTTCCCGAAGAACCTTTTGGACTTGTTGTATTTGTTCCGGGTGGGCAGGATTCGAGGCATCGACCACATGCAGCAGCAGATCTGCATCGACTGCTTCCTGTAGCGTTGCCTCAAAAGCATTGACCAGACCATGCGGCAGGTCACGAATAAAGCCAACGGTATCCGAGATCGACACCGATTTCTGGGCCGATTCCAGATACATCTGGCGTGTGGTGGTATCCAACGTGGCAAACAACTGGTCCGCCGCATAGGCTCGCGCCTTGACCACCGCATTGAAGAAGGTGGACTTGCCCGCATTGGTATAACCAACCAGCGAAACATTGAATGTGTCGTTGCGCTCACGCTGGCGGCGCTGCGTCGCGCGCTGCTTCTTGACCTTGCTCAAGCGCTCTTTAGTGCGCTTGATTGCGTCATTGATCATGCGGCGATCCAGCTCGATCTGCGTTTCACCAGGCCCGCCGCGCGTACCAATGCCGCCGCGTTGGCGCTCCAGGTGAGACCATCGGCGCACCAGCCGTGTGCTGAGGTACTGCAGTTTGGCCAGCTCCACCTGCAGCTTGCCTTCATGGCTGCGTGCTCGCTGGGCAAAGATCTCGAGAATCAGCAAGGTGCGGTCATTAACCGGCATTTGCAGGCTGCGCTCCAGATTGCGCTGTTGCGCGGGGCTCAGCGCCTGGTCGAACAGCACCTCCTTGGCGCCATAGGTTTGTGCCACCATGCGAATTTCGTCAGCCTTGCCACTGCCAACAAACAAGGCCGCATCAGGCACCTTGCGCTTGCAGGTAAGGCGCGCCACGGGGTCAAGCCCTGCGGTTTGTGCGAGCAAACCCAGCTCTTCCAGCTCGGAATCGAAGTGCGGAAAACCAAAATCCACCCCGACCAGCATGACCGGGGTGGATTTCTTGTCGTGATTTATTTGGTGATTACTCAATGATGTAGAGCTCTTGCCCGTGCCAAACACAGGCATATTGCTATCAAAATCGTTAGGCTGCAGCGTCGCTGTCTTGCGACTCGGACGCGGAGAAATTGACAGCGCGACCGGGAACAATGGTGGAAATGGCGTGCTTGTACACCATCTGGGTCACCGTGTTGCGCAGCAGCACAACGTACTGGTCAAAAGATTCGATCTGGCCTTGAAGCTTGATACCGTTGACCAAATAGATGGAAACGGGAACATGCTCGCGGCGCAGAGCGTTGAGGAAGGGATCTTGCAGAAGTTGGCCTTTGTTGCTCACGATATTCTCCGTGTTCAGACAATGTTGTTGTAAAACGCCACCTTACCACAGTGGCGACGTAACTGATTGATAAAAGGCTTTTTTCGTGCAATGAACCGGTTAAGCCTGCCCCATCTCACTTTTTCGCTATCAATCTTTATCAGCGTATGGGTTATGTGAGGTCTTGAATTCAATCCGCAAGGGGGTGCCCACCAAATTAAATTCCTTGCGGAAGCGACCTTCCAGAAAACGCTTGTAGGCATCGGTCACATGCTCCAGCGAATTGCCGTGGATCACGATCACCGGCGGATTCATACCGCCTTGGTGTGCATAACGCAGCTTGGGACGATAAGGCCCCACTTTCTTGGGCGTCTGAAACTGTACCGACTCCAGCAGCAGACGGGTGAGCACAGGCGTTGGCATCTTGCAGGTGGCAGCCTTGTGCGCCTGGATCAACGAAGTCCACAACGGCCCCAGGCCCTGGCGCTTTTTGGCCGAAATGAAGTGCATGGGAGCAAACTTCATGAACGACAGACGCATCTCAATCGAGCGCTCGAGCATCTGGCGCCCATAGTCATCCAGGGCATCCCACTTGTTGATGGCAAGCACCACCGCACGCCCGCTCTCCAGAATGTACCCGGCAATGTGCGCATCCTGATCCGTGACACCTTGCGTGGCATCCAGCAACAACAGCACCACATTGGCGCCTTCAATGGCCTGCAAGGTCTTGACGACGGAGAACTTCTCGATGGCCTCGAACACCTTGCCCTTGCGGCGCAGGCCGGCGGTGTCGATCAGCTCGAACTGCTGCCCATTCTTCTCAAAAGGCACCGAGATGGCATCACGCGTCGTGCCAGCCATGTCAAAGGCGACAAGCCGCTCTTCACCCAGCCATGTGTTGATCAAGGTCGACTTGCCCACATTGGGGCGACCAGCAACCGCCAACCGAATGGGCTGAGGGCCGTCCGCATCGCCCGCGTCTTCTTCCTCGTCGGGCCACTGCACTTTGTCGAGGGCCATGTCGACCAGGCTGCGAATACCCTGTCCGTGTGCTGCAGAGACAGGATAGACTTCACCGAGCCCCAGCTCATAGAACTCGGACAGTTGCGAGCCATCCTTCATGCCTTCGGCCTTGTTGCCCACCAACATGGCGGGCTTGCCCAGGCGACGCAGGTAACCTGCGATTTCGTGGTCCTGCGCAGACAGCCCCAGACGCACGTCCACCACAAACACCACGACATCCGCCTCGGCCACAGCCTGGCGGGTCTGTTTGGCCATCTCCTTGAAGATGCCGCTCGACGCATCGGGCTCAAAGCCACCCGTATCAATCACGATATATTCGCGCTTGCCCTGCCGGCCCTGGCCATAGTGGCGATCACGGGTCAAACCGGCGAAGTCGGCCACGATGGCGTCGCGCGACTTCGTCATGCGGTTGAACAAGGTGGATTTGCCCACATTGGGGCGACCCACCAAAGCAATAACTGGCTTCATTCCTGACTACTTTTTCTTTTTCTCTCAATCGGGCTGAAAGCCGTACACCGCACCGTCGTTGGTCTGCACCACCATGGTGTTCCCTGCGATGACCGGCGCGACAGAGATGCCCGAGTTGTTGGTTGCAAAACGGTTCAACGGAGAACCATCCTTTTTGGACAGCATGTGCACCACGCCATTGCCGTCACCAAAGATCACCGAGCGGCCCAGCACCAGCGGCTGGCTCAGTTTGCGGTACTTGAGGCGGCTGCTTGTCCAGGCCACACTGCCCCCATCACGTGCCCATGCGGTAATGACACCATTGCCATCGGCACCCGCCACCACATCTTCATCGCCCGAGACTCCATTGAGGCCTTCGGCGCGCACGGTCCAGCGCAGTTGCGCAGTATCGGCATCGATGCAGCCCACGGCCATCTGGTAGGCACGGGTGCACAGCACCGAACCCACGCGTGATACGCCGCCTACCAGCTCCACGAGCCGTTCCACATCATTGGTGCCACGGGGGCTGGCGATGGGAACCTCCCAGCGCAGCGAGCCGTTGTTGGGATCAATCCCCACAAAACGCCCCGATACGCCCGTGACCAATGTGTCCTTGTAAGCCATCAGCACGCCGCTTTGGCGCAGTACCAGCGATTCACCAGTCTTCGACTGGCTCCACAGCGGGTTGCCGGTTGCTGCGTCATAGGCACTGACGGAGCGATCCGCACTTTGCACGAAGACACGGGCGCCCGCTACCAGAGGTGCTGTATAGGCGCGGTTGCTCAGGCGCTTGCGCCATTGCTCCTTACCCTGCGACAGCACCACCAGATCACCACCTTCGGTGACCACCGCAGCCCATTTACCGTCGCTACCGACACCAGCTGAAAGCTTTTGCCCCACGTTGGCGCGCCACAGTTCAGCGCCGGTATCTGCATTCACCGCCGCCAACTGACCATCGGCAGACCCCATGGTCACCACATTGCCACTCACATTCATGACCAGGGTCGGGTTGGCCTTGCCAATGCGCTGCGTCCAGGTCTGCTTGACGCCAATCAACGCCACATTGGGCTCCAGTTCGACAGGCTTGCGCTTGTCGGACGAGAACAACGAACAGCCAGCCACAGCCAGAGCCACGGCGGATACGGTCAAGACCTTCGCTGCAGCAGTTGCTGCAGCAAATGATGGTAGTGCTTGGTGTTTCATGCTCATGCGCACAGCCTCTCGCTATCGATTACTTCACGTCCTCGCCCAGCGCATTGAGCTTGACGGAAATGACATTGCGGTATTCCACACCAGGAGTGGTCTTCTGGTAGGCCGTACGGTACGCCTCGATTGCCTTGGCCTTGTCGCCCTTGGCCAGATAGATATCACCCTGGTGATCAGCCACCACGGCATCAAACTCCGTCGGCATCTTGGCGTCCAGTTGCTTGAGCGCCTCGTCGTAGGACTGGCTGCCCAGCAGCACTGCTGCAAGGCGAATGCGCGCCGTGGCCTTCAAGCCATCGTCCGCCGCATTGTCAGCCACCCAGGTGAGCGCAGCCTTGGCGTCATCCATTTGCCCCTTGTCACTGGCGGCCTTGGCCACCAGCAAACCTGCATGAGCCGCCTGCAAGGTGCTGCCGTAGTTGCTGCGCAGGTCACCAAAGGCCTGGTCAATACGAGCCTTGTCACCAGAATTGACCGCGGCTTCCACCGCAGAGCTCAGTGCACTGGCCTGCTGGCCCTGGCGATTCTGCCAGTACTGGTAGCCATTCCAGGCGGCAAATCCGCCCAGCACGATAACCAGCACCGTGGTGATCAGCGTGCCCCACTTATTCCAAAAATGCTTGATCTGATCAAGCTGTTCCTGTTCTTCCAAGTCCAGATGCGTTGCCATAGTTGTTCTAGTTCAGGGTTGCGAAAATTGTTTTGAATAAAAACGGCTTCAGGCGCGCAGCAGTTCTGCCCAATTTGCTACATTTTCAATAGCGTATTCTGCCTGGGCACCTGCGCCATCGCGCAATTGCTTGACGGTGATCATGCCGCGCTGCATCTCATCGCCGCCAAAAATCAGAGCGCAATGCGCGCCACTGGCATCTGCCTTCTTGAACTGCGACTTCATGCTGCCCATGCCCTCTGCCGTGGCCGCGCCGTGCATCTGCACACGGATACCTGCACTGCGCAAGACTTGCACCACGCGCATGGCCTGCGGCAGAAGCGATGCGTCCGGCAGGATAGCGTAGGCGTCAATAGACGGGCGCTGCCACTGGATATTCAGTTCCTTGATCAGCTCGAGCACGCGTTCAATTCCCATGCCCCAACCCACGGCCGGAGCGGGCTTGCCGCCGATCTCTTCAATGAGGTAGTCGTAGCGGCCGCCACCGCAGATGGTGCCTTGCGAGCCGAGCTTGTCGGTGATGAATTCGAACACCGTGAGGTTGTAGTAATCCATACCTCGCACCAGGCGCGGATTGACTGACCATACAACGCCGTTGGCATCCAGAATGTCCTGCACGGTCTTGAGGTGTGCCTTGGAAGCATCGCCCAGGAAATCGAGCAGCTGAGGAGCCGCATTGACCATCGCCTGCATCGCCGGATTCTTGGTGTCGAGCACCCGCAGTGGATTGCTGTGCATGCGGCGCTTGGCCTCTTCGTCCATCACGTCCGTGTGCTGCTCGAAGTAGGCAATCAGCGCATCGCGGTGCGCCTTGCGCTCCGCAGGTTGCCCCAGGCTATTGAGCTCCAGGCGCACGCCGTCAATGCCCAACTCTTTCCACAACTGGTGCGCCAGCAGAATCACTTCCGCATCCAGCTCAGGGCCGGCAAAACCCAGCGCCTCGACTCCGACCTGGTGGAACTGGCGGTAGCGACCACGCTGCGGGCGCTCATGGCGAAACATCTGACCGATGTAGAACAGGCGCTTGCCGCCGTCATACAGAAGGTTGTTTTCCACCACGGAACGCACCACGCCGGCCGTACCTTCGGGGCGCAGGGTCAGATGCTCGCCATTGAGCTTGTCTTCAAAGGAATACATTTCCTTCTCGACGATGTCGGTCACCTCGCCCAGGCCACGCACAAACAGCGCGGTAGGCTCGACGATCGGGGTGCGGATGTTGCGGTAGGCGAAGCGGCCCATCAGATCGCGCACCTTGGACTCAAACCATTCCCACATGGCCGAATCAGGCGGCAGGATATCGTTCATGCCTTTGATGGCAACCAGCTTTTCATTCTTGCCCATGGGCTTTCAATCTCTATAGTCAAAACAAGCGCCAGCACATACCTAACATGCGCTGACAGCTATCAATTTTATACCTTGGCAGTGCCGTAACGGCGCTCCACATAGGCCTGCACGATATCGTGAAACTCCTGCGCGATGCGGTCGCCGCGCAAGGTCATGGCCTTTTCTCCGTCGATGAATACCGGTGCTGCAGGCGACTCGCCCGTGCCCGGCAGGCTGATGCCGATGTCCGCATGCTTGCTCTCGCCAGGGCCATTGACGATGCAACCCATGACCGCCACCTTCATCTTTTCGACACCAGGGTATTTGACGCGCCAGACAGGCATTTGCGAACGCAGGTGTTCGTCGATATCCTTGGCCAGCTCCTGGAAGGTGGTGCTGGTGGTGCGGCCACAACCCGGGCAAGCAGTGACACTGGGCACAAAACTGCGCATGCCCAGGGCCTGCAGAATTTCGCTGGCAACCACCACTTCCTGCGTGCGCGCTTCACCCGGCTGGGGCGTGAGCGAGACGCGAATGGTGTCGCCAATCCCCTCCTGCAGCAGAATGGACAGCGCAGCGGCAGACGCTACCGTGCCCTTGGTGCCCATGCCGGCTTCTGTCAGACCCAGGTGCAAGGCGTAATCACAACGTGCAGACAGGCCGCGGTACACCGCGATCAGATCCTGCACACCACTCACCTTGCACGAGAGGATGATCTGATTGCCATCCAGGCCCATTTGCTCGGCGCGCTGTGCTGACGAGATGGCGGAGGTGATCAGGGCCTCATACATCACCTGACGACCATCCCAAGGTGCAGAGCGGCGGCTGTTCTCATCCATCAGCTCGGCCAGCAGCTCCTGGTCGAGGCTGCCCCAGTTGACACCGATGCGCACCGCCTTGTCATACTGGATGGCGGCCTCGATCATCTGGCCAAACTGCTTGTCCTTCTTGTCGCCTTTACCGACATTGCCGGGGTTGATGCGGTATTTGGACAGCGCCTTCGCGCAATCAGGAAACTCTGTGAGCAGCCGATGGCCGTTGTAATGAAAGTCACCCACAAGCGGCACATTCTCGCCCATGCGATCGAGCTGCTCGCGGATATAGGGCACAGCCGCAGCCGCCTCCGGAGTGTTGACAGTAATGCGCACCATCTCGGAGCCCGCCTGCGCCAACTCCTTGACCTGGATCGCAGTCTCGACGGCATCTACCGTGTCGGTATTGGTCATCGACTGGATACGTACCGGGGCATCACCTCCGACAGTCACGATACGGTCACCCCACACCACGCTGGCCTGACGGCTTTTGCGACCGGCAGGCGCCACCAATGGCACGGGAGACAGCTTGTTGTCTTCTTGCACTTAATTCACCTCGAAACGGGCCGTGCTGCCCTTGGTCACTTTTTTCAGATCAAAAGCAGCCCCACGCAATTGCAGTTCGGCACCAAGGGCATTGCCCACCACCACCTTGAGCGGCGGCTGGGCCGTGATGCCCTGCTCACTTCCAGCCTTGAGTGTCTTTTCAAACACCACCTTGCCATCTGCTGACTTGACCTGAATCCAGCTGTCTTGCGACACCTTGAATTGCAGAATGGGAGCTTCAGCCGCAAGAGCCGCTGGTTCTGCAACCGGCGGCGATAGGGCCGGCCCAGTTGCCGCCACGGCAGTTGCATTGGGCATGCCCGGGGATCCATTGGCTACCGCATCACCACCTTCGGCGCTCGCACCCAGGGCTACCGAATCATTGGCACCAGCCTCACCTGCAATGGTATTGGCGCGACGAGGCGCCTCCGGCTTGGAAGCCACCTGCTTTTTATACTGCTCTGCCAGTTGCGGGTAAAACAGTACTCCTGCCGTAGCCACCACCAGCAGCAGCACCACCGCCATCCAGGGAAACGGCTTGCTCGACGAGAAATCGCTACTTTTGGCGGGTACTGCGCCCCCCGAAACCTTGGTGTTGATGCCTTCACTCACCTTGCGCAGGTCCTGCCCTGGTGCCCTTGGCAGCAATGCAAGAACTGGCGCGGCATCCATCTTGAGCGCGCGGCACACCGCCGACGCCAATGCACGAGTGAACACTACATCTGGAAATGCGCTCCAGTCATTGGCTTCAAGTGCCTCCAGCTTGCCAACCGTCACCTTCAGATTGGCCGCCAACGCAGGCAGGCGCAGGCCTGCTTGCTCTCGCGCCTCGCGCAGCATACCGCCGGCGGTCAAACCGACGTCATTGCCATTTGGCTGGAGAGCCGCAGCATTTTCCGTGCCCTGCTCATGCACATCAGACTCGATCAAAGCACGCCTCCATTGGCCACACGGGCCCATTCCTTGGAATCCGGAAAACGCTTTTGCAACTGATTGGCCAATTGGCGCGCTGCGGTGCGGTCTCCAAGCGCCTGTTCGATCTGGATACCCAGGAAGAGCGACTCCGAGTTGGCAAGCTCGCCATTGTTGAGTCGCCGAATGTAGAACTGTGCGCGCTTGTCATCGCCACGCTGGCGCATCAGCTTGGCCAGGTTGTAGGAAACAATGGGATTGCCTGCGTCGTATTCGTAGGCCTTGATCAGGGTAGCTTCGGCTTCTGCCATTTTCCCCGCAGCTTCATAGCACAAGCCCTGTGCCATCAAGGTTCGGGACTGCTGATAGTACTGGCGCTGCACCAATGCCTGATTGAAATAGCGGTCGGCAGCCTCGAACTTCTTTTCCTGACACAGCAACCATCCATGGTTGTGCATGATGTTCGCATCGCCAGGCTTGAGGGATTGCGCCTTGGTAAAGCTCTCGGCGGCAATATCGGGATCGCCCAATTGCATATAGATCAGACCGCGCATGTTGTAGGCATCGCCACTGGACGGATCAAGCGCCAGCACCTGTTTGATCTCATCCAGCGCAATGGTGGGCTTGCCAGTCTGGAAGTAATTGGCCGCCAGTTCCATGCGGATGCGAGCACGGCGCTGCACCTCGGTTTCGTCCGACTGGGTAACGATGGCTGCATCTTCGCGTGCGGCGGTATTGGTTGCGCAACCCATCAGCACATTGCCCAAAGCCAGCCCAAGGAAAGCTGCGCCGATCAGACGGGGGAATCTTCGTTGTCCCAACCTCAAGGTCTCTGCCATGCACACCCTCCCATTCAATTTTTACCGTCTACAAAGCCTGTGTCAGCGGAATCACCCGATTCTTGGCCATGCGCTCTGCTGCACGCGTTCGGTCTTTCACGTCACCAGCCAGCTGTCCGCAGGCCGCGTCAATGTCATCGCCACGGGTTTTTCGCACCGTCGTCACCACACCGGCATCCAGCAGTTGCTTGGCAAACTCCGAAACCCGGGCAGCGGGGGATCGTAGCAGACCCGATGCAGGGAATGGATTGAACGGGATCAAATTAAATTTGCACCACGCACCGCCAGCGCCTGCAAACTCGCGCACCAGCGCTATCAATTCCTGCGCATGTTCGGGCTGATCATTGACACCGTCAAGCATGCAGTACTCAAAGGTGATGAAATCGCGCGGCGCAAACTCCAGATAGCGGCGGCAGGCAGCCATCAGTTCCTTGAGCGGGTATTTCCTGTTGAGAGGTACCAATGCATCGCGCAATGGATCATTGGGCGCGTGCAGCGAAACGGCCAGCGCCACCGCACAATCCTGCGACAGGCGATCCATCATCGGCACCACACCAGAGGTAGACACCGTGACCCGGCGGCGCGACAAGCCATAGCCATGGTCATCGAGCATGGTGCGCAGCGCTGGCACCAGCGCCGAATAGTTCTGCAGTGGCTCGCCCATGCCCATCATCACCACATTGGAGATGACGCGCTCATCCGTGCCAAAGCGCTTGCGCAGCGCGTGTTCGGCAAACCACAGTTGGGCGATGATTTCGCCCGTTGTCAGGTTGCGGCTGAAGCCCTGATGCCCTGTCGAGCAAAAGCGGCACCCTACCGCGCAGCCCGCCTGTGATGATACGCACAGCGTGCCACGGTCATCTTCTGGAATGAATACGGACTCCACTGCATTGCCATCACCCACGTCAAACAGCCATTTGACGGTTCCATCGGCAGATACATGCTCGGTAATCACCGGCAATGCAGTAATGTGGGTCGCACCCTTCAGTTTCTCGCGCAACGACTTGGCCAGATCGGTCATCTGGTCGAAATCGGACGCTCCGCGCTGGTGAATCCAGCGAAAAAGCTGAGTGGCCCGGAAGCGTTTTTCTCCCAGCCCTTCGCAAAAGGCGGTCAAACCAGCCAAATCAAAATCAAGCAAATTGGTGGTCATAGAAACACGCTCGGGCCACTTACACATGCTGCACGGCGGCTGCCGTGCAGAATTCCATTAACGGGAATAGACGTTCATGCCAGGAAAGAAGAATGCCACTTCCACGGCAGCCGTTTCAGCAGCGTCGGAGCCATGCACTGCATTGGCGTCGATGCTATCGGCGAAATCAGCGCGGATCGTGCCCTTGTCAGCCTTCTTGGGGTCGGTAGCGCCCATCAGTTCACGGTTCTTCAGGATGGCGTTTTCGCCTTCCAGCGCCTGGATCATCACGGGGCCGGAGATCATGAAGTCGACCAGATCCTTGAAGAAAGGACGCTCCTTGTGCACAGCGTAGAACTGTTCGGCTTCCAGGCGCGACAGGTGAGCCATCTTGGAAGCAACAATCTTCAGGCCAGCAGCCTCAAAACGGGCGTAGATTTGACCGATAACATTCTTAGCCACTGCATCGGGCTTGATGATCGAGAGGGTACGTTCGATTGCCATGTTGAATTTTCCTGTTGGTTGATTTTTGCCGTAAAAGCAAACCTTTGATTGTACGGTGTCCGGGAAGTCAGTGGCGCGACTACGACCTTCCGCCCCGCTTGAAGCCACCGTTTTTGCGCTGGCGCATCAAACTGTCGTGGCCAATGTAGCCAAGCGAGGTCTTCATCGGATCGGGCTGGCTGCTGCGCTTTTCCGGCGCACGGCGCAAGCCACCACCCCGGGTATTCTTGGCGGGCCCCGTCGAGGGACGGGGGCCGTTTTGCTGGGGGCGGTTGTCATTGCGACCACGGCCACGGTTGTCCTGGGCATTGCCGCGCGGTTGGCGCACGGGCGCGCCAGCGGCAGCAGTCAAGGCCTGGATATCCCGCTGATCGAGCTCCACCCAGTTACCGCGCTTGAGCCCGCGCGGCAGCACCATGGCCCCGTAACGGATACGGATCAGCCGACTGACTGCATGGCCCACGGCTTCGAACATGCGGCGCACTTCGCGATTGCGGCCTTCGGAGATGGTGACGCGGTACCACTGATTGGCACCTTCACCGCCGCCATCGTCAATCGAGCCAAAGCTGGCCATGCCGTCTTCCAGGTTCACGCCCGCCAGCAGTTGCTGCTTTTCTTCGGCAGTCAACGCTCCCAGCACACGCACGGCGTATTCGCGCTCCAGGCCAAAACGGGGGTGCATCAGGCTGTTGGCAAGTTCCCCGGAACTGGTGAACAGCAGCAAGCCTTCGGTGTTCAAATCCAGGCGACCGATCGACTGCCACTTGCCATGCATCAACCTGGGCAGCTTGCGGAACACCGTCGGACGGTTTTGAGGATCGTCATGCGTCACCACTTCACCCACGGGCTTGTGGTAGGCGAGTACGCGGGCAAGCGGTGGATCAATGCGGAAATTGATCAACTTGCCGTTGACGCGGATCTTGTCGCTATATTGAATGCGCTGACCAACGTGTGCCGGCTCATTGTTGACCGAAATACGGCCCTCGAGAATCAGCCGCTCCATCTCCAGGCGCGACCCCATTCCAGCCTGCGCCAACAGCTTGTGCAGCTTGGGCGTCTCCACATGCGGCTGCAGCACGCGCTTGGGCGGCAGGTTCGTATCCGAGGCCTCGGCAGCCTCCAGAGCACCGGCAACCACATCCTCAAACGCATAACCGGTCTCATGGGTGGCATCGACATTGCGCGCAGGCGCTGCCGGGTGTGCAGCATCTGCGCGACCCTCCGCCTGCATGCCACCAGCTTCTGTACGCGGCTGCCCATCCCGCTCGCGGAAGCGCCGCGCGCGCGCAGGATAACGGCTTACCCGCTGCTCACCATCACGGCGGACACGCGTGGCGCCGTCACCGGACACCTGATCTGCAGGCGCCTGCCGCTCGGGCGCAACCTGTGAGCCATCGCCTTCTGGCATATCGGCAGCCCCCAGTTGCGCCGAGGGCTCCGCGGCATTTTCCGCGCGCGCCTCAGCCACTGCAGGCTTACGCGGCGCACGGCGTTTGGGCTTGACCGGCTCTGCCGACATACCCTCTTCACCGGGTTGCGAATTCAAATCGCCGTTTTCACTCATCATTTTTCTGCTTCTCATTGCCACTATCAGCAGCGGCGTCATCATTTCGTTGGGGCTCAGCACCCGTCTCGCGCACATCATTGCCTGGCAGCAAATCCACATGCGCCTCATCTTTATTGTCCTGAAGGGCGACGCCTGAAGCCGATTCATCGGCTTCACCAGGCCCATCAACCCTCGGGCTGACCGAGGACTCCAGGGTCGGATCCTGCCCCCCATCTTCGAGGGGTACAGACTGCACCTCCAACCCGGACTCGCCAACCAGAACAAATTCCTCACCCTGCTCGACAGCAGTGCCACCCACAGGTGGGGGCACTTGTTCGGCTGCCTCACCAGCGTCGTCACCAGCCGCTACCGGCTGCTCATCCAGCGGCAGGCTTTCAAATATCGTCGCCTGCTGATTGCTGTCATCCAGCGCAGGCAACTGATCCAGAGATTGCAATCCCAGGTCGTCCAAAAACTGCCGGGTGGTTGCCAGCAATGCCGGGCGGCCCACGGTTTCGCGATACCCAATCACCTCCACCCAGCCGCGATCTTCGAGCTGCTTGATGATCAAGCTGTTGACCGTCACACCACGAATGTCTTCGATATCGCCCCGCGTGACAGGCTGGCGATACGCAATGATCGCCAGCGTCTCCAAGGTTGCCCTTGTGTACTTGGGTGGCTTCTCGGGGTGCAACCGGTCCAGGAATTCACGCATCTCCGGTCGGCTTTGAAAACGCCACCCCGAGGCAACCTGCACCAATTCCACCCCTCGATGCATCCAGTCCAGCTGCAACTCCTGCAACAGCACTTTCAAGGTGTCCGTTCCCAACTCGTCCGCAAACAAGCTGCGCAATTCACGCACGGTAATTGGCTGGGGAGCGCAGATCAGCGCAGTCTCCAACACCCGTTTCGCTTCCAAAGTCTGCATGCGAAGAATCCCTGTAAACACGTTCGCGCTATGAATGGCGACGGCTCAAAAGAAAGGATTGCAAGTCAAAGAAAGCCGCATTTCTGTCGCGCGGCATCAAGATCACGGACGAGGGAATAAGCGCCCTGCACCGTTGGCACTCAGGCCAGTTCCTGCAAATTATACCGAATATCCCAATTTTCCATGGCTTGCACCATATCCTGGGGCGGCAAAGCAAACCACGACATGTCCTGACCAGTGACCGGATGCACAAAAGCCAGGCGCAAGGCGTGCAGGCCTTGACGCTCCAGACCTGCCGCCATGGAGCCGCCATACAGCGCATCGGCCAGCAATGGATGACCAAGCGATGCCATATGCACACGAATCTGGTGGGTACGGCCCGTGTGCAGGCTGCAGTACGCCAGACAGCCTTCGGCCGCGTTGGCCAGTAGACGGAAATCCGTTCTGGCAGCCTTTCCCGGGTGCTGCGCCAGATCCACCACTGCCATGCGCAGGCGATTGCGGGGGTCTCGCCCGATTGGAAGCGCTACTGTTTTAGTAGCTGCACCACTCCATGCCTTGTGTGCCAACGCCACATAATTGCGATGCACGTCACGCGCTGCAATCAACCTGACCAGGGCATCCATGGTTTGGCGTTCACGAGCCACCACCATCAGGCCGCTGGTGTCCTTGTCCAGCCGGTGCACGATGCCCGCCCGCGGCAACTGGGCTGCCTTGGCATCGCGTGCCAGCAACGCATTGAGCATGGTACCGCTCCAGTTGCCTGGCGCAGGGTGCACCACCATGCCGGCCGGTTTGTTGATGATGCACAGATGGGCATCTTCATACACCACGTCCAGAGGAATATCCTGTGGCAAAAAGGCCTGGCTCTGCTGTGTAGGCCGCAACTCGACGGCCACTGCATCGCCCGCCTTGACCTTGGCACTCGCCTTGGCGCCCACCTTTCCATTGACCAGCACCGCCCCCTGCTCAAGCAGGGCCTGCAGATAGCTGCGCGAAAACTCCGGCACCCACCTGGCCAGCGCCTTGTCCAGGCGCAGCCCATGGTCAGCCATGTCTGCGGTGATGGCGCGACTCTCCCATTCGCTAATGGCAATGTCGGCAGTCGTATCCTCGCCTGCATCATCGCCATCGGGCAACAAATCCTGGCGGCCATGAACAAAGCCGACGCTGCCAGCTTCAATCGGCAGCGTCGGCCCTTGGGTCTTATCGGGCATCAGCGGGAGGGTAGATAGCGAGATGGGTCCACCGGCTTGCCTTGGCGGCGCACCTCAAAGTGCAACTTGACACGATCTGCATCGGAACTGCCCATTTCCGCAATCTTCTGCCCCTTGCGCACGACCTGGTCATCCTTGACCAGCAAGGTCTGGTTGTGCGCATAAGCCGTCAGATAGGTGTTGTTGTGCTTGATCAAAATCAAGTTACCGTAGCCACGCAGGCCTGCGCCCGCATAGATGACACGGCCATCAGCCGCAGCAACCACCGGATCACCCGCCTTGCCACCAATATCCAGGCCCTTGTTGCGCGAATCGTCAAAACCGGCAATCACCGTGCCCGACGATGGCCAGATGAAGCCCACATTGTTGTCTGCAGCTGCAGGCGCTTCTGCCGCTGCAGGGGCTGGAGAAGGCACAGGCGTCGGCGTCGCAGCAGCAGTGGAGGACGCATTGCCGCCAGTGACAGCAGGGGCCGCAGGGGCTGGCTGTGTCACGGCCGACGAGGTTGGAGGCACCACACGCAGCACTTGCCCTACTTCGATCACATTGGGGTTTTCCAGATTGCTCCAGCGAGCAATGTCTTTCCAGCTCTGGCCATGCTCCATGGCGATGCGCATCAAGGTCTCACCAGGCTTGACGGTGTAGTAACCAGGCTTGCCTGCATTTTCCGCGCCCGGCAATGTTGCCGGATCCACCTTTGCGGCGCCAGTAGCACTGGTGGTTGCCGATGGGCGGCCAGCAGACGATCCCCGGTCTTCGACCGGAGCCTTGTTCAGCGATGTGCTTCCACAACCTGCCAGCACTGCCGCTGCCACCAGACTGGTTCCCCACGTCAAAAGACCACGTGAATCCAACATACCTATCCTTATTAACCTAGCCCCGATTTTAGGGGTACGAAATGAACATGCTCCAGCACCGTACGCTGAAATCCATCAGCAGTACGATCCACCACGAGCAAAACCTGTTGTCCGCCAGCGCCCAGAATCGGCGCCACCAGGCGGCCACCCTCAGCCAATTGATCACACCAGGCCTGCGGCAGTTCCTCTCCACCAGCGGCCGAAATGATGCCCGCGTACGGCGCGCCACTGGCAAAACCAAGCATGCCGTCGCCCAGGATCAGGTGCACATTGGCAAGACGCAACGGGCGCAAATTCACCCGAGCCTTTTCATGCAACGCACGCAAGCGCTCAATGGTATACACCTCTTTGGCAATCAGGCTGAGCACGGCAGCCTGGTAACCACAGCCGGTTCCGATTTCCAGCACACGCCCGAGGCCCGATTGCGCTGCCACCGACTGCGCCAGCAACTCGCACATGCGCGCAACAATGCTGGGTTTGGAGATGGTCTGGCCCAGGCCAATCGGCAGACTTGTATCCTGGTAGGCCTGCACCGCCAAGGCGCTGTCCACAAACTGGTGACGCAGGACCGAATTCATCGCCTTGAGCACACGCGTGTGCTCAATACCCGAAGCTGCCAGCCTCTGCACCATGCGCAAACGCGCCGAGGTGAAGTCTACCGTCTCTACGCCCAGGGTTTCGCGCACTGCCATGGGTACCGGTGCCAGGTCTGCAGGCAACCGCATCCATTCACGGTGCACATTCGACTGCACCTTGGTGGTTGCAGGCATGGCGCCACGCGCGGGGAATCCTGGTTTGCGCAAACTCACCCAGCCACCTCGGCATCTGCGCTGCGCAAGGCAGTCGCCGTTTGTGACCAGTACACCAGATTCTGGTGGTCTGTCAGATCCACCTTCAGCGGTGTGATCGAGACATGCCCTGCAGCCGTGGCGTGGAAATCAGTGCCTTCGGCATCATCCAGCACCGATCCGGCGTTGCCGATCCAGTACATCGTTTCACCCCTGGGGCTGATCTGGGTGATGACCTTTTCCGCGGCATGCCGACGTCCCAGCCGACACAGCTTGACGGGTTTGATCTGCGCGAAGGGTAAATTGGGAATATTGATGTTCAACAGCCATGGCTTGTCCGTCACCAGACGCGCCCGGTCAAACTGCTGGATCAGCTGCGCGGCTTTTTGCGCCGCAGATTCCAGCTCCCCCCAGCCTTTGTCGATCTGCGAGAACGCCATGGCTGGAATGCCGAACAGGTACCCCTCCATGGCCGCACCCACCGTGCCGGAATAGATCGTATCGTCACCCATGTTTGCACCGTTGTTGATGCCGGAGACGACCAGATCAGGCCGGTAGCCCAGCAAGCCGGTCAGCGCAATGTGCACGCAATCGGCAGGCGTGCCATTGACATAGCGAAACCCATTGGCGGCCTGGTGCACATACAAAGGCGCATTCAGCGTCAGTGCATTGGATTTGGCGCTGTTGTTGTGCTCCGGGGCAACCACTTCCACATCAGCTACCGCCTTCAACGCATCATGCAGCGCCACAATGCCGGGCGCCTGATATCCATCATCGTTACAAAGCAGTATCTTCATGTAATTGAACCAGTTACACCGCATTGTAGAGGTGAAGGCGCACATCCCACCAGATGTGGCAGCAATACGACCGCAATCCTTGTTCAACAGCGGCTGACAGAATCCATGGCGAACGCATCGATTGTAGTGAGCGGAAAAAGATATCTCAGGCATCCGGCCCGCCTGCAACATTAATTTACGTCAACACCCAAACCGACCCAAACCTCTTGGAACCAAGACAGCATCCTGTCGACATGCTGCTGAAGCGGAGCAAAGCCCAACCCATCCAATCTATTGAGCACTACGTGGCGTCGGTGGACAACAGCTCCAGAACATGATCGCCCGCATCGTCGCATTCGCCGGTATGAACCCAGCCCAAGTGGCGGTAAAAACCGTAAGAGCGCACAGCTGGATCGCTGGAGCAGGCCAGAAACAAGCGGCGCCAGCCCAAGCCATGCAAGGTATTGACTGTGCGCCCCAGCAGTTCTCGCCCCCAGCCCCTGCCCTCATACTGAGGCAGCAGGGCCAGCACCATGATCTCGCCGCTTTCTGCGTTGCCAAAACAGTAGCCTGCCATGCGCCCCTGCGCCCAGGCAATCCAGCCCGGCAGCAGGCCCGAGCGAATGCCATCCGCCCAGGTCTGTTCGGTAATACCCAGCTTCTGCAGGTCTGCCGCAGTGAAAGCGTTCTCACGCGTCAGCCCTCGCAGGCGCAGACACTCGGCAGCGTCCTCGGGCCGTGCAACCGCCATGAAGGGGGATGACGAAGTCATGGCATTCCTCATTGTGGAGAAAGCGGATCGCCCGTCTGCAGCAAATCGCGTTTATCCTGCGCCGACGGCATGGTCACCAGTCTGGCAAGCCTTGGTTTCAGCCAGTTTTCCAGATCGTCCATCACCGCATACACCACCGGCACCAGAATCAGCGACAGCGCCGTTGACGAGACCAGCCCGCCAATCACTGCAACGGCCAAAGGCTGTCGGAACTCCGAGCCACTGCTGACACCCAATGCCGTAGGCAGCATCCCCATGGCCATGGCGATCGTCGTCATGACGATGGGTCGCGTGCGCTCATGCGCCGCTTCCAGCAAGGCTTCTGTCTGGCTCTTTCCCATGCGTTCCGCCTCTACGGCATGCTCCACCAGCAAGATGGAGTTCTTGGCAGCCAGCCCCATCAGCATCAGCAGACCAATCAGCACCGGCAGGTTCAACTCGCCTCCCGTGGCCAGCAGGGCCAGAAAAGCGCCAGCCAACGACAGAGGCAATGCCGCCAGAATGATCACCGGCTTGATGAAGCTGCGAAACAGCAGAATCAGCACGCCGAAGATCAAGCCGATTCCAGCCATGATCGCCAGCCCGAAGCTGGCAAACAGCTCCTGCATGCCTTCGGCATCGCCATACAGCGGCCGCGAGACCCCAGCAGGCATGTTCTTCAGGAATGGCAAGGCCTCCACTGCGGCATTGGCCTGGCCGAACGATGCCCCATTGACCTCGGCCTCCAGCGTGATGCGGCGCTCCCGGTCAAAGCGGTCGATATGCGATTCGCCCACCTGAAAATGCATATCAGCCACTGCAGACAGCGGAACCGTACCGCCACCGGTGGTTGGCACCCGCAGGGCGCCAATGCTGCCCACATCCTGCAACGCCCCTTGCGGCAGACGTACACGCACCGACAGGCGCTGGCGCCCGGTATTGAACTTGGAGGCGGTAGCATCGAGATCGCCCACGCTGGCCATGCGCGCCACCTCGGCCACCACATCCGGTGTCACACCCAGGCGAGCGGCTTCGTCAGGCTTGAGACGGATCACCAGTTCCGGGCCAGGGTTCGGCGCCACCTGATGCACGTTCTCGAGCATCGGCAGACTGCGTAACTCCCGCTCAGCATCACTGGCCGTGCGCCGCAGCAGCGCGCCGTCATGGCCGCCCAGGATCACCTGCAGGGTCTGCGTACCCCCTCCCTCGCTTTCGCTGTAGCTCAGCCGCACATCCGGCACACGCAACAGCAGGGGGCGTACATGGTCCTGAAAAGCCTTGGTGGTCATGGACCGCTGACTCTTGAGCTGGACGATCACCGCGCCTTTGCGTGGATCTCCATCGCGCTGGCTGCTGCCCACGCTGACAAACACATCCCGGACATCGCTCTGCTCCCGCAGCAGGCGCGTCAAGGTTGCCGCAGCAACCCGCATGTCCTGCGTGGTGGAGCCGGGTGCGCCCTGCATGCTGATCTGCACCGTTCCGCTGTCGCCCTTGGGGGCAAAGCCGGTGGGAAGCAGACTCGCAAGCAGCAGTGATCCCACAAAAATCAGGACACCCGCCCCCAATGAGATCCAGCGGTGCGCCAAGGTCCACTCCAGCAGGCGGCGGTACCGCCCGGCAAATGGCTTGTGCGCCTCGGGCTGCGCCGAAGGCTTGAGCAGATAGGCACACATCAGGGGCGACAGCAGGCGCGCCACCAGCAAGGAGAACAGAACCGATACGGCCACCGTCACACCGAACTCGCGAAAATACGGCCCCGCGTAGCCACCCATGAAGGCAACCGGCAGAAACACCACCGCAATCGCCAGGGTAGTGGCGACCACTGCCAATCCGATGGCATCGGCACCCTCCATCGACGCACGCCATGGCGATGCACCGGCCTGCACGCGCTTTTGGATGTTCTCCACCTCGACGATCGCATCGTCGACCAGCACACCAATCACCAGCGTCAAAGCCAGCAGCGACAGCATATTGAGCGAATAGCCCAGGGCATGGATCACGGCAAAGGTCGGAATCAGCGATATCGGCATCGCCACAGCGGCAATGACCGTGGCACGCCAGTCGCGCAGAAACATGAACACCACCACCGCAGCCAGCAACATGCCTTCAAGCAAGGTGTAGACCGTGGCATCAAAGCTCTCGCGCGTATTCTTGGCGCCCGACGAGACCAGTTGAAACGTCACACCGGGATATTCCTTGGCCAGCTTGGCCACGGCCTGCGCCACGGCCGACTCCACATTCACGTCGGAAGCAGCCTTGGTCTTCATCACCTGAAAGCCGACCACGGCCTCGCCATTCAGCACGGCAAAGCCACGCCGGTCGCTGGCGCCACTGGCCACGGTAGCAACGTCGCTCAAACGCAAGTGGCGGCCGTCGCGGGTTGCAATCACCAACTCCGCCAGCGACTCCACAGATGGCGCTGCGGCCAGCACACGCACCTGCTGCTCCTGCGCGCCAATCTGCGCGCGGCCGCCTGACGCATCCAGATTGTGGGAGCGCAGCGCATCATTGACTGCGACTGCAGTCAGGCCCAGCGCCTGCAGCCTTGCCGGATCCAGTGTCACCGTGATATCGCGGCCCACGCCGCCTACCTGTGTGACCTGCCCCACGCCACCAAGCGCCACCAGCCTGCGTGCCACCACGTCCTCAATGAACCAGTTCAGCTCCACATCATCCATGCCCTGCGCCGACACCGCATAAGTCAACAGTGGTATGGCCTCGAAATCCAGGCGCTCGACAATGGGCGGCTCGATGCTGGCCGGCAGGTTGGCCCGCACCCGGTCAATGGCAGCACGCACCTCATCCACCGCGCGCTGCGGATCCAGGCCAATCTCGAACTCCACAAAGGTCACAGACATGCCCTGGGTCACTGTCGAGATCACATGCTTGACCCTGGCGACATTGGCAACGCCGTCCTCCACTACCCGGGTCACCTGGGTTTCGACCTCTGTGGCAGCTGCGCTGGGCAATGCCACGGCCACCTGTACGATCGGAAACGAGACATCCGGGTACAGCTTGATCGGCATCGCCCGATAGGCCAGAAGGCCAGCCACCATGATGGCCAGGAACAGCACCACCACCGGGATGGGGTTCTGTATGGACCAGGCGGATATTCGCATCTTCATTACTGACCTCCACCACTGGCAGGGGCGGACGCAGGATTCAAGCTGGATGCAGGCGCAGCAGCTTCTGCCATGGTTTGCTGCTTGACCTGAACCCTGTCGCCATCCAGCACAAAGGCCCCGCCCCCCAAGGCCAGGCGCGTCCCCACAGGCGGGCCATCACGCAACACGACCCAGCCTTGTGATCGCGCCCCCAGAGTCACCGGCAGCTTGCGAATACGGTCATCTCCATCGATGGTGGCCAGTTGCGGACCGCCTGCCTCGAAATGAATGGCTTTTTCCGGCACAGCAGCCACAGGCTCGGCCGCATGCTGAAAGTCGGCGCGCGCGAAGCCGCCCGGGCGCAGATCGGTACGTACCGGCAGGCCTATCCGCACTTGGGCCAGCTTGGTCTTTTCGTCCACCCTGCGTGACAGCAGGCGCACTTTTCCCGGCAAGGCAATACCCGAGGACAGCGTCACCTCTACCTTGTCACCCGGGTGCACACGGTCCACCTGGTCTTCCGGTACCTCGGCAGCCAACTCCACCATGCCGTCACGCGCCAGGCGGAACATGGCCTCCCCTCCCGGGCTCGCTACATCGCCCCGGCGCACATTGCGCTGCAACACCACGCCCGCAACCGGTGCGCGCAAGGTCATGCGTTCGGCCTCCTCCTTGAGGCCGGCCAGATTGGCTGCGGCCACATCGGCGTTCGCATTGGCGCTGGCAGCGGCCGTGCGGCGCTGCTGGATCTGCTCGTCGGAAAGCACCCCTTGGCCATCCAACCCGTCGACGCGTGCAGATTCTGCCTGCGCCTGCCTCGCCTGCGCGCGTGCCTGGATGAGACTCGCCTCCGCCTGCCGGATCCTGGCCTGCAGCAACCCGTCATCGAGCCTCGCCAGTGGCTGGCCAGCACGCACGCTGTCCCCCTCGTCGGCCAACAAGGCTGCAACCCGATAGCCGCTCAGCTCAGGGCCTACTGCCACCTCCTCGCGTGCCACCAGCAGGCCAGAAGCCTGCTGAGTCACACCCATCGCACGCAGCTCGACCCGCGCCATGCTGACCGCGCGCACGGCCTCGGCAGGAGCCGCCTGCGCCGCCTTGTCGGCACTACTCCTCGAACACCCCGACAGCACCACCAGTGCCACAGCCACGGCGCTCAGCGCCATCCAGTTTCCAGCGCGTTTAGCCATCGATTCCCTCGCCATTACTTTCTGCCTCCTGCGCCTTTGCGCCCCTGACCCAGCCACCGCCCAATGATTGAAATACCTGTACGGCATGTGTGAGCGCCTCTGCCCGGGCATTGGTCAGCGCCACACGGGCTTCCCGGTAGACAAGCTCCGAATCCAGCACCACGATCAGATCAAAAAAGCCAGCGCCATAGCCCTTGACAGCGGCCTCATAGGCGGCCCGCGCCCTTTGCTGCGCCTGCGCCAGTGCCGCAATTCGCCGCTCATCAGGCGCCATGCGCAGCAAGGCTTGGTCTGCCTCGGAAAATGCCCGCTGCACCACCTGCTCATAGGCAATCACGGCCTGCTCAGCCCGTGCGCCTTGAGCGCGTGCATTGGCCAGCAATCGAGGCCTGTCGAGTACAGGCAGTACCGCATTGCCTGCCAACGACCAGAAACCAGTGCCAAGCGATGCTGCTTGCTTTTGCCAGTTCAGCCCGACGCCTGGCATGAGGGTCACACTGGGCAACAGTGCCAGCCGCGCCAGATCCAAGCCACCGGCAGCAGCCTGCATTTGCGCGCGCGCCTGCAGCACATCGGGGCGACGTGACAACAGCTCAGCTGGCATAGCCTGAGGCAAGGCCGGGGGCCGGGTTTGCTCATGGCCCAGGTCCAGGGCGGCGAGCGGCTCATCCCCCATGCCAACTAGCACCAATAACGCGCGCCGCGTTGCGTCAAGCTGGGACTGCAGCACCAGCGCATTGGCTTGTGCCGATAAAAGGCCTGCATCTACGCGCGCAGATTCGGACACCGGCGCCAGCCCGCGCTCCACCTTGCGCGCGAGCACCTCCTGCAGCCGCGTCTGTATGGCTACCGTGGCCTGGGCATCGGCCAGCGCAGCAGTCAAGCGCTGGGCTTCGAACCATGTGCGTGCAACCTCCGCTACCAACGCTGCCCGTTCTGCATAGGCACCATAGATAGCTGAACCAAAATCACCATCTGCCTGGCGCTGCAGCGCGTCTCCCCGGCCAAACAGATCCAGTTCCCAGGACACCAGCAAATCCAGGTTGGCACTGCTCTGCGCACCCGCGCCAGCCCCTTGCATATCCAACGCAGAAGACCGATGTCCCAGATTGCGGCTGCCCCGCCTCTCACCACCGGCACGCAATCCGCCCTGCGGGCGGTATTGTGTCAGCGCCGCCTCACGCATCGCCCTTGCCTCACGCACACGCGCGATGCTCATACGCGCCTCAGTGCTCGCTTGCAGGGCCTGCGTGACCAGCCGATCCAGCAGGGGCTCGTCAAACAGTTTCCACCAGGTATCCAGCGCATGCGGCGCCGCTGTTGCACCATCACGTGCCACACCATCGGGCATGGCAGAGTACTGCTGGGCAATCAATGGAAAAGGCCTGGGTGCATCGGGTACCGAGGCGCATCCAGACAGGGCCAGCAGCCAGGCTGGAGCCGACCAAAAAAAGACGTTCTTCATGAAAACTCAGGTTTTGCGTGGCACTCTGCCGCGCGCTGAAGTTCGGGCCTGCAGACTTGCAGGTGGCTTGGCCTTGACAGGCCTTGCTGCCAAGGGCCGGGCTCCGGTCGGCTCCGGATCAGAAAGCTGTTGCGTCCGCTCTTCTGAGGACTTGCGGGCTGTTCGGCCCGCGCCTTCAGCTGCGGATTTCGCTTGTACCTTGTCTCTGGAATGCGCCCAATTGTTGCGTGTCAGCGTAGCCAACAAACCCTGCATGGTTTTGGCCGTGACCTCATGAAAAGACTGCGCCTGACGCAGCCGCTCAATCGCATCCTCGCCCAGCTCGGCGCTGACCAGCAGTTCTTCAACATACTCGGAGAAGCGCTGGCATTGCTCGATGCTTTGCTCAATGGCCAGCGCAAACGGATTGGCTCGCAGACTGAAGAAATCCTGGCGCTCTCCGCGCAAAGCCACGCGCTCGATGATTCCCAAACGCTCAAGCAAGCGCGTATTGGTACTGACGCTTGCCCGGCTGGCCTGCATGCGCTCTGCCAGATCGGAAAAACTGATCGGGCCACCGTCCAGCAAAAAGATGCCGATGAGGCGACCGGCAATCCTTGGCAATCCGCCAAGCTCTGCCTGGATCGCATTGCGCTCAATAAACAGTTCGCGCGCCTTCTCGCCAGCATCTGCCATTTCATCCACCAGAACACCTCTTCATTCAAATTGTTCAGCCATCACTGAACAATTCTAATACAGGTTCATGGATCCAGAAAATGACAAGATGGACCAGTCCTTCAGGATGGCAAAGTGGGAGGCCTAACGTGCGTACTTCTTGGCTCCCGCAACACATGTGACCGCGACCAGGGTTACCGCCAGCATGGCCCAGCTCACCTGCTCGTGCAACAGCACCGCAGCGAGCCCCAAGCCCATGAATGGCTGCAACAGCTGCAATTGGCCCACTGCAGCAATGCCTCCCTGCGCCAGGCCGTGATACCAGAAGACAAAGCCGATCAGCATGGAAAACACGGAAACATAGGCCAGACCTAGCCAGGCGGGCATTCCCACAGAGGCAAATGAAGGAGGCATGCTGAACCATGCCAGCGGCAGCATGACCGGCAGGGATAGCACCAATGCCCAGCAGATGACTTGCCAGCCGCCCAGGGAGCGTGACAATCGCGCGCCTTCGGCATAGCCCAGGCCGCAGACAATGATGGCGGCAAGCATCAATAGATCTCCGTGCAAAGAGCCAACTGCGCTACTGACCGCCGCATACCCTGCCACCATGACGGCCCCGAGCACCGAAAACATCCAGAACAGAGGGCGAGGACGCTCACCTCCTCTCAGCACGGCAAAGACAGCAGTGCTCAGCGGCAGCAAGCCGACGAAGACGATGGAGTGCGCCGAGGTGACGTGCTGCAATGCCATTGCCGTCAACAGCGGAAAACCCACCACACCGCCAATGGCAGTCAGAATCAAAGAGAACAGATCTTCCCTACGCGGCCTGGCTTGACGCAACAGTACCAGCAGAGCCAGCGCAAGCCCCCCCGCGATCGTCGCCCGCGCAGCTGTCAGGAAAATCGGATCGAAATCTGCAACCGCCACCCGCGTTGCAGGCAGAGAGCCTGCAAAAATCGCCACACCCATCAGGCCATTCACCCAGCCCTTTGTCACTTTGTCCATCAAACACTCCTTGCTAGGTCTCCAGTAGAGCATTGGCAAGCTAGTTGATTCCATGGACAATACAGCACAATACAAACAAACTGTACTGGTATATTTTCCGTACAGACCGGTGATATGGCACGCAACAACACCCGAATTCATGCCGTGATGCACGAGATTCAGTCGCGCATCGCAGCTCGTATCTATGTGCCGGGCACACGCCTGCCATCGGTGCGCTCTCAGGCACAGGTCATGGGTCTGTCGGTATCCACCGTAGTCGAAGCCTATGAGCGACTGATGGCAGAAGGCGTCGTCACCTCTCGCCCAGGCTCGGGCTTCTATGTGGAAGGACCGGTCGCCCCTCTGGCGCTGACGGAGATCGGCCCCAAGCTGGATCGTGCCGTCGATCCACTCTGGGTATCACGACAGACACTCGAAGCTGGCGCTGCCATGCTGCGCCCCGGTTGCGGCTGGCTGCCACCCAACTGGCTTTACGAGAGCGGAATGCGGCGGGCCCTGCGCACGCTGGCTCGGGCTGATACCTTGGAGCTCTCAGAATATGCATCCCCCCAGGGACAGTTGCCGCTGCGCCAATTGCTTTCGAGGCGCATGCTGGCCCATGATATTGAAGCGCCGCCTCAGCAGATCATGCTCGCCGAATCGGGTACCCAGGCAATAGACCTCATCTGCCGCTTCCTGCTGGAACCCGGCGATACCGTGCTGGTGGATGACCCTTGCTACTTCAATTTTCACGCCCTTCTCAAGGCCCACCGGGTATACGTGGTTGGGGTGGCTTATACACCGCAAGGTCCGGACATCGAGAAGTTCGAGGCAGCACTGCAAGCGCATGCACCTCGCCTCTACATCACCAATTCCGGCATACACAATCCCACCGGAGCGACGCTGTCAGCAGTCACCGCCCACCGGCTACTCAAGCTTGCCGAGCGCGCTGGCCTGATCATCATTGAGGATGACATTTTTGCGGATTTCGAGGACAGCCCTGCACCGAGGCTGGCTGCACTGGATGGCCTCGCCCGCGTCATACACATCGGCAGCTTTTCCAAAACCCTGTCGGCCTCGCTGCGCTGCGGCTTTGTGGCGGCGCGCCCCGACTGGATAGACAGCCTGGTTGACCTGAAGATCGCCACCAGCTTTGCAGGAGGCAGGCTGGCCGCCGACGTCACTCATATCGCATTGACGGACAGCGGCTACCGCAAACATATGGATGCCCTGCGCACCCATTTGGCCCAAGCCATGCATGCCACACGTTCGCGGCTGGCCAAGCTCGGGATTGAGCCCTGGCATATTCCCAAAGCGGGCATGTTCATCTGGTGCCGTTTGCCCGATGGCGTAGACTCCGCGGCCCTGGCCCGCCGCTGCCTGCAAGAACAGGTTGTGCTGGCGCCTGGCAACGCCTTCAGCCCCAGCCAGAACGCAGGTAGTTTTCTACGCTTCAACGTGGCGCAATCGACGGATGAGCGCGTATTCAGCGTACTGGCACGTGCATTGCACGAAGAACAGGCAACAGCCTCTCGTCAATAAAACGCGCCAAGCAGTTGATGGAAGCGAATGCGCTCCGTATCAGCCGCCTGCAACTTCACCCACCATCGCGCAAAAAGGCATGCCAACTGGCAGGAAAGACAGCTCCGCCGCCTGGACCAAGGAAGATCGATCCATAGAAATCGAGGTATCCGTTGTCATATCAGGTCGGCAGCATAAGCTGCGTCGGCACCTGTGCACTCCGTCATCGCCCGCTGATCGCGCCCGATCCCACCTGGAGACATAGGGCCCACCCCGAATGGCACAAACACGCCCCCAAGCCAGCAGTACGGCAACGATTGCCTGTGTCTGAGCGCCGAGAAGACTAACTCATGGGAGGGCACAGAATCTACACCCCCCCGGTCTTCAGGCAAGAGCCTTGCAAGCAGAAATCAAATTCCGGCCTGGGTCAAGGCCACCGGTCTGGACACAATGGGTGACTTATCCAGAGTCTGCTGCACGATATCCCCGATCATGGTTGCGGTGACCGCAGACAGAGTCCAGCCCAGATGCCCATGGCCCGTGTTATAGAAGACACAGGGCTTCTTGCCCCGCCCTACGCGCGGCAGCATGTTCGGCATCATTGGACGCAGCCCTGCCCAGGGCACGACACTACGGGTGCTGACACCCGGAAAGCATGCCTGCACCCAATCGATCAGCGGGCGAATTCGGTCGGCGCGAATGTCTTTGTTGTATCCGTTGAACTCTGCAGTACCAGCCACACGAAAACGATCATCTCCCAATCGGCTGGTGACCAACTTGGTCTCGTCATCCAACAGGCTGACCAGCGGAGCCGAGGCCTGGCTGTCTTTATCCAGTAAATTGACCGTGATCGAATAGCCTTTGACGGGGTAGATGTTGACCCGGTCTCCCAATGAGGCCGCCAGCGCGCGACTGGCCGTGCCAGCGCAGACGACAATCCCGTCAAAAGCCGTGGTAACAGGGCCATCTGCCTGCTGCACGGTCACGCTGGCCTGACCGCCATTGGCCGCCACAGACAACACCTGCTGGCCGTACAGGCAATTCACGCCCATGCGAGAGCAGGCTGCAGCCAGACCGCTTGTGAACTTGTGGATGTCACCTGTCGAATCGCTCTCGGTGAAGTAGCCCCCATAAAAGGACCCTGACAAGGTTGGCTCGATGGCCCGCATTTCCTGCGGCGTTACCGCGCGTCGTTCCAGACCACCTTGTGCGAGCAGCCTGGAGACCTTGCCCGCATGTTCGAAGCCCGCCTGGTTGCGGTAGATATGGAGAATCCCCTTCTGTTTCAGGTCAAAATCGATGCCCTCTTCCGCAGCCCATGCAAAGAGGTGTTCCCGAGCCGCAATGGCCAGCCGCGCCGTTTCAACCGTGTTGTGCTGGTAATGCGGAATGGCTGCCAGAAACTCGCAGAACCACGAAAGCTTGTGCCAACTCGGCTTTGGATTGATCAGCAACGGAGCATCGTTCTTGAGCATCCATCGAAGACCCTTGAGAATGGTTGACGTGTGGTTCCAGACTTCTGCGTTGGAAGCGGAAAGCTGCCCCCCATTGGCGAATGAGGTTTCCATCGCAGCATAGCGCTGCTTCTCGAACAAGGTAACGGAAAAACCACGTTTGGCCAGAGCGTAGGCGGTGGTCACGCCCGTAATACCGCCACCGATAACGGCGATTGTCTTCATGATGAATCAGGTCCTGAAACGTCGAGGGGTGGAGCCCGGGCGCAATATGCACACCGAACGCCCCCTCTGTTCTGGACCTGAGAGATTCACGAATCACCGCAACAGAGTGACGATCGCTTGCTCCTTCGGTATGCCCGCGGACGATGGCGCGGGACATTCTTCAGAGTGAATGAATGAGTGGTACCGATCCTTTTGCCTGAGAGTTTCCGGGGCGGTTGCTCCTTCGGCGCCGCGTGCCATCTTCGATGCACGCAGTCTCTCTCGACACCACTTGGCTGAAAGCCTGGAGACGAAATGTAGAGTTATCTCCAGGGTTTGAATATACGCGTTTTCCAGAAGGGACCAGCCAGCTTGCCGTACAAAGCGCCTTCTTTTTCATCCGACGCGGGGACTGCTTCATTCGACACCCATGCCCTCGTTGCCGAACGCATGGATTTTTCAAACTCAGACCATTATCCTGAGAAAAGAGCCAATCTACGAAGTAAAAGCACCCAAAAGAAAAACCCCTGAATGCGAACACTCAGGGGTTTGATTCTTGGCGGAAACGGAGTCCTCTAAAATAGAGTCCAGTACAGCTCAATACTTATAATTAAATACTTGATTTATAAATATTTTATTTAATTCATTGTTCATCAAAGTTCAACAGAACTCAACCACTTCCAATGCTTTATGTGGGCATAATGTGGGACAATCTGACCCAGAAATCCCGTATGCCAAAGATCGCCAAACAACTATCTGACCGCGCTGTGGTGGCCCTCAAAGCAGAGGGCCGCCACGCCGTAGGCGGTGTAGCGGGATTGCACCTGCGCGTCTCCGCGGGCCACCGCGGCTGGGTGCTTCGCGTCAAAGTTGGCGATGCCCGCAAAGATATGGGGCTCGGCGCCTATCCTGTGGTGAGCCTAGCAGAAGCTCGGGAGCGCGCATGGAAGATTCACGAGAGCATCCGCGAGGGGCGTGATCCAGTGGCTCCCCGGCGCAAACAGCGCCAAGCACTCCTGGCGCAAGCAGCTACAGAAAAAACCTTCCGCTGGTGCACGGAAGAATTCCTCAAGGCCAAATCCTCTGAGTGGAAAAACGCCAAGCATCGCCAGCAATGGGAGAACACCCTTGAGACGTATGCCATGCCCGCTCTCGCAAACCTGGCCGTCTCTGTGATTGACCTGCCCCATGTGCTCGCGTGTCTCGAGCCTATCTGGAGCAGCAAGAATGAAACGGCCAGTCGCTTGCGCGGCCGCATTGAATCTGTCTTGAACTGGGCAGCGGTACGCAAATACCGCAGCGGCGAAAACCCTGCCCGCTGGAAAGGCCACTTGGACAAAGTGTTGGCAGCCCCGTCCAAGATCCAAAAGGTGGAACACCACCGCGCCCTGGCAGTTGATGACATACCTTCATTCATGACCACCCTCCGGTCTCGAGTCGGTATAGCTGCCCGCGCTCTGGAATTCGTCGTCCTGACAGCCGCACGCTCGGGAGAAGTCAGGGGTGCGATATGGACAGAAATTGACTTCAAGAACGCGATCTGGACTATCCCCGCAGAGCGCATGAAAGCAGGAGTGGAACACCGGGTTCCACTATCGAATGCCGCCCTTCACCTCTTGAAATCACTCCCACGTATTGCTGGAACCGAGTTGCTATTCCCCGGTACCAAAGGCCAGCCTCTCTCCGATATGACGATGACCGCAGTCATGCGGCGCATGAATGTCGATGCTGTCCCCCATGGGTTCCGCTCCACATTCAGAGACTGGGCAGGAGAGAAAACCAACTTTCCCAGAGAAGTCGCCGAGCAGGCCCTTGCACACACCTTGGAGAGCAAAGTAGAGGCCGCCTACCGGCGCGGAGACGCTCTTGAGAAACGCAAACAAATGATGCAAGAATGGGCACAGTTTATTGAATCTGCAAACGGCCTTGTTGCATAAATCGGTTTGAGACTGAGTCTCCCCAAACCCCAGACGTAGTTATGCCACGGCCACCGTTTGGGGCGTGCCCAGCTCGGTGAAGCGATTGAGGATGGATGCCCGGAT
>NZ_JBNDIT010000025.1:0-47957 GCF_050434545.1 Comamonas sp. 4034 | reverse complement strand
CTGCCCCCTGCCGTGACACTGGTGACATCGGGCAGCGGCAATGTCGCGGCATTCGTGAACAAGCTCACCAGCACGGCGCCGCCTACCCCTGCACCGGTCCCCACCCTCAAAGAATGGGGCGTGATGGCCCTGTCACTGGTTCTGGTGACAATGGGCGCGATGCAGTTACGCAGACGCCAGAGCTGATGCAAAGCCACCTTCGGGTGGCTTTTTCTTGGCAGTTGCCAGGCATGAATCGGTCAGCTCGGCGTATTCAGCATTCGGTGAGAAATTGTTGTATCACCACCAGCGCCAACGAAACAAATTGAGACAACTTCATCGAGTCCCGCTATCATCCGAGCTCATCCGGTATCCTGTTCCAGGATGACATATGCAGCGCCATGAGCGCTATTTCGAGAAGCCATTGAGGTCAAGACGCATGTTCCCACGGTCTCCTTTTTTCCGTCAGTTCCTTTGCACCTGGTTGTTTGCGCTCCTTGGACTCATCGGGCTCATTCAGCCCGCCAAGGCACAGACCCAGATTTTCCTGGACCAGTTGCAGACCTGCGCCCTGGGGCAGAACTATGCTTCGCCGGTGACAACGGGTATTGGCTTTGTGAACATGTTCTATCCCTATGCCACACCAGCAACGCAATATGGGCAACCCGCATGCGGCGGTACCTGGGCGTTTGATGGTGCGTCCTATCTGGTCACCCCCTATGGAGCTACCGTATTCCCAGGCGGGGCATCGAAGGCTGCCTGGTTGAACGAGGCCTTTTTTGACAGTGTCATGGGTACGCCCCGTCCCAAGGGCGAGATGCGCCGCAATCTGACTGGTTTGACCGTCGGCCAGGTGTATCGTGTGTCGGCAGATGCCTGGCATGACGATTCTCCCGGCGCTACAGCACTGGGCCTGGATTTTGGCCCTGTGACTGCCAGACTGGACATTCCGGATGACAATGTTTCGCGCTCCATTTCCGCCACGGTGTGTGCCAAAAGCGGATCGCTCTCCATGCGCCTGTATGAAGCAGGAATGACTGGCGCATCCCCTGTTGTCACGAACATCAAGCTCGAAGACATGGGGCAGTCGTGCTTGCTCACCGTGGATTTTGTCAGCAATGGCGGCTCAGCCGTGGCCCCACAATCCGTCTACCCCGATGATCTGGCCACCGATCCATCCGCCCCCACCAGGCCCGGATACAGCTTTACCGGCTGGTTCCAGGACGCAGGCCTCACCCAGCCCTATGACTTTGCCACGCCTGTGACTCAGAACATCACGCTCTATGCAGGGTGGACAGCCCTTGCCTACCATGTGAGCGGAACCGTCGTCGGGCTGGCTGACGGCAATACCTTGACCTTGCTCAACAGCAACGGGGACCAGGTACAAATTTCAGCCAACGGCCCCTTCAACTTCCCCCAATCGCTGTTGGGATCGGACAGCTATGCGGTGACCATCCCCAGTCAGCCTGCCACACAGACCTGCTCGGTAACGCAGGCCCAATCCGGCCCGATGAACAATTCGGATGTGACCAACGTCGTTGTGACCTGCACGACCACGCCAGCGCCCAGCCCGACCGCCGTACCCACCCTTGACCAGTGGGCACTCATGGGCCTGTCCTCCGCGCTGGCCTTGTTCGCCCTGGTTCGCATCCGGAGACGCGCCCGCTGAACATCCAAGCCACCTCAGGGTGGCTTTTTTTCATCCTGCAAGCTGGCACGGTATGCGCCCGCCTCTGTTGGCACCGAGCCGCCACCCCAGCGTCTGGACGGGCAAGACGGTGGCTGAACTGTGCAGTGGCCCTTCCATCCTGGCACATGCCTGCAAAGCGCGAGGCCATGTCTGCCTCCCTCTGCCCGGGTTTGGTTCACTCCCCGCTGAGCGCAATCACAACAGCAGATGGCTCCACCACGACCTGCACCCGGGCACGCGCGCGTAACCCGGCAGCCTGCTGGCTGAAACCAACCAGTTGCACGCCCGCAGCCAGCCGCACGGCGACTTCCTGCACCGATCCGCCCCGGGTTGCGCGGGTGGCTGTGCCCTGCCAGTGATTGACAGCTGGCTGCCCCGCCTCGCCTGCCGGCACCACCGTCACTGCGGTTGCCTTGCACATGGCCAGCACGGGCAGGCCGGGCCTCAAGCCCAGTAACTGTGCGCTTTCGTTCGTGATGTGCGAGCGCACCTCGAACTGCCGCGCACCCGCCTCCGCGCCATGCATCTGCACCACCACCAGCGGCCCGTCGGCATGGAGGCTTTGCACGACGCAGGGCCACTGGTTGCGCATGCTGGTCACCACCTGCAGCCGCGCCAAGGTGGTGGCCACGGAGATGCCTGCACGCGGAGCATCCCCCTTGGCGTGGCTTTGCGCCTGCTGCAACTGCGCCTGCAGCTGTTCGCGCGCCTGCCCCATGGCATCGGCAGCCTCCAGCAACAAGAGAGCATCGGGCGTCAGCACCGCGCCGCCGCCGCCCCGGCCGCCGACGCTGCGCTGCACCAACTCCACCCCGGCCAGATTGGACAAGGTATCGAGCGCCTGCCAGGCCGCCTTGTAACTGATTCCGACCTGGCGCGCAGCTTCCGAAATGGAGCCACTCGCCTGTATGCGGCGCAGCACCTCGATGCGGCGGTCGGAGCGCTGCTCTGCCAGCGCGGCGGTAAGGGATGCTTTACGGATCATGGCACGCATCTTCGCATGAAGCCGCAGATATTTGGCACCTGCAACAAATCAGATTACACTCGTTATTCCTATTAAGAATAGCGTAACCTTTGGACACCCATGAATTGCCTGCGCCCAACCTCTATCGCCCTGGTACTGTCAGCCGTCTTCTGCGCACACGCGCAGGCAGACGAGGTCGCCGTGGCCGTCGCCGCCAACTTCACTGCGCCCATGCAGAAGATTGCCGCCCAGTTTGAAAAGGACACGGGCCACAAGGCGACCTTGTCATTCGGTGCAACGGGCAAGTTCTACGCACAGATCAACAATGGCGCTCCATTCGGCATTCTGCTGGCTGCCGACGACACCACGCCAGAAAAGCTTGCCAAGGAAGGCAAGGCGGTGGACGCCAGCCGCTTCACCTACGCCATTGGCCAACTGGTGTTGTGGAGCAAACAGGCCAATTATGTGGACGATAAGGGTCAGGTGCTCAAAACCGGTGACTACCAGCACATCGCCATTGCCAACCCCAAGCTGGCTCCCTATGGACTGGCAGCCATGCAGACACTCGACAAGCTGAGCCTCACCGCGCAGGTACAGCCCAGGGTCGTGCAGGGCGAGAACATCGGCCAAACCTACCAGTTTGCCGCCAGCGGCAATGCCCAGTTGGGCTTTGTAGCGCTGTCCCAGGTGATGGAGGGCGGTCAGTTGCGCGAAGGCTCCGCCTGGATCGTCCCTGAAGCCATGCACGAGCCGATCCGCCAGGACGCGATTGTGCTCAACAGCGCCAAGGACAATCCCGCAGCCAAGGCACTGATGGAATACCTGAAAGGCGACAAGGCGCGCGCAGTCATCAAGAGCTACGGCTACGCTTTCTGAGAACGTGTTTCCCAAACTGACGGCCTGCAACCAGAACGCGGCTCGTGGCTGCAACCAGGCGGTGCGCCAATGGCCCATCTAGGCACATTGGCTGCGGACGTACCGTCTACCCGCCCTTGCAGCGCATATGTTTTCATAGCAGCCTGCAATTGCCATACGGGGTTTTCCGCTTGAAGAAGCATAAAGAACCGCCCACCATATGCGCATGCCGCTTCCTTTTATATAGCCCACTGCCGCCTGCACGCCATTGACCTCCGCCCTCCTCCGCCCCGAAGACTGGGCCGCCATCCGGCTGACGCTGGAGCTGGCCAGTACGACCACCCTATTGCTGCTGGTGCTGACCACGCCGCTGGCGTGGTGGCTTGCGCACACCCGTTCGCACTGGCGCGGGCCGATTGGAGCGGTGGTAGCGCTGCCGCTGGTGCTGCCGCCCACCGTGATCGGGTTTTACCTGCTGGTCACCATGGGCCCGAATGGGCCGATTGGCCATCTGACACAGTCGCTCGGGCTGGGGCGGCTGCCCTTCACATTTGCAGGGCTCGTGGTGGGCTCGCTCGTGTACTCGCTGCCGTTTGCCGTGCAACCGCTGCAGCGTGCGTTTGAATCGATCGGCAACCGCCCGCTGGAAGTGGCCGCCACCCTGGGCGCCAGCCGTATCGACACGTTCTTTACCGTGGCACTGCCGCTGGCACTGCCCGGCTTCATCACCGCAGCGGTGCTGAGCTTTGCCCACACCGTGGGCGAATTCGGCATCGTGCTGATGCTGGGCGGCAATATCGAAGGCGTGACACGCGTGGTGTCCGTACAGATCTACGACCATGTGGAAGCCATGGAATACGCCCGCGCCCATTGGCTGGCTGGCGGCATGGTGGCCTTTGCCTTTGTGGTGCTGGTGGCACTGCAGTGGCTGCAACCGCGCGACCACCGCAACGCCACGCCGTTATGAACCCAAACACCCACGCCCAAGGCATCACCGCGCGCCTGCAGTTGCAGCGCAGCGATTTCGTGCTCGACGTGGATCTGCAACTGCCCGGCCAGGGCGTGACAGCCTTGTTCGGGCCTTCGGGCTGTGGCAAGACCAGCCTGTTGCGCAGCATGGCAGGGCTGGAGCGTGCGCGCGGCGCGGTCACCGTCAACGGCCATGTCTGGCAGGACGATGCCTCGCGTCACTGGTTGCCCACCCACCGGCGCGCGCTGGGCTACGTGTTTCAGGAAGCGAGCCTCTTTCCGCACCTCACGGCAGAAGGCAACATCCGCTATGGCCTGCGCCGCGCGCCGCCAACCCGCCAAAGCGTTGCGCTGGAGCAGATCATCGATCTGCTGGGCATTGCGCCCCTCCTGCCACGCAAGCCCGCAACGCTCTCGGGCGGCGAACGCCAGCGCGTGTCCATCGCCCGTGCGCTGGCCACCAGCCCGCGCGTGTTGCTGATGGATGAACCGCTGTCCGCACTGGACGCCGAGCGCAAGGCCGAGGTGCTGCCTTACCTGGACAAACTGAGTGAGCGGCTGGCATTGCCCATTCTCTATGTCAGCCACTCCATCGACGAAGTCAGCCGCCTGGCCGATCGCATGCTGTTGATGCAGGCGGGCCGTGTCGTGGCGCAAGGCGATGTGGCCGACGTACTGACCCGGATGGATGCGCCTCTGACGCGCAGCCTGCCCGGCGAGCAGCAGGCCAGCATCGTGGAAGGCCGGGTCTGCGCCCATGACGCGCAAGACCACCTGTGGTCCATGCAGATCGGCGCGCAGGCAGCCCACCAGTTGCATTGGACCGAACCCGATGCCCATTACCAACCAGCAGAACAGGTTCGCCTGCGCATCCTGGCGCGCGATGTCAGCCTGTCGCTGGCGCCACACACCGGCAGCAGCATCCTCAACAGCCTTCCAGCCACGGTGACGGCCGCGCAGGCCAGCGGCCCCGGGCAGGTGCTGGTGCAACTGCGTCTGGAGCCTGGCGATGCAGGTACCTATCTGCTGGCACTGGTGTCTGCGCGTTCGGCAAGGGTGCTGCAAATTGCACCTGGCATGGCGGTGCATGCGCAACTCAAAAGCGTAGCGGTGCTCCGCTGAGCTGAGCTGGATATCGACAAAAACCGCCTATAACGCTTACCCATCAAGCGCCAAAAGCTATCAAATCAGAAGCAAAAGACGCAAAAAAGCCCGGCATGCAGCCGGGCTGTTTGCAGCAGATGCTGGCTTATTTGGCGAGCACCACCTCCACACGGCGTGCTTCGGCGTTGTTGCCCGCGTTTTCCACCGCTTCAGGCTTCTTCAGGTCCAGCTTGTCTTCCGCCACGCCCAGGGCCACCAGCGCATCGCGCACGGCAAAGGCGCGCTGCTTGGCCAATTCAGCGTTCTTTTCAGCGTCGCCCGTGGAATCGGTGTAGCCCGAGATCACAGCGCGTTGGCCCGCCTTCACGCCAGCGACCACATCCACCAGCGCCTCGTTGGCGCCAGGAGCCAGATCGGCCTTGGCGGTGGCAAAGTAGAACTTGACGATGCCGTTTTCGATCAGCACGCGGGCTGCATCGTCTGCAGCAGCACCGGCCTGGGCCGCAGCGCCGCTGGCCGCAGATGCCGAGTCACCGGCAGCAGCACCCGCCTGAGCAGCAGCGTCACCCGCGCCAGTGGCTGCAGCAGATCCTGCTGAAGCAGTGCCGCCCAGCACGGCGCCCGAAGCGCCCGGCTGCAGCTTGGCGGCGACCACGCCACCCTTGGCCGACTTGGCACCATGAATGCCCTTGTATGCACCAAACCACAAAACGCTCAACACCACCAGGGTGATCAGGGCAAAAACCAGGCCCAGGGCAAAGCGCTCATCACTGTCATTGTTTTGCGAGGAACTCACTGTGAAACTCCAAACACCGGTGGTGCATTAACTATGAACAAGAAAAAATAGATCCGATCCGCCGCCAAGGCCAGATCACGCACGCAATCGGGCCCAGACATACAAAGCACGGAATTCGAGCGCGATTGTAACCAGAACGCCCGGCAGGCGCTGTAGCACCACGCAACATCGATCTCTCGCGCCATCAACAGCCGCATGCCCAGATGTTTGAGAGAACGCAAAATCCATAGCAATTCAGGCAAGCAATATCAGCATCAGCCTAGTATTTACCCTAGATTTCGTCATTTAGACCAGCTATTTTCCTTGTGAACGCAACATTCAACACTTTCACGGGTTCAAACTTATTCCTGAGGAAGCGTAGCTATTCGTAAAATCGATGCTTTTTGACGATGCGTACGCCCGCTTACCGGCAGACCAGCGCACAACACGGGACTAGCCAACCATTGGAGACACCATGCAGGCTTTACTTGCCCTATCCAGGGCTATCGATAGGCTGAACGCCTTTGTCGGCAAATATTCCATCTGGCTGATTTTTGCCGCCACCTTCATCAGCGCCGCCAACGCCATTGTTCGAAAGGCATTCGACACCAGCTCGAATGCCTTTTTGGAAGTGCAATGGTATTTGTTTGCCTGGTCTTTTCTGATCGCGGCCGGTTACACCCTGCTGCACCGCGAACACGTGCGCATCGATGTGGTCAACTCGCGCCTGTCCAAGAAGGCCCAGGTATGGATCGACATCATCGGCTTCGCCTTCTTCCTGACCCCGCTGTGCGTCACGATCCTGTGGCTGTCCATGCCCGTCGTGATCCAGATGTACCAGTCAGGCGAGATCTCGGGTAACCCAGGCGGTCTGATCCGCTGGCCGGTCTGGGCCGCAATCCCTGTAGGCATCACCCTGCTGCTGCTGCAGGGCATCTCGGAGCTGATCAAGCGCGTTGCCTTCCTGACAGGCGACGGCCCCGATCCGATGGGCAAGCTCAGCGACAAGAGCGCCGAAGAAGAACTGGCCGAAGCATTGCGTGCCGAAGCCGAGCGCAAGCAGGCCGAGGCCCTGGCAGCGCAAGCCAGCCCCCACAAAGCCTGACGGTAGCGGGAGAAAAACACATGGAATTTATCGCTACCAACTACGCCCCGATCATGTTCGCGGGGCTCATCGTCTTCCTGCTGCTGGGCTTTCCGGTTGCGTTCAGCCTGGGGGCTGCGGGCCTCACCTTCGGCTTCATCGGCATCGAAATGGGCGTCTTTCCGTCGTCCGTCATGGCCTGGCTGCCCCAGCGCCTGATCGGCATCATGGCCAACGACACCTTGCTGGCCGTGCCGTTCTTCACCCTGATGGGCCTGATCCTGGAGCGCTCCGGCATGGCCGAAGACCTGCTGGATACCGTGGGCCAGGTGTTTGGCCCCATCCGCGGCGGTCTGGCACTGGCGGTGATCTTTGTGGGCGCCCTGCTGGCAGCCACCACCGGCGTTGTTGCCGCATCGGTGATCTCGATGGGCCTGATCTCGCTGCCCATCATGCTGCGCTACGGCTATGACCGGCGCCTGGCATCGGGCGTGATTGCAGCATCCGGCACCCTGGCGCAGATCATTCCGCCCTCGCTGGTGCTGATTCTGATGGCAGACCAGTTGGGCAAGAGCGTGGGTGACATGTACAAGGGCGCGTTCATTCCCGGCTTCATGCTGATGGGGCTGTACGTGGTCTGGGTCATGTTCCTGGCCATCTTCAAGCCCAAGATGGTGCCAGCCCTGCCTGTTGAGGCACGCATCTACCGTGAAGCCAATGGCAACGCAGGCTATACCTCGCTGATCGTTGTGATGGGCATTTCGACCGTGGTGGCCCTCTTCCTGGCCAGCCACATGGCCGACATCCACACCTGGTGGCAAGGCAAGGAAATCACCGAAGTCGCCACTGACGAAAAGATCGTTACCGCCATGTGCGGCGGCACCTTCATCGCCTTCGTGCTGGCATCGTTCAACCGCATCTTCAAACTGGGCCTGCTGTCCAAGCTTGCAGAGCGCGTGACCTTTGTGCTGATTCCTCCTCTGCTGCTCATCTTCCTGGTGCTGGGCACCATTTTCCTGGGCATCGCAACGCCTACCGAAGGCGGTGCCATGGGTGCGATGGCAGCCCTCATCATGGGTTTTGCCCGCAAGCGTCTGAACATGACCCTGCTCAAGCAGGCGCTGGGCTCCACCACCAAGCTGGCCAGCTTCGTGATGTTCATCATGATTGGCGCTACCACCTTCAGTCTGGTCTTCCAGGCGGCCGACGGCCCCAAGTGGGTGGAACATCTGCTGACCAGCCTGCCCGGCGGTCAGACTGGGTTCTTGATCGTGGTCAACATCATGATCTTCTTCCTGGCCTTCTTCCTGGACTACTTCGAGTTGTCGTTCATCGTGGTGCCGCTGCTTGGTCCCGTGGCCGAAAAAATGGGCATCGACCTGATCTGGTTCGGCGTGCTGCTGGCCGTCAACATGCAGACCTCGTTCATGCACCCACCATTCGGTTTTGCGCTGTTCTTCCTGCGTTCGGTGGCACCTGACAAGCAGTATGTGGACCGTGTGACGCACAAGGTGATCGAGCCGGTGACCACCATGCAGATCTACAAGGGAGCCGTTCCCTTTGTGCTGATCCAGCTGGTGATGGTGGGCGTTCTGATCGCGTTCCCCGGCATCGTGACGGGCGCTGTCGACAAGCCAGTGGCCGTGGACATGAACAAGGTCAACGCAGAAATGATGGAGCAGTTGAACGACGCCGGTGCTGGCTATGGGGCAGAGAACCCGTTTGCAGCCCCTGGCGGCGATGGCGGCTATGGTTCGGACGCGCCCAGCATCAACGGCGAGCCTCCTGCCCCTGGAGCCGCCGCTTCGGGAGCCGACGCTCCGGGAGCCGCCGCACCTGCTGCTGACGGCGGCTACGGCTCGGACGATCCCGCCAAGCTCTTGCAGGACGCAGCCTCCAGCGCTGCACCTGCAAGCAAGTAAGCTGGCCTGCACCTCCCCGCCCTGGCACATGCCGGGGCTTTTTTATGGGTGCTTTCAAAGCCGTTGACGGCTTTCACCCACCCCAGAAGAGTCTTTTTCATCCCTGCACTGCCCCATGACCGCTGCCCGCCATTCACCGCTTTCCACTAGTGAGCAAGAGCAACTCCACAGCAACGGTTTTGCCCTGCTGAGCCAGGCGGTCCCGCAGGACTGGCTGCCGGATCTGTGCGCCAGCTTCGACAGCAACATTGCCGAGTCTGCACTGTGGCCAGTGCCCCGTGCATCGAGCTGGAACCACGCCATGGTCGACCTCCTGCCACAGGTGCAAGCAGTGTGCCGGTTGCCCGCCCTGCTGGCAGTGGTGGGGGCCTTGATTGGCGAGCGCTTTTTCCTGGCCCAGGTCGAGGGGCGAGAACCACGCCAGGGCGGAGGTCACCAGCAACTGCACCGCGATCTGTCCTCGCAGCGGCCGGGCGACAACATCAGCGTGCTCATTTTTCTCGACGACTATGGGCCACACAATGGAGCCACGCGCATCGTGCCGGGCAGCCACCGGGCACGGCCTCAGGAAGCGCCATTCGACTTTCTCGATGAATCGCGCTCATTGCAGCTGAGCGGCCACGCAGGCGATATTCTGGTATTCGACGCCGATCTGGTGCATGGCGCCTGCATCAATCCATCGGGCGCGCGGCGCCGTTCCTTCCTTGTCAGCTACTTTGCCGAGCCGCTGTATGCCTCTCACCTCAAGACCGCCAGGCTGCGCAACGTACGCATGGATACCAGTGAGTGTTTTGAACCGGGTGCTGCAGGGGCCTGAGCGCCCCTGATCGCCGCAATGAAAAAGCCGCAGCTTGCGCTGCGGCTTGGGTGCTCCATCCCGCAGCGCCGAGCGCTGCAGAGGGAATCGCTTTAGATCTTGACCGACGCCATGTACTGGTTGAATGGGTACTCGGAGAAACGGTTCCACAGGATCTGGTCGCGCTGGAAGGCACGCATGTCCTGGTGGATCTTCTTGAACTCGGGCGACTTGGCTTCGTGCTCGGCAAACACTTCCATCGAGGCCTTGAAGCCTGCGTCCATCAGCTCCTTGGGGAAAGGCTTGAGCTGGGTCTTGTTGGCCACCAGCTTCTTGAGCGCGATGGGGTTGAGAACCTGGTACTTGCTGGTCATGTCGGCAGCTGCCACGCGGGTGGCTGCGTCGAGGATCGCCTTGTTCTCGGGCGACAGCGCGTTGTACTTCTTGATGTTGATGAAGAACTCCAGGTCTGCGGAGCCTTCCCACCAGCCGGGGTAGTAGTAGAACGGAGCCACCTTGTTGAAGCCCAGCTTTTCATCGTCGTAGGGGCCGACGAACTCCACGGCATCCAGAGTGCCCTTTTCCAGAGCCTGGTACACATCGCCTGCAGGCATGTTTTGCGCCACCACGCCCAGCTTGGCCATGGCTTCACCGAACACGCCGCCACCCAGACGCATCTTGAGGCCCTTGAGGTCGGCAACGGTCTTGATTTCCTTGCGGTACCAGCCGCCCATCTGGGTAGTGGTGTTGCCAGCGGATGCCGTCTTGAAGTTGTATTTCTCGAAGAAGGCATCGAGCAGCTTGCGGCCATTGCCATGGTCCTTCCAGGCATTCATCTGCAAGGTGGTCAGGCCAAAGGGCACGGCACAGCTGAAGGCGAAGATCGGATCCTTACCGGTGAAGTAGTAGGCAGCGGTTTCTGCCATGTCGATGGTGTCGGACTGCAGTGCGTCGACCACACCGAAAGCAGGCATCAACTCGCCAGCGGGGTGAACGGAGATTTCAAACTTGCCGCCCGACAGCGCCTTGACGGTCTGCGACAGCTTCTCGGCGCTACCGAAAATGGTATCCAGCGACTTGGGGAAGCTGGAAGCCAGACGCCAGCGCACCGCCGCCTGGGCATGCACAGCGGGGGCCACACCAGCAGCCAACACGCCAGCGATGCCAGCATTCTTGATAAGGGAACGACGATCCATCTGTATCTCCGATTGATTGTAAAAAGTTGCAGCTGCAATCGTGCCACAGCTGAAGCCCGGTTTTTGGTTTGCAAATTGTAGAAATGGTTGCTCATGCGACTTGCTCGGGTTTTCCCTGCAGATCGCGCCTTATTTATGTTCCTTGTCCACCACATCTGCACCACGCGTGCAAGAAGGCGTGTGGCCTTGGCCCCCCAATACATGGGCATGCTTCCACAACCGCTCTTTGCCAGTCGTTGCCTCTTGCCATCTTTGGCATGGAGATGGAAAACGCGGCTTTCTTGACCTGCATCATGAGCCTTTGCTCATTCGACAATGAATGCCAATTCGTCAAGAGTGTCGCTCCGCAGCAGGTCACGCGCCTGCCGCCAGTTGGAGCCCGGACATTTCTCGACAACCATCCCGAGCATACCGAGCCGGGATGGCGTCTGTTCGCCGTCATACGCACCGTGCAGGAGTCCTGGCAGGGCACCACGGACAGATAGCATCAACGGCTTCGCTATGCCAATACGGAAAAGGAAGGCAACTGGCAAAAGCAGGTGCTGTGGCCCTGAACGCCCTAAACGCCCTAAACGCCTTAAACGCCTTAAACGCCTTGAAGGCCCAGAAGGCCCCAGGCGCATTCCATCAATGCGTTGCCGTGAATGCAGAATGGTAGGAAACGACTCCGGCAGGCACTGTCGGCCCAAACGATATTGCCATGAAATATTCAAGCGGGACGCCCGGCAAGACCAGACCCGCCTCATTTCTGAAGCTGAATCGCGTGTAGTACAAGGGGTCTCCCAGCACCACGCAGCCCGATGCCCCTTGCTCCTTGAGCATGCCCAGCGCCTGGCGCACCAGCTTCGACCCGATGCCTTTGCCTTGCAGGGCAGGAACGACCGATACCGGCCCCAGGCCGAACCAGCCCACCGAATCACCGGCAATGGAAACTGGTGAAACAGCGACATGCCCGACCACGGCTGCATCCACCTCGGCAACAAGAGAGATGCTGAGTGCCTGTGCAGCTCGAAGGGCCGCAACAATGCACTGTTCGTTGTGGTCGGTATGGGGCGCATGAAGAAATGCGGCCACGGTAACGGACTCAATGGCCGCTGGGTCTGTGGGCCTTTCAGGTCGAATCAGCAGGTTCATGTCTGCGAGTGTAGCGCTGGCAACATGCGGACCATCGCCGGTCTCTCACTCGAGCCTCCGCAGTTGGCAGATAGCCAAGTGAACTTGCACTGATGTGCTGGCCCGTCATGCGTGTCTACAGAAGTGATGAACTTGCTGGTATGGTCGAGAAGTGTCGGCCTTCCGTCACCTCTTCTCTCGTGAGCACAATGGGAAGCCATGCAAGTACAGGAATGAGATGCGCTATCTAGTAGTCGGCACCAGCGGGGCAGGCAAATCCACCTTGGCGATGAAACTGGCAGCCCAAACGCGGTCTCCTTTCATCGAGTTGGATTCGCTGTACTGGGGGCCAGGCTGGCAACCCGTGCCTCTGGATCAATTCAGGCGTTCGGTCACTGAAGCGACTCAAGGCGCATGCTGGGTCGCAGATGGGAATTACAGCGCCGTTCGAGACGTGCTCTGGTCGCGCGCAACACATGTGGTCTGGCTCAACTACGGACGCTTCACGGTGTTTTCCCGCCTGCTCTGGCGCACCCTCGGCCGTGGTCTCACTCGCAAGCAGCTGTCACACGGAAACCGGGAATCGCTGCGCATGGCATTCTTTTCCAAAGACTCGATTCTTCTCTGGGCTCTGTCCACCTACGAGAAAAACCAGTCGAAATTCGCTGTTTTGCGCGACCACGGCGAATTTTCCCATCTCCAGTGGATAGAAATCACCGAGCCGTCACAGGCCCTGCAGCTTCTCGACAAAGTCACCGCTTCGCCGCAGGGCTGATACGGGGGCGCGCCTCGCCCCGGCAGTGAACAGCTCAACCGTCCATTGCATATTTGGCATCAGGCATTTTGGGGAGTGGTTTGGAACGCCGTTGCGCCGCAGCCTTTGCCGCGGATGGGACTGTGACCGAACCCTTCGCTCACATGGCGCATGTTTCACAACAAACCACCATTCCAAACAGTATGCTCTTGTCCATCTGCCCGGTGCATTGCCAAGGCGGCAAGGTAGCGATAGGAAAATCATGCCATTGAAATGGACACGCAGTGCCTGGAGACATCACCTGATGAAGCGTCTGTATCTCGTCGCCGCCCTGTTGTGGCTCGGTATCGCCCTGGGCCGGGTCCATGCAGCGCCGCCGAGTTACGCCGACCTCTATGCCGATCCTGGCCGTGCCATGCCCATGCAGGCAAACTGGCAATTGCAGCCGGTGACCGGGCAAGTCGGGCAGGTGCAGCCGTGGAAAGACATTTTCGCGTTCACGGTCGGCATTGACCCCCGCCTGATGGAGCGGTTGCGTTGGCTGGGCCTCAATCCGGGCAAAAACAGCGCGCTGGCCCCCGCGCTGTTCAACGCGCAGAGCGGACAAACGCTTTTTCTGTCCTCGGCAGCTCGTAGCTTCTGCGATGGCCGCTGGCAGGTTGTCCGGATGGACTATGTCAGCGCCAGCAGCATCAACGACACACTTCAACCGGGGTTCAAAGTGTGGCTGGTAGAGCGAAAGCCGGGAGGTGGACTCCGAAGCACCACGGCCTACGGGCGGATTGATTCGCAAGGTCGGTGGGCCGTTCCGCCCGTCACCTGTGATGGCCTGGACCCGAGATACGTCGATTCCCCGTTCGCAATTTCCTACCTCTCGCCAGACGGAGGCGAACAAATGGCCTCCGATTTGCACATTGACAAGGTATATGCACAGCCTGGCCTGCGCAATGCACAAGGCCAGTGGCTTCCCCCCGTACCGCCGCTCGATATCACTACTGCGCAGTGGATGGCCTACAGGAAGCAGATTGTGACGCCTGGCTCCTCTGGCACGGGCCTGATCGATGCGCGAGGGAGGATGGTAATCCCGTTCATCTTCGGCAACCTGCCCGATGCAACCGCCCAGAAGCGCATCCAGCTGTGTACCTCCGGCGGATGGGATTCTCAGCGCCACACCGACACCTCACGTGTGTGCCGCTGGCAACGGTTGCACGGCAGCCATGGAGGAGCCGCCCTGCGCCCGGTGAAGGACGTGAACACGAATCGGTGGGGATACCAGGACGCCCAGGGCCAATGGGTGATTGCGCCGCAGTTTCATGAGGCGCGCCAGTTCCGCCATGGTTACGCCGTTGTCGCAGGCGCATTCCCGGAGGATTGGCGCCCTCCCGGGTGGCAGGACGATTGGCCCATGATCCGGAAATTCCACCGCGTGGGTCGCTATTGGGCGGCCGAAGCTCTGGTACGCAACGCATCTACTGATGGACAGTGGGCCATACGCTTCGGACTGATGAACGACGCAGGGCAGTGGCTAGCCCCTGCACCGCAGCCCACGCTGCACATCACCGTGATATTTCCCCCCGGTGGCCGCAGCGACCACTATGCCCAGATGCTGGCCAAGCACTTGCCCAATCTGCTGGGGCGCAATGTGCAGGTCGATCACAAGCCGCCCGCCACTTTGGCCGACTATCGCCTGTTGACGATGGAAGGCGGTAACGCCAAAGTCTGGCTCGGCGCCATGATGCTGCCGCGCGGGGGCATCAAGGGCCTGCACCAAGGCCCGTTGATCGATACGCTGCTGCAATCCCTTCACCCCGTCACGCTGCTGGCGTCGGAGCCGCTGGTTCTGGTCATCGACAGCGAGAAGGCCGACACGCTAGGCATTCACAGCACGGATGACCTGCTGGCCTACGCGCGCGCCCACCCTGGCAGCCTGCGCATTGCCACCGGCGACGATGGCTGGATCGGACACCTCGCCTTCGGCCTGCTCCGCTCGATGAGCGGCGTTGACATGCAGCGCGTGGTCTACAAGCGCATGTACCCCGACTCGGATGTGATTACCAAGGAACATGCGGTGGAGTTGCTGTTTGCACCCGCCAACGGCGTGAAAGTAGCCATCGAACGCGGCCAGTTGCGGGTGCTGGGCACCACCGCCAACCCGGCGCATCCCCAAAGCTACCGGGGAGTGCAGTGGCCAACGCTGGCTTCAAATGCATCCTTGGCTGGCTACACGGTATACGACCACTTCAGCCTTTGGGCACCTGCGGATTCGGATTCCGCATCCAACCGCATCTTGCAGGAAGCGGTGGCACAGGTGCTTGCCAAGCCCGAGGTGCGCGACTCTCTGCGAGACATTCAGGCCGTCGGTGGAGGCGGCCCACCCGAGGCCTTGCTGGAGCTGGAACACCAGGAGTACGAACACTGGATGCGCGCGCTCTCATCATCGACGCGTTGATGGCTGCATTCACGCTCTCCACGGAAAGCGACGCTGCCACAGCGGCAGTCTCACGCGCTCGCCAGCAGGCATGCCTGGGCCGGCCCACCGCATCCACGTCAGGCAACCAAACAGGACCAGGCGCCCCCCGAAAGGTGCTTTTGTTCAGCGAGGCATCTTCCACGAAAAAATGCCTGGCAACCTGCCAGGCATCGTGATTGGCGTGTACAGAAATCAGGCTGCCGCACTGGCAGCTGCAACGGTGCGCGGGCCAAAGCGCTCGGTGATCGATTTCTGGATTCCTGCCGCATCCAGCCCTTGCAACGCCATCAGTTTGGCAGGGTCGCCATGTTCGATGAATTCGTCCTTCAAGCCCAGTTGCAGCACCGGCACCTCCAGGTGCAAGGCCTGCAGTGCTTCGAGCACGGCGCTGCCTGCACCGCCCATCACACAACCGTCTTCCACGGTCACCAGGGCATCGTGGGTCTGTGCGATCTGCTGCAGCAATTCGGTATCCAGCGGCTTGGCCCAGCGCATGTTGGCAACCGTGGCGTTGATCTGCTCTGCGGCCTGCAAGGCCGGATACAGCAAGCTGCCAAACGACAGGATGGCAATGCGTGGCGCCCCCGCCACCGCAGGCTGGGCCTGGCGGCGGATTTCACCCTTGCCAAAGGGCAGGCCCTCCAGCGACTCCAGTGGAGCCACGCCAACGCCTGCGCCACGGGGGTAGCGCACGGTCACGGGGTGGTTCTGCGCATAGGCGGTGCTCAGCAGTTGGCGGCATTCGCGCTCATCAGCCGGGCAGGCCACACTCATGTTGGGAATGCAGCGGGTGAATGCAATGTCGTAATTACCCGCGTGCGTGGCGCCATCGGCACCGACAAGGCCCGCGCGGTCCAGCGCAAACACCACGGGCAGGTTCTGCAGGGCCACGTCGTGGATCAGCTGGTCGTACGCGCGCTGCAGAAAGGTCGAATAGATGGCGACCACCGGCTTGAGTCCTTCGCAGGCCAGGCCCCCGGCAAACGTGACCGAATGCTGCTCCGCAATGCCCACATCGAAGTAGCGCTTGGGAAAGCGCTTGTGGTATTCGACCATGCCCGAGCCTTCGCGCATGGCTGGCGTAATGGCCACCAGTCGCTCATCATGGGCGGCCATGTCGCACAGCCAGCTGCCAAATACCTGGGTAAAGGTCTGCTTGGGCGGCGTGGCAGGTTTGACGAGACCAATGGCCGGGTCGAACTTGCCCGGGCCATGGTAGGCCACCGGGTCGGCCTCGGCCAGTTTGTAGCCCTGGCCTTTCTTGGTGACGACGTGCAGAAACTGCGGCCCCTTGAGCTGGCGGATGTTCTCCAACGTGGGAATGAGCGAATCAAGATCATGCCCATCGATGGGGCCGATGTAGTTGAAGCCGAAATTCTCGAACAGCGTGGCAGGCACCACCATGCCCTTGGCCTGCTGCTCCAGTCGTTTGGCAAGCTCCAGCAGCGGAGGCACCTGCTTGAGCACGCTCTTGCCCACGCCACGCGCCTTGGCGTAGAACTGGCCGCTCATCAACTGCGCCAGATAGCGGTTGAGTGCGCCCACCGGCGGGCTGATGCTCATGTCGTTGTCGTTCAGGATGACGAGCAGGTTCGCATCGCTGACACCAGCATTGTTCAAGGCTTCAAACGCCATGCCGGCCGTCATCGCGCCATCGCCGATGATGGCCACTGCCTGGCGGCTTTCGCCCTTGAGCTTGGAGGCTTCGGCCATGCCCAGGGCTGCCGATATGCTGGTGGACGAATGCGCGGTACCGAATGCGTCGTATTCGCTCTCGGTACGCAGCGGAAAGCCCGAAATCCCGCCCAACTGGCGCAAGCCGGTCATGCGGTCGCGGCGGCCCGTCAGAATCTTGTGCGGATAGGTCTGGTGGCCCACGTCCCACACGAAGCGGTCATGGGGCGTGTCGTAGACCGCGTGCAAGGCAATGGTCAGCTCGACCGTTCCCAGGTTGGAGCTCAGGTGTCCGCCGGTCTGCGACACGCTCTCCAGAACGAACTCCCGCAGTTCACGCGCCAGGGTCTTGAGCTCGGCGCGCGACAGCTTGCGCAGATCGGCCGGATCGTTGATGGTGGCGAGCAATGGAAAGTTCTTCGTGGGCATACTACTGTTTCGATAGCTGACTGCGCATGCCAGACAAGCGCTGGCGCAGTTTTTTGTTCAAATCGCAATGGTCTATGGTAGCGCCTTGGGTAAATTGACCGGTATCAAGGCACTTTTTGCACCACGCCTCAGTGGCTGCGGCGCACCACCATATCGGCCAGCGCGGCCAGCGCGCGCGGTTGCGCAAGGCCGCTGCCCGCCAGCGCCAGCTGCGCCTCGGCCAGCAGATCATTGGCGTAGGCGCGGGCAGCATCCAGGCCCATCAGCGATACATAGGTAGGCTTGTCATTGTCCGCGTCCTTGCCTGCCGTCTTGCCCAATGTGGCGGAATCTGCCACCACATCGAGCACATCGTCGATGACCTGAAAGGCCAGACCCAGTGCCGCGCCGTATTGCCGCAGCGCCGCCAGTGCAGCGCCCGTAATACCGGCGCAGGTGGCGCCCATTTCCACGCTGGCCTGCAGCAGCGCGCCGGTCTTGAGCTTGTGCATCTGCTGCAACTGAGGCTGCGTCAGGCTCTTGCCGACACTTGCCAGATCGATTGCCTGGCCCCCTGCCATGCCGTTGTAGCCAGCAGCGAGCGCCAACTGGCGGCACAGCCTGGCCTGCATGGCGTCGGGAATATCGCGGCCCTCAGGCACCAGCAATTCAAACGCCAGGGCCTGCAAGGCATCGCCCGCCAGCAAGGCCTGGGCTTCGCCAAACTGCACATGCACCGTGGGCTTGCCCCGTCGCAGCACATCGTTGTCCATGCAGGGCATGTCATCGTGCACCAGCGAGTAGGCATGGATCAGCTCCACCGCGCAACCGGCGCGCAAAGCGGCTTCGGCCTGCGGCACGCCCAACGGACCGGCGGACTGTGCAGCGGCCAGCACCAGCAAGGGACGCAGGCGCTTTCCCCCATCAAGCACGGCGTAACGCATGGGCTCGCCCAGGTTGGCGGGAGCGTCGGCCACGATCCATTGGTTCAGGGCCGCTTCCACGCGGGCCAGTTCATCGCTGCACCACTGTGCAAAATTTTCGTGCGCTGCTGTCATTGTTCTCTTTATTCCTCGCTCGCCCAGGGCTTGAGCTGGCCATTGTCCAGCACCTTGATCTGGTCCTGCACCGCTTCGAGCTTGCCACGGCAGTAGGCCAGCAACACGGCGCCGCGCTGGTAGGCGGCCAGCATGTCGTCGAGCGGCAACTGGCCCGATTCGATGCGCGCCACCAGGCCTTCGAGCTCCTGCAAGGCGCTTTCATAGTTGGCGGGTTCGGGCAAATCTGGCATGGCAGACGCCTTGGAGGCTGTGGCCTTGGGCATGGGCTTGCGAGGGCAACCGGGGTTGCCGCTGGTACGGAATGGAAAGCGCTGATTTTAGGCGCTGCGCGCGCCACCACGAACACAGCGCCCGCTACCCCTGCAAAGCGCAGACCAGCAGGCCATCATATCCAGTTTCCCAGACAGGGATTTCGCCCTACCAGAGCGCGCAGTCAGCTATCAATTTGATAGAATTTTGAAGCCAGTATGGAAAGGCAGTTCCGTTCTGCAGCCGAGAATTGCTCTCAATTCACGCATGAACGGAACGGGAATAACCCCACTGGGTATAATCCCATTTCTCGCGAAACCGGTATTCTTCTAGGGTAGCCGGTTTTATTTTTTCTCTGCGCATGCACGCGCAACCTCCCTGTGGGGAGTCTTTAGGTCAGGTCACCCATGTCTGATTTAAGTCTTCAACTGCAGCAGGCCGCAAGCCAACTTCCAGTTTCAAGCTATTTCGATCAAGCGCTCTTTGAGCGCGAGATGCAAACCATCTTCCAGCACGGCCCCAAGTATGTCGGCCACCAACTGGCGATCCCCGAGATTGGCGACTATTACGCCCTTCCGCATGAAAAGGAAGGGCGCGCCCTGGTGCGCAGCGCCACGGGCCAGGCCGAGCTGATCTCCAACGTCTGCCGACATCGCCAGGCGGTGATGCTCAAGGGCCGGGGCTCGCTCCATCACCAGCAAAAAGGCAGTGCGGGCGGCAACATCGTCTGCCCGCTGCACCGCTGGACCTACAGCCCCAGTGGTGAACTGCTGGGCGCGCCCCATTTCGCGCAAGACCCTTGCCTCAACCTCAACAACTACCGTTTGCGTGAATGGAACGGCCTGCTGTTTGAAGACAACGGTCGCGACATCCAGGCTGACCTGGCTGGCATGGGCCCGGCCGCAGCGCTCAGCTTTGATGGCTTTGTGCTCAACCACGTGGAAATGCACGAGTGCAACTACAACTGGAAGACCTTCATCGAGGTCTATCTGGAGGACTACCACGTCGGCCCTTTCCACCCAGGTCTGGGCAATTTCGTCACCTGCGACGATCTCCAGTGGGAGTTTGGCAAGGAGTACTCGGTGCAGACCGTAGGCGTTGCGCCCGGCTTTGCCCGCCCAGGCTCCGACACCTACAAGAAGTGGCACGAAGTGCTGCTGGCCTACCGTGGCGGGCAGATGCCCGAGCACGGTGCCATCTGGCTCACCTACTACCCGCACATCATGGTTGAGTGGTACCCACATGTGCTGACCGTCTCGACCCTGCACCCGATCAGCCCGGAAAAGACCATGAACGTGGTCGAGTTCTACTACCCGGAAGAAATCAGCGCCTTCGAGCCCGAGTTCGTGCAGGCCCAGCGTGCGGCCTACATGGAAACCGCCATTGAGGACGACGAGATCGGCGAGCGCATGGACGCGGGCCGCAGGGCTCTGTGGGAGCGCGGCGACAACGAAGTCGGCCCCTACCAGAGTCCCATGGAAGACGGCATGCAGCACTTTCACGAGTGGTATCGCAGTATGATGAAAGAGGCTGTTCTGGCGAAGTAATTCCTCTCAATTACTATCAAATCAATAGCTGCTCGCGCTTACACAATAAGCGCAAGCAGCTTTTTTATTCTAAAGTCCTTCCGATGCAAGCCCTGTGGATGGTGGCCGCCGCCTTTTGTTTCGCACTCATGGGCGTGTGCATCAAGTTCGCATCTGCCCACTACAACGCGGCAGAGATCATCTTCTACCGGGGCCTCATCAGCATGGCCTTGCTGTGGTGGCTGGCCCGGCGCAAGCGCATCACCCTGGGCACGCAGTACCCGCTGATGCACGCCTGGCGCAGTTTCATCGGCGTGCTCTCGATGGGCTTCTGGTTCTACTCCATCGGCAAGCTGCCCCTGGCCACCGCCATGACGCTCAACTACATGAGCAGTCTCTGGATTGCTGCCTTTGTCGTGGGCGGCGCGCTGATGGCCTGGCGACCCAAGGCAGCAGGCGACCAGCCAGCGCTCAATATTCCGCTGGTGCTCACGGTCCTCATCGGCTTTGCCGGGGTGCTGCTGATGCTGCGCCCCAGCATGGATGCCGAGCAGCTGTTTGCCGGCATCATCGGCCTGCTGTCGGGCCTGATGTCTGCCTTTGCCTACATGCAGGTGGTGGCGCTGTCGCGCATTGGCGAGCCCGAGCAGCGCGTGGTCTTCTACTTTGCTGTGGGCTCCGCGGTTGCGGGGGGGCTGACCATGCTGTTCACCGGCGCCTCGCCCTTCCCCGGCTGGCCTGCACTCTGGCATATACCCATCGGCATTCTGGCCACTGCAGGCCAGCTGTTCATGACCATGGCCTATGCCAGTGCCACCACGCGCCGCGCGACCCTGGTCGTGGCCAACCTCCAGTACTCGGGCATCGTGTTCGGCGGGCTGGCCAGCATTGTGGTGTTTGGCGACCAGATTCCGGCCATCGGCTGGATCGGCATGGCGCTGATCGTGGGCAGCGGCATTGCCGCCACCGTGCTGCGCAAAGGATAGCTGACGGCGCACACCAGTCATACGTCAGCCGTGTTTTTCATTCATAAAATACGGCGCCGACGGTGCTGCACCATAATGGCTGAAAACGACTCTTTTTCAGGCTTGAGTGGGCCTTGTCCGGCCTGCGCCAGCCGCTTTTTTGGAGCACTGCGATGGCAACCATGCCCTATACCACCCTCATCACCCCTGCCCAGCTGCAGGCGCTGCAGCAGAGCGCGCCTGCTAGCGTCATGGTGTTCGACTGCACGTTCGAGCTGGCCCAGCCCCTGGCGGGCGAGGCGCTGTATGACGAAGTGCACATTGCCGGCGCCCTGTACGCCAACCTCGACAAGAACCTCAGCGCCCCGCACGACGGCGCTGGCCGGGTGGTTGCGGCCGCATCCGGTGGTCGCCACCCCCTGCCCACGCGCGAAACCTTTGCCACCTGGCTGTCGCAGGTCGGCTTTCGCAACGACATGCAGGCTGTGGTGTATGACCGCAATGGCGTCAATTACGCAGGCCGCCTGTGGTGGATGCTGAAATGGGCAGGCCACGAGGCCGTCGCCGTGCTCGACGGTGGTCTGCAGGCCTGGCAAGCCATGGGCGGAGCGGTAGAGAGTGGCAAGCCCACCAGCCATTTCCAGAGCAATTTCGAGTTGAAAGCCCCATTGCGCGAGCTGCGCACCGCAGGCCAGGTGCTCCAAGCGCTGGGCAGTGCGCAGACCGTGATCGATGCCCGGGCCCCTGCCCGCTATCGCGGCGAAGTAGAGCCGCTCGATCCTGTTGCCGGCCACATTCCAGGTGCGCTCAATCGTTTGTTCAGCACCAACATCGGCGCAGATGGGCGCTTCAAACCGGCCGCCGAGCTGCGCGCCGAATTTGACGCACTGCTGGGTGGCCGCGATCCCGGCACCGTCGTTCACCAATGCGGCAGCGGCGTGAGCGCCCTGCCCAACCTGATCGCCATGGAAATTGCAGGCTACGCGCCCACGGCCCTGTTTGCGGGCAGCTGGAGCGAATGGTGCAGCGATGCGACGCGGCCGGTGGAGCGCGGTTGAACGGCTGGCGCTTTCCTGGCATTTTCCGCTCGGTGCTCCCCTGAAATAGCTCCAGCCATTGCGGTTTTTCCAGTAGTATTTCCATCATAAAAAAACACGGCACATAGGCCGTGTTTTTATTTTGGCAATCCATGCAGCCAAGCAGTGGCTACTGACTGCCCCAAACGTAATAACTGGTACCTTCGTATTTGAAGTGCGGATAATTTGCAATCACAAAATCACGCTCTGACGCATTGATTGTGTAGAAGTGGGAACCCGTATTCATGTTATAGAAACGATACATGGGAATACTGCCATCCCCTTGCGTTTTACGCGCGTACCAGGAAATACCCTCTTCCTTGAAAACAGGGTAGTTGGCAATCACATATTTGCGTTCATCCTCACTGATTGTATAGAAGTGAGAGTTGGAGCCGGTGTTATAGAAGCGATACACCGCATCGGGCGCTGCAGCCGACTGCCTGGAAGCATAGAAAACAATGTTTTCATACTGAAATACAGGATAGGTGGCAATCACATAATCACGCTCGGCCGCATCGGCGGTGAAGAAATGGGTGCCCGTCTGGGTGTTATAGAAACGGTAGATCGGCACGCGTGCAGAATTAGGCGCGGGGTTGGCATTCGCGTCCACCAGCCACTTTCTGAGTACCGGGAATACACTGTTGAGGCTTGGATAAACGCTTGTGGCATTGGAGGCCGGGCAACTCGCAGTCGAGCCGCCGGACAGCACCCCCGTGACCAGGCCCTGGTACAACAGCGGTGAACCGCTGCTGCCGGGCTGGGTCAATCCCTCGCTCCACTGCACGTAGTAATAGTTGCCGGCATTTCCGCCAATGGAACAATTGAAACTGCCATTGACGGGAGCACAGGACGCACGCGCCGGAACCACGCCCATGCTGATTTTCTGCAGGCCGCCATCTGGATGGTGGATACCCACCACGCTGCTGTTCAAGGGGACGGCAGTGCTGTCCCACCCCAGAAAATACGCACCGGCAGGAGGCACGTCATTGAGCTTCAAGAGGGTGACATCGGGATTGGCGCTGGAATACAGCAATTGGGAGCCATTGCGCAGATTCACGCTGCTGGGCGACAGGCTGTTGCTGCCGCAACTGCTGGAGGTATAGAACCAATCCGTTTCCAGTGCCGATGCCAGTGTCTGGGTGGAAATGCAGTGGGCCGCAGTCAGGAAGTACGGGGTTCCGGAAGACTGGTAGTCGTTGAGCAAGGCACCGGTACACAGCCCGTAGGAGTAGCTGCCATCCGCACCTCTTTCGGTGATGTAAGCCATGCGGGCAACGCCACGGCGCTGAACATCGTATTGGTTGTAGCAGGTGGCATCCAGGTGGCAGGTGAGCGGGTTGCCCAGCGGCATGGCCTTTTCTTCGGCAGGCTCAGCAGCATCGTCACCAATGGGCAAGGACAGGTTTTCATAGATATGCATCACCCGGGGCAATGCAATCTGCAGCGCTTCTCGCGGCGTGCCCGCAGGCAGCTCGATCTCCAGGGTCACCTGATCACCCGAGCTGCTGGGCGTCCACCAGGTGCGGCCCGCTTCACTGTTGTCACCGGCGTCCAGATTGGCCTGCAGAATCTGCAAGACGCGCTGGCCGGCAATTTCAAACACTGCGTTGGGCTGGTGGTCGGTATAGAGCCGCAGCATGGCATTGCCAGGCAATTGATCCACCACCACCCCCAAACGCATGCCTTCGGCACCTCCCGAGCGAACGCTCAGAGCCGCAACCGCTCCACCTCTGGCGGAGCGACGCCATTGCAGCATCGAAGTCAGCGCCTCAGCGGTTCGGGTTTGGCTGATTTCACGGGACTGGCCAACCAGAAGCACCGGGCCCTGAGAAGCCGACTTGAGCCCACTCCATTCGCCCAGATCAATGCGGACAGGTTCAACCGCAAGACCTGCTTTCATGCTCTTGGTGAGCACGAACTCCTTGGGCGTACTCAGCGGCTGCTCAAATGCACCGACTTTGAAGCCTTGCGCCGGAGGTACCTGCTGAGCCCCTGCATGGGCCACACACGCCAGGGATACCAGCCCCAGCGCCCATGCCGTTACACGATGACGTAATTTCATAATCATTGACTACCAACTGAAACAGAACCTCAGAAAAATACTATTTTTACATTTGAAAAACTATCTTTCCGCATTAACCCGTCAAGGCCTTCGACCAAAAGGATGGATGGCGCACTGCCTATACGTTTGTTGCGGAAAATCTGCAGCCAATATGCAACAGCCAGCGTCAATCTCAGAGAAGCGCCGTCGCGGTTTTCCTCTTGACTACCGTGGCCGGTATACGACATGCCACCTCAAAGTGGCCCGTCTCCCTCAACCCGTATTGCGCAGTGCTGCTGCGATGCCGTTGATCGAGATGTGGATGCCGGTTTTCACGCGCTCGTTGTCCTCCCCATTGCGCCAGCGGCGGATCAGCTCGACCTGCAGGTGGTGCAGCGGATCGATGTAGGGGAAGCGGTGGCGGATGGAGCGCTCCAGCGCCGGGTTGTTGGCCAGGCGGTTCTCCTCCCCCGTGATCTGGGCCAGGGCGTGTGCGGTGCTCTTCCATTCGACCTCGATCGCCTGGAACACGCGCTTGCGCAGACGTGTGTCGGCCACCAGTTCGCTGTAGCGCGAGGCAAGCGCCAGGTCGCTCTTGGCCAGCACCATGTCCATGTTGGACAGCAGGGTCCGGAAGAAGGGCCACTGGCGGTACATTTTCTGCAGAAGTGCCCACTGCGCCTTGGCAGACTTGCCCTCCTGGTTCACGAAAGCCTGCACCGCCGTGCCAAAGCCATACCAGCCGGGCAAGGTGAGGCGGCATTGGCCCCAGCTGAACCCCCACGGGATGGCGCGCAGGTCTTCAATGCGCTGGTTGGCCTTGCGCGATGCTGGGCGCGAGCCGATGTTCAGCTCGGCAATCTCGCGGATCGGGGTGGAGCTGAAGAAATAGCTTTCGAAGCCCTTGGTGCCATAGACCAGCTCGCGGTACGCGGCCATGCTGGCAGCAGACAGGTCAGCGGCTGCAGCCAGAAACGCCTGCGTAGCGGGCTTGGTGGGCTGCAGCAAGGTGGCTTCGAGCGTAGCGGCCACCAGGGTTTCCAGGTTGCGGCGGCCGATTTCAGGGTTGGCGTACTTGGAGGCAATCACCTCCCCTTGCTCGGTGAGGCGGATCTGTCCACGCACCGTGCCTGGTGGCTGCGCCAGAATGGCCTGGTAGCTGGGCCCGCCGCCACGCCCCACGGTGCCGCCTCGGCCATGGAACAGGCGCAATTGCACCGGGTGCTGCTGGCTCAGTTCGTCAAACAGCGCCACCAGCGCAATCTCGGCCTGGTACAGCTCCCAGTTGCTGGTGAAGATACCGCCATCCTTGTTGCTGTCGCTGTAGCCGAGCATGATGTCCTGCTCTGCCCCACTGCGCTGAACAAGAGACGCAATATGCGGCAGCGCATAGTATTCGCGCATGATGGTCGCTGCGTTGCGCAGGTCGTCAATGGTCTCGAAGAGCGGGCTCACGATCAGCGCGGCCTGCGACTGGCCATCGTTGATGCGTCCGCCCAGCAGACCCACTTCCTTTTGCAGCAGCAGCACTTCGAGCAGGTCGCTCACCGCTTCGGTGTGGCTGATGATGTAGTGCCGGATGGCCTCGCGCCCATACAGCTTCACCGATTGGCAGGCCCGCTCGAAGATGGCCATCTCGCTCTGGGTCTTGTCGCTGTACCGCGCGCCAACCACCCGCAACGGGCGCGCATCGCACAGCAGACGGATCAGCAACTCGCGCTTGGCAGCTTCGGGCAACTGGGCGTAATCGCCCTCCAGGCCTGCAGTGGCCAGCAGTTCCGCAACCACGGCCTCGTGCTGGTCGGAGCTTTGGCGCAGATCCACCGTGGCCAGGTGAAAGCCGAATACCTGCACCGCACGGATCAGCGGCGACAGGCGTTGCTCAGCAAGCGCCCGGCCATGGTTGTCGCGCAGCGAATCCTCGATGACGCGCAGATCCGCCAGAAACTCATCGCTTGTCACATAGGGATTCTGCGGCGCCACGGCATGGCGGGCGGCGTCGCCGCCGCTCAGGTTCTTGAGCGTTGCAGCGAGGCGTGCATACATGCCGATCAGCGCGCGGCGATAGGGCTCGTCCTCGCGGTGCTCGCTGGTGTCGGGCGATCGCGCGGCCAGGGCCTGCAGCGCTGGCGTCGTACCTGCAAGGCGTTGCGACATCGACAGCTCCCCGCCCAGGTAGTGCACTTGCTTGAGATAGTGGCGCAGCACCAGATCGGCCTGGCGACGCAGCGCCTCCTGCAGGCTATACGCGGTCACGTTCGGGTTGCCATCGCGGTCACCGCCAATCCACTGGCCCATGCGCAGGAAAGTTGCCAGATCGCGCTCGCCCAACTCGCGCTCCAGCGCAGCGTAGAGTTTGGGAATCTCGGTCAGGAACGTGGCCTGGTAGTACGACAGCGCGTTGTCGATTTCGTCTTCGACCGTCAGCTTGGAAAAGCGCAGCAGGCGCGTTTGCCACAGCTGCGTTACCTGCGCACGCAGCAGCAGTTCGTTGTCGGCCAGTTGCCGGGGCGTGAGCGTGTCCTTGCTGCTGTTGAAGAGCTGGGCGCGAGCTGCAATGTCATCGCGCTCCACCAACAGGGCAGCAATGGCGCGCTCGGCGTCCAGAATGCTCTTGCGCTGCACTTCGGTCGGGTGGGCGGTCAGCACCGGCGACACCAGGCTGTGCGACAGCGTGTCAGCCACCGACTTGACCGGAATCCCCGCCCAGCGCAACCGGGCCAGCGCCACTTCAATGCTGCCTTCCTGGGTGTTGCCGGCGCGCTCGTGCACCTCGCGGCGGCGGATGTGGTGGCGGTCTTCCGCCAGATTGGCCAGATGCGAGAAGTAGGTGAAGGCACGGATCACGCTCACCGTCTGATCGCCCGACAGGTGCTTGAGCAGGGTCTTGAGGGATTTTTCCGCATCCTGGTCGTCATTGCGACGGTAGGCCACCGAGAGCTGGCGCACCTGCTCGATCAGGTCGAACGCGGCCTGGCCCTCCTGCTCGCGGATCACATCACCCAGAATGCGGCCCAGCAGACGAATATCCTCGATCAGCGGCTGGTCCTTGTCGGCACGACGCCCCGTAGGCTGGCTTGCAGTGCTGTCGGCAGGCCTGGTCTTGCGCGTTGCGGTCTTGGCAACTGCATGCGCTGCAGAAGAGTCTTTTTTGCTGGCAGTAGTCATGGGCGAAGGAAAGCAGGTGGCAAAACAGAAGGTGCTGCGCAGGGCGAATCCGCACTGCGCCAATCACGGCGCAGCACATGCTAGCATCGAAGATTGCATTTCGTGACCTGTTTTGAGACGCTTTTTCGCTCTGGTGGTGGGGAATCCGCCGCCCGTGAGCGCAGAAGGCGGTGCCCAGACCCATGACCTCCTTATCCCTGACCATCGCCACCCGTGAAAGCCAGCTCGCCCTGTGGCAAGCGCGGCACGTACAGCAGTTGCTGCAAAACCTGGGCCACCAGGCCTCGCTGCTGGGCATGACCACGCGCGGAGACCAGATCCTGGACCGCACGCTCTCCAAAGTGGGTGGCAAGGGCCTGTTCGTCAAGGAGCTGGAAACCGCGCTGGAGACCGGCGCCGCCGATCTGGCCGTGCATTCGCTCAAGGACGTGCCGATGGAACTGCCCGAAGGCTTTGCGCTGGCGGCCGTGCTGGAGCGGGAAGACCCGCGCGACGCCTGGGTTTCCAACCGCTATGCGCGACTGGATGACCTGCCTCAGGGCGCGGTCGTCGGCACCTCCAGCCTGCGCCGCCAGGTGCTGCTCAAGGCATTGCGGCCTGATCTGGACATCCAGCCGCTGCGCGGCAATGTGAATACCCGCCTGCGCAAACTTGACGACGGTCAATACGATGGCATCGTTCTGGCGGCGGCAGGCCTCAAGCGCCTGGACATGCACGACCGCATCCGCCACGAATTCGATACCGACACCATGCTGCCCGCCGCAGGCCAGGGCGCCTTGGGCATTGAAATCCGCGCAGACCGGCAAGACCTGGTAGCGCTGTTTGCCAGCATGGCCGATGCCCGCAGCTGGAAAACGGTGACCGCCGAGCGCGCCGTCAGCCGCTGCATGGGTGGCAGCTGCTCCATGCCGCTGGCCGCGCATGGACAGTGGCAAGGCGACACCCTGCACCTGCAAGCTGCCTGGGGCGACGAGCTTCAACCCGACGCGCCACTCGTGCGCGCCGCTGCCAGCGCGCAAGTCACTGACCTGGCCAGCGCCGATGCCCTGGGCCAGCAAGTGGCCCAGCTGTTGCAGGCCGCAGGCGCCAAACAGCGATGAGCCGCCAGCGCGGGTAGCGCACAGCATCCTGAATGGCTGATATAACCCTGCTCCGCATCATCGTCACCCGCCCGCAACCCGAAGCGGATGCATGGGTGTCGCAATTGCAAGCGCATGGCGTGCCCGCACGGGCCTTGCCGTTGATCGAGATCGGGCCAGCTACCCTGCCTGCCGATCAACAGGCGGCAAGCGAGGCCCGGGCCGCGTGCCAACGTGGTGGTCGCTATGGCGCCATCATGCTGGTAAGCGGCAATGCGGCGCAGTATTTTTTAGATGAAAAACTGGCTCTGGCGCTCTCCTGTCAAGCGCCTACAGCTATCAAAACCAGAGTATGGAGCCCCGGCCCCGGCACAGCGCGTGCTGCCCTGGCCCAGGGCATTCCGGCCACCTTGATCGACCAGCCTGCGCCCGGCGCGGCGCAGTTCGACTCTGAATCGCTGTGGGCACAAGTCTCTTCCCAGGTGCCTGCGATGGCTGCAGCGGGCTTGCGTGTACTGGTGGTGCGTGGCGCCTCCGAGGGCGATGGCGGGTCTGGCGAAAACTCGGCCTCCGGCGGAACGGGCCGCCAATGGCTCGCGACGCAATTGCAGGCTGCCGGCGTGGGTGTGGATTTTGTCGCCGTGTACGAGCGCCGAATGCCACAGTGGACGCCCGAGCAGATGGCACATGCCCGCACCACCCTCACCGATGGCAGCATCTGGCTGTTCAGCAGTTCACAGGCAGTGATGCATTTAAGCAACATTTTTTCACCCGTAGAACTGGCGGCCGTTTCGGCTATCACCACCCATCCACGCATAGCGCGGGCCGCGCAAAAGGCAGGATTTGCCTCTGTCAAGCCATGTCGTCCCACCGTGGCGGATGTCATAGCGTCGTTAGAATCCAGGCTATGACGCCGCCAGAGCAGACACCGGCCCCCCACCCTACGCCAGCACCCACACCCCCCGTCACCGACAGCGCTGCCAGCACCGCTGGCGCTGCGGTTGCCGGGTCTGCTGCCGCGAGCACGGGCATGGGCGGTGCGCCGAATGCCTGGGTATGGACGTCGGTCGTGCTGGGCGTTGCAGCCACGGTGGCGGTGGTGAGCAGCGTGATGCTGTGGCAGCGGCTGGGCAATATCCAGCAGCAGCTGGCCCTGCAAAGCGCTGATTCTCGTGGTCAGGCGGTGGAAGCACGTACCCTGGCACGCCAGGCCGAAGATGTATCGCGCGACGCGGCCTCGCGCATGTCAGTACTTGAAGCGCGCGTAGGCGAAGTGGCCCTGCAGCGCGGCCAGCTCGAAGAGCTGATGCACAGCCTCTCGCGCAGCCGCGACGACAACCTGGTGGGCGATATCGAGGGTGCCATCCGTTTTGCCATGCAGCAAAGCCAGCTCAGCGGCAGTCCGGATCCGGTGGTGAGTGCGCTCAAGACGGCGCAGCAGCGCGTCATGGCGTCTGCCCAGCCGCGCCTGGCGCCCGTCGAGCGCGCCATTGCCCGTGATCTGGACCGTTTTGCCAGCAGCAAATCGCTCGACACCGCCGGCCTTTTGGCGCGGCTGGACGATCTGCTGCGCCAGGTGGACGAGCTGCCGCTGCAAAACGATGTCGCTACCAACACGGGCCGCCGCTCCGCGCCTGCCCGCGCCAAGGACACAGCCCACGGCAAAGATGTCTCCAGCAAGGACGGCGACGCACAGGATGAAGCACAAAGCTGGTGGTCCACCGCATTCACCACCGTATGGAACGCGGTGCATGACGAGGCGCGCAGCCTGGTGCGCGTTCGCCGCATCGACTACCCCGATGCCGTGCTGCTCTCCCCGAGCGAGGCCTTCTTCCTGCGAGAAAACCTCAAGCTGCGCATCATGAATGCACGCCTGGCCCTGCTGGCGCGCCAGATGCCAGCATCGCGCAATGACCTCGCGTCGGCTGGCGAAACCATCCGCAAGTATTTCGACCCCTCGTCGCGCCGCACGCAACAGGCCAGCCAGCAGCTGTTGCAGTTGCAGCAAGCCATGCGCGATGTGGAAATTCCCCGTGCCAGCGACACGCTGGCAGCCCTGGCCACTGCGGCTGCAGGACGCTAAGCCATGCGCGCCGCCATCTGGTTGATTGGCCTCTTTGCGATTGCCGTTGCCGCCGCCCTGTTTGCAGGCAGCAACCAGGGCAGTGTCACCCTGTACTGGCCGCCCTACCGCATTGATTTTTCGCTCAACATGGTGGTCGTGTTGCTGCTGCTGGGTTTTGTGCTGCTCTATGGCGCGTTGCGCGGCATCAGCGTCATGTTCGAGCTGCCCAAGCAGGCCAAACGCTGGCGCGTGCAGCAAAAGGAACGCGCCATGCATGGCGCGGCGCTTGATGCCGTCACACAGTTGCAGGCAGGCCGTTTCGTGCGGGCACGCAAGGCTGCGCTATCGGCCCTGGCACAGGAAAAAGCCCTGCACGACACCGGCGAAGCCATGCCGCATGGCCTGCAATTGCGCGTGCTGTCGCACGTGCTGGCTGCAGAAAGCTCGCATGCGCTGCAGGACCAGACCCAGCGCGACCACCACTGGGACCTGGCCATGCAGGAAGCAGTCAGCGCGGATGCCAGGCACCTGCCCGAGTTGCGCGAAGGCACCCAGCTGCGTGCCGCCCAATGGGCGCTGGACGATCACGACGCCCATGCCGCGCTCGACAACCTGGCCCAACTGCCACAGGGCGCAGCACGCCGCACCCTGGCGCTTCGCCTCAAGTTGAAGGCTGCACGCCAACTGCAGCAGGCCCTGCCGGCGCTCGATACCGCGCGCCTGCTGGCCAAGCACCGTGCATTCTCGGCCGCTGCGGCGCAGAGCATCGTCAAAGGCCTGGCGATGGAGCTGATCAACGACGCCCACGACCCCGAGCAACTGATGCAAGCCTGGCGCAGCCTGGATGCGGCCGAACGCGCCATGCCCGAAGTTGGCATCCACGCAGCACGCCGCCTGCACACCCTGGCCGGATCACCCGCCCAGATGCGCGAATGGCTGCTGCCCGCCTGGGAACGGTTCACCGGTGGCAGCAAAAGCCTGCCCAGCCTGCAGACCGAACGCCTGGTGCGCGTGCTGGAAGACAGCATGCAGGATCTGGACGGTGAATGGCTGGCCCGGATTGAGAACGCCCAGCGAAAGCGCCCGCACGACGAACACCTGCAGTACCTCGCCGGTTGCGCCTGCCTGGAGCGCCAGCTGTGGGGCAAGGCCCAGCAATGGTTGCAGCAGGCTGCCCCTGCGCTGCAGGATGCAGAGCTGCGCCGCAGAGCCTGGCACCACCTCGCCCGGCTGGCAGAGCATCGCGGCGATGACGCAGCAGCCGCACAGGCCTGGAAGCAGGCTGCACTCAGCGTTCTCCAGTAAGCAGCTATCTATAAAAACAATAGCTGATAGCGCATAGCCCGTCTTGGTATTGGATATTTTTAGCCACAAAATCTAATACAGATCGGCGCTGAAAGCTCTTGTTTTGTGAGCGATTTGCAAGGCTCCCCCTGTTGGCGCGCCCATCACTGCTCGATGCCGAGCCTTGCAATCCATCGCTCCCGCTGCTGCACTGCGGCAAGCGCACTGTCGCCCAGCAACTGGGCGGCCGTATTCACCAGCGCTTCGCATACCACCAGATGCGCCACGAGGCTGTTGCTGACAAAGGCCGAGGCATGCGATACATAAATGGCATGCTGGGCGGCGGCGGCCAGGGGCGATGCCCGGTGGTCGGTCAGCGCCACCACCACCAGCCCCTGCTCGCGCGCGGCGCGCGCCACATCCACCACCATGCGGGTATAGGGTGCCACGCTCGTCACCACCAGCACGTCGCCAGCCACCAGTTGCGCCAGGCCTTCAGCCACCGCCATGTTGCTGCCGCCCAGCACGCAGACATCCGGACGCAGCAGGCTCAGGCCGTAGCATAAATAGCTGGCAACGCTGTGCATCTGCCGCAGGCCAAAGCAGGCCACCCGGGGGGCTGCCGCCAATTGCTGCGCCACCTGCTCGATCTGCTGCGCATGGCCTTCGCTGCCCAGCGCATGGATATTGTCGATGGCGCTCTGGGCCATGGCTGCCAGCACCGCAGCGGCGGTGCCACCGGGCTGCTGCAGATCGACGGCCTGCCTGGTCTGGCGCGCGTAGAAATACGGGGTCTGCTGCGCCAGATGCGCCTGGAACACCGCCTGAAGATCTGCAAACCCCTCATAGCCCAACCGGGTGGCAAGCCGTGTCCAGGTTGATGCGCTGATGCCATGGCGTGCCGCTGCCTGCGTGATACTGAGCAGCGCAAAATCAGTGGGCGCAGCCAGTGCCTGCGCCAGCGCCGTCATGGCCTTGCGGCCCAGTTGCACATCGCCCGTACCCTGCGCCAGGCGATCTACCAACTGTGCCAGCGCCTGCAGGCTGGCTGGTGCGGTGCCGGGCACCTGGGGTGCAGCGGGCGGGTTCATACCGCCTGGGCATTCACAAATTGCATCACCGGTACGCGCCCGCCATCCTCCAGCACATCCCAGCGGATGGCATCGGGCTCCACTTCCATGAAGGCCGTCGCCATGGTGTTTTCATCGTCGCTGTCATCGGCCGCATTGCGCAGAATCGGAAATGCGCTGTTGTGCTGGTCTGCCAGGATCGACAGCGCATCCCGCACGCCCTCCTGCAACAGCTGCTCGCCGCGCTCCTGCCGGAATCCCGATGAATTGGTGACCAACTGCGGATGGTGGCGCATGGCAGCGTGTACCAGATGGTTGGCATGCAGCGCTGGTGCAGTGATCAACTCCATCGACACCCGGTGCGCCGTGAACTCCACACTGGCAATGAAGGCCACTCCCGCCTGGGCCACCGAAAAGTGAAAGCCTCCCGCGCGCGGCACTTCTTCAAGCATGTGCTGCACCGCCACGGCGCTGTCCAGGTTGAGCGCCGCGCGGCCCAGCACCATGCGGGGCACACCAGCGCGAACGAGCCGCGTGCGCACGTTGTTGACGGTAATGCCCAGCCCCCGGGCATTCACGGCAAACGTATGGCCCGGAATCGAGCCCGGGTAGGCGAACGACACCACATCGCTGTGGCCGCGCACACTGGCACGCACGATGGCGCAGTGGTTCTTGAAGAACGGCAGGCCATCTTCGTTGTGCGCCAGCCGGGCGGTTGCGCCCGCCTCGCCGGGCAGCAGCACCGTGGTGCAGCCGTCGGGCGCCATGGCCCACAGATCGCCCCGGCAGTTCCAGATGAACACATCGGCAAGCGGCAGCTCCAGGCCAGCGGCCAGGCCTTCGATTTCCTGCCAGATCGCGGGAAACCGCTCCTGCGTGAGCTGCTGCATGACTACAACCTCTGCGCTGCCGCGCCACGCCATCAGACTGGCCCATGCAGCGCTCGGCAGGAGCAAATCGTGCACCGCCTGCTTGCCAAAGCGGCCCAATGCCTGACCCAACTCGTAGGGCGAACCTTCCACTTCCAGATACTTCAACATAAAACTACTCAACGTGCTGCAGAAAATCGCGCAGGCGCGGGTTGCTGGGGTTGTCGATCATCTCCACCGGATTGCCATCGACCGAGATATGGCCGTGCTCCATGAAGATGAGGCGCGTGCCCACCTTGCGGGCAAAGGCTATCTCGTGCGTCACGACGATCATGGTCATGCCGCTCTCGGCCAGGTTCTGCATTACTTTGAGCACCTCCTGGCGCAATTCGGGATCAAGGGCCGAGGTGGGCTCGTCAAACAGCATCAGCTTGGGTTTGACGGCCAGCGCACGCGCAATGGCCACGCGTTGCTGCTGCCCGCCCGACAGTTCTGACGGGTAGTGGCCCTTGCGCTCGGCAAGGCCCACCTGGGCCAACAGCTGCTCGGCCTCCTGCATGGCCTGCGCCTTGGCCGTGCCGCGCACCTGACGCGGACCAAAGGCCACATTCTGCTGCGCCGTCATCTGCGGAAACAGGTTGAACTGCTGGAACACCATGCCTGCTTCGCGGCGGATCTCGCGCACCGTACGCTCGCCGCCATTCACGCTCAGGCCGTCCACCAGCAGGTCGCCGCCGTCGATCCTTTCCAGCGCATTGATGCAGCGCAGCAAGGTGGACTTGCCCGAGCCCGAAGGCCCGATCAGCACCACGACCTCGCCTTTTTCGATCTGCAGATCCACACCGTCAAGCACCACGGTCTTGCCAAACCGTTTGCTGACCTTCTTGAATTCGACCATGCTCATAGGATGCGCATCCTTTTCTCCAACTGGCGCAGGCCAAAGGTCAGCACGCCCACGAGTGCCAGATAAATCAGCGCCACCGCAGTCCAGATCTCCACCGCCCGGAAATTGGTGGCGATGATCTCCTGCCCCTGGCGCGTGAGTTCGCCCACGCCAATCACGATAAAGAGCGAGGTGTCCTTCAAACTGACGATGAACTGGTTGCCCAGCGCAGGAACGGCGCGGCGAAAGGCCACCGGCCCCACCACAAACAGCAGCACGCGCCACATGGGCATGCCCATGGCCTGGCCCGCTTCGCTCAGACCCTTGGGCACCGACAGAAAGGCGCCGCGCACGATCTCGGCAATGTAGGCGCCGGAGTTGACCATGATGGCCAGCACCGATGCAGCAATCGGATCGATGCGCAAGCCCGCCAGCAACGGCAGCACAAAGTACAGGAACATCACCTGCACGACGATGGGCGTGCCACGGATGGCCTCGATATACACCAGCGCAATGCCGCTCAGCAGTTTGTTGCCGTAGGCGCGCATCAGGCCAGCCAGAAGCCCCAGCACCAGGCCGCCCAGCAGTCCCAGGATGGCAATGTAAAGCGTAAGCCGCGTGCCCTTCATCAGCTCGGGCATGGCGCTCCAGATCACTGACCAGTCGAAATCCATGAGCTTCTTTCTTCAATGAACGCACAAGCCCCTGCCGCTTCTCGCAGCAACGGTGCCACCCTCCCCGGCGCGAGGCGCCCGAGAGGGGGAGGCGGGTGACGCCTCAGAGGCATTTACTTCTTGGGAGGCTCCACACCAAACCACTTCTTGTAGATGGTGGTGTAGCGGCCATCGGCCTTGATCTTGGCCAGTGCGCCGTTGACCTTGGGCACCAGCTCGCTGCCCTTGGGAAAGCCGATGCCGTATTCCTGCGCCATCATCTGCTTGCCCACTACCTTGACCTTGCCCTTGCCGGTGGTGTTGGCGTAATAGAGGACATTGGGCGTGTCGTGCATGGCAGCATCCACACGGCCGGTCATCAACTCCATGTAGGCGTTGTCGATGTTGGGAAACAGGCGCAGCTCGGTCTTCTTGAAATTCTCCTTGGCGTAGTCGACGGCCGAGGTTCCCGTCTTCATCGCCATCTGCTTGCCGTCCAGGTCTTCGCCGCCGTTGATCTTGCTGTTGGCGGGCACCATGATCATGAAGCCGCTGTCGTAATAGCCATCCGAGAAGTCGATGACTTTCTTGCGCTCGTCCTTGATGGTGATGCCGGCGAGCGCCACATCCACATTCTTGGTCTGCAGCGCAGGCAGGATGCCGTTGAAATCCATTGGCTGCAAGCGGTAGTCGAGCTTGAGTTCCTTGGCAATGGCATCCCACAGATCGATGTCGAAGCCGATGTACTTGTCACCCTGCTTGAATTCAAAAGGCACAAAAGCCGTGTCGGTGGCCACCACCAGCTGCGCCGCCTGCGAGGCACCCGCAGCAGCCAGCGACATCAGACCCATGGCCAGCAGTTTCTTGAACTTGAATTTCATCGCAACCCTTTCTCAGGCATGTTGAAGATCAGGCGCTTCGCGATTCGCAAAAACGGCCCTCGCTGCGGCCGGACCGCACTGCCAAGCCCACAAGACATGGCTGGTACGCCATCAGGCGGCCACGAAAAGCAACAGAAATTTGCATGCAAAGCGTCAATGCAAATTTATTTGCATATACAGAAACCGTCCATGGGGTTTACCCGTTTTGCCCGCTAGGGCTTGTACCAAGTCAACCACCCCGCCCGAGCGGTGTTGCGCAAATAGCCAACCGGCATTTGCATATGGCAATTGGTTCTGGAACTTTGTGTGTCCCACGCCAGTCAATTCAATTCTTTTGAACTTCAACATCAATCAGGCTGAACTTTCGCAACCCGCCCCCCTCCTACACTGGCTCCCATTGATGACCGCTGCCGCTTGTAGCGCAGCGCTTTTTTATGCCCTCTGCCTCCACTACCTCTCAACGCTATACCGGCACCGCCATTGCACTGCACTGGATTCTGGCCCTGGCCCTGATCGGCATCTTTGCTTTTGGCCTGTACATGACCAGCCTGCCGTTCTCGCCTGCCCGGCTCAAATACTTCAACTGGCACAAATGGGCCGGCATGACGATCCTGATCCTGTCGGCGCTGCGCATTCTGTGGCGCATCACGCACCGCCCCCCTGCGCTGCCTGAAGCTGTGAGCCGCAGCATGCCTGCGTGGCAGCACATCGCCCACCACGGCGTGCACCACCTGATGTATGTGCTGTTCTTCGCCATTCCGCTGGTCGGCTGGATCTACAGCTCTGCCGCCGGGTTCCCCATCGTCCTCTTTGGCGTGCTGCCCCTGCCTGATCTGGTGGGCAAGAGCCCCGAGCTGGCCGAGGCCCTCAAGCCCTGGCATGCCTATCTGGCCTACGCTCTGGCGGCCCTGGTGGTACTGCACGTAGCAGCGCTCCTCAAGCACCAGCTGATCGACCGTGACGGCCTGCTGGCCCGCATGCTGCCCGGCAAAGCCTGATATCCCCCATTTTCTGGAGTCCGAACCCATGTCTTCCTTCTTCAAAACCACCCTCATCGCCACCGCCCTGGGCGCAGCAGCCTTCGCTGCCCCTGTATTTGCCCAACAGGCCCTGGTGCCTGCGCAGAGCGCCGTCAATTTCGAAGCCAAGCAGATGGGCGTGCCGATCAAGGGCCACTTCCAGAAGTTTGATGCCAAGATTGCGTTCGATGCAGCCAAGCCCGAAGCGAGCAAGATCCACTTCACGGTCGATACCGGCAGCGCCACGATGGGTGCCAAGGAAACGGATGCTGAGCTGCCCAAGGCAGAGTGGTTCAACGTTGCCAAATTCCCGCAAGCCACGTTCGATTCCAGCACCGTCAAGGCGCTGGGCGGCGGCAAGTTCCAGGTGGACGGCACGCTCACCATCAAGGGCAACGCCCAAAAGGTCAGCCTGCCTGTGACGCTGGCGCAATCGGGCTCCACCACCACGGCCACCGGCACGTTGCCGCTCAAGCGCCTGGCCTTCAAGATTGGCGATGGCGACTGGGCCGACACCTCGATGGTGGCCGATGAAGTGAACGTGCAGTTCAAGCTGGCCTTGACCGGCGTCGGCAAGATTTAAACGAAATTGGCTGCTGGTGCTTACCCTTCAAGCGCCAGCAGCTCTCATTTTTGACATTCCATTCCAACAAGGAGTTTTCACCATGCGCACCACCGTTTTCGCTCTGGCCGCTGCCGCTCTGTTTGCCACCGCCGCACAGGCAGCGCCTGCCACCTACGCCATCGACCCAACCCACACCTTCGCCACGTTCGAGATCGACCACTTCGGCGCTTCCACCAACCGCGCCCGCTTCGACAAGAAGAGTGGCTCGGTCGAATTCGACAAGGAAGGCAAGAGCGGCAAGGTGGAAGTGGAACTGGACATGACTTCGGTCAACTCCGGCACGCCATCCTTCAACAAACACCTGCAAAGCGCCGACATTTTTGACGCGGAGAAATTCCCCACCGCCAAGTTCGTGTCTGACAAGTTTGTGTTTGATGGCGACAAGCTCAAGGAAGTGACCGGCCAGTTGACCCTCAAAGGCAAGACCGCGCCGATGACCATCAAGGCCAACAAGTTCACCTGCTACGAAAGCCCGATGCTGCAAAAGCGCGAAGTTTGCGGCGGCGACTTCGAAGCCACCATCGACCGCACCCAGTGGGGCCTGGACTACGGCATTGCCTATGGCTTCCCCAAGAACGTGCGCCTGGTGCTGCAGATCGAAGCCGTAAAGCAATAAGCGCACATTTCAGATAAAAATAGCTGCCAGCGCTTTATACATAAGCGCTGGCAGCTATTTTTTTGGAAGCAAACACGGCAGCTGCAACCGCCCCGCCACGGCCCACATGCCCACGCAGCCCATTCCTGCTGGCGGGCGGGCTAAAATCAAGCCATCTGTCTGATTGCTATAGAACGGCATCCCCACCCGCGATGCCGTTTTCCATTGATAACACCATGAGCGAAACCAATTCCACAACGGTCTCCCAGCCGGGCCTCGACAGCCTCTCCAAGTCGTTTGAGCCTTCGTCCATCGAAGCCCACTGGGGCCCTGAGTGGGAAAAGCGCGGCTATGGCAACGCAGGCTACCGTGGCACCGGCCACCCGGACGCCCAGGCCACCGCCGAGCACAAGAACTTCGCCATCCAGCTGCCGCCCCCCAACGTGACCGGCACGCTGCACATGGGCCATGCGTTCAACCAGACCATCATGGACTCCCTCACGCGCTACCACCGCATGAAGGGCTACAACACCGCCTGGATCCCCGGCACCGACCACGCCGGCATCGCCACCCAGATCGTGGTGGAGCGCCAGTTGCAGGAACAAGGCCAGAGCCGCTACGATCTGGGCCGCCCCGACTTCGTCAAGAAAGTCTGGGAGTGGAAGGAAAAGAGCGGCAACACCATCACCACGCAGATGCGCCGCATGGGCGATACCGTGGACTGGAGCCGCGAGTACTTCACGATGGACGACAAGCTGTCCACCGTGGTGACCGACACCTTCGTCAAGCTTTATGAGCAGGGCCTGATCTACCGTGGCAAGCGCCTGGTGAACTGGGACCCGGTGCTGCAATCGGCCGTGTCCGACCTGGAAGTCGAAAACCAGGAAAAGGACGGCAGCCTCTGGCATATCGCCTACCCGCTCACCAGCGGCGAAGGCAATCTGGTGGTTGCCACCACCCGCCCCGAAACCATGCTGGGCGACGTGGCCGTGATGGTGCACCCCGAGGACGAGCGCTACAAACACCTGATCGGCCAGACTGTAACCCTGCCACTGGTGGGCCGCCAGATCCCCATCATCGCCGACGAGTACGTCGACCGCGAGTTCGGCACCGGCGTGGTGAAGGTCACCCCTGCGCACGACCAGAACGACTACCAGGTGGGCCAGCGCCATGGCCTGCCCATGATCACGGTGCTGACGCTGACCGCCAAGATCAACGACGAAGCGCCCGAAAAATACCGTGGCATGGACCGCTTTGTGGCCCGCAAGGCCATCGTGGCCGACCTGGAGGCGCAAGGCCTGCTGGTGGAGACCAAGAAGCACAAGCTCATGGTGCCGATCTGCGACCGTACCGGCCAGGTGATCGAGCCCATGCTGACCGACCAGTGGTTCATCGCCATGAGCAAGGTCAGCGACCAGGACCCCACGGGCAAGAGCATTGCACAAAAGGCCATCGACGCCGTGGCCTCGGGTCAGGTGGAGTTCGTACCCGAAAACTGGGTCAACACCTACAACCAGTGGATGAACAACATCCAGGACTGGTGCATCTCGCGCCAGCTGTGGTGGGGCCACCAGATTCCGGCCTGGTACGACGAAGAGGGCAATATCTACGTTGCCAAGACCGAAGCCGAAGCCCAGGCCCAGGCCGACAAGGTTGCGCCAGGCAAGAAGCTCTCCCGCGACCCCGATGTGCTCGACACCTGGTACTCGTCGGCCATGGTGCCGTTCTCGACCATGGGCTGGCCTGCCCAGACCGACGCTGCCGACGACGACTACAACCTCTACCTGCCCTCTTCGGTGCTGGTGACCGGCTACGACATCATCTTCTTCTGGGTTGCCCGGATGATCATGATGACCACGCACTTCACCGGCCGCGTGCCGTTCAAGCATGTGTACATCCACGGCCTGGTGCGCGACGCGCAGGGCAAGAAGATGTCCAAGTCCGAAGGCAACGTGCTCGACCCGGTGGATCTGATCGACGGCATTGCGCTCGAGCCCCTGCTGGACAAGCGTACCGTCGGCCTGCGCCGCCCCGAAACCGCGCCGACCGTGCGCAAGAACACGCAAAAGGAATTCCCCGAAGGCATTCCCGCCTACGGCGCTGATGCGCTGCGCTTCACCTTCGCTGCGCTGGCGTCGCTGGGCCGCAGCATCAACTTCGACAGCAAGCGCTGCGAAGGCTACCGCAACTTCTGCAACAAGCTCTGGAACGCCTCGCGTTTCGTGCTGATGAACTGCGAAGGCCATGACTGCGGCCTGCTGGAACACACCAAGGAGCAATGCGCCACCGGCGAGTACCTGCAGTTCAGCCAGCCAGACCGCTGGATCGTCTCCCAGCTGCAGAAGGTCGAGGCCGAGGTGGCCAAGGGCTTTGCGGAGTTCCGCCTCGACAACGTGGCCAACACCATCTACGACTTCGTCTGGAACGAATTCTGCGATTGGTACCTGGAAATCGCCAAGGTGCAGATCCAGACCGGCAACGAAGCTGCGCAGCGTGGCACACGCCGCACGCTGATCCGCGTGCTCGAAGCGATCCTGCGCCTGGCGCACCCCATCATCCCGTTCGTGACGGAAGAGCTGTGGCAGCAGGTGGCACCAGTCGCCGGCCTCAAGGGCGAGTCCATCGCCATTGCGCGCTACCCCGAGGCTCAGCCTGAGAAGATCGACGAAGCCTCCATCGCCTACGTGGCCCGCATCAAGCAGATGGTGGACGCCTGCCGTGCGCTGCGCGGCGAGATGGGCGTCTCTCCAGCCCAGCGCGTGCCGCTGCTGGCAACGGCAGGCTCAGCCGACGAACTGCAATTCCTGCACAGCAATGCCCAGGTGCTCAAGAGCCTGGCCAAGCTCAGCGACGTCAAGATCTTCGAAGACGAAGCTGCCTGGTCTGCCGAGGCGCAGAATGCGCCTGCCTCGGTGGTGGGCAATGCGCGCCTGGCACTGTTTGTTGAGATCGATGTGGCGGCAGAAAAGGCCCGCCTGACCAAGGAAATCACCCGCTTGGAAGCTGAAGTCTCCAGCTCGCAAAAGAAACTGGGGAACGAGGCTTTTGTCGCCAAGGCGCCGCCAGCGGTTCTGGAGCAGGAGCGCACGCGCGTGGCCGAAAAGAGCGCTACCCTCGCCAAACTGCAGGAGCAGTTGCAGCGCCTGGGCTGAAACCCCGGCGCTGCCATGCGCAAATCGTCAGATAATGCGCCATGACGGTGCACAAAGGCGCAGCATGCTGCGCCTTTGTCACATCTGCCTTAGTAAACTGAGCACCTATGATCACTCCAACCCGTGTACGCAAAGCAGTTTTTCCGGTAGCTGGCCTGGGCACCCGCTTCTTGCCCGCCACCAAGGCGTCCCCCAAGGAGATGCTCCCCGTCGTGGACAAGCCGCTGATCCAGTACGCCGTGGAAGAGGCCTATGAGGCCGGCATCCGTGACATGATCTTCGTCACCGGCCGCAGCAAGCGCGCGATCGAAGACCATTTCGACACTGCTTACGAGCTGGAGAACGAGCTGGAGCGCGCGGGCAAGCAAGCCATGCTGGAGCTGGTGCGCAGCGTCAGCCCCGATGACATGAACTGCCTCTTTGTGCGCCAGCCACGCTCGCTGGGCCTGGGCCACGCCGTGCTGTGCGCCGAGCCGCTGGTCGGCAACGAACCCTTTGCCGTACTGCTGGCCGACGACCTCATGACCGGCTCTGCCGGTGGCCAGGGCGTGATGGCACAGATGACGGCTGCTTTCCTGAAACAGGGCCGTTCGCTGCTGGCCGTGCAGGAAGTGCCACTGGAGCACACCAAGCGCTATGGCATCGTGAAGGGAGAACCTGCAGGTGGCCCCTTGATGCGCATCGATGAGATCGTGGAGAAACCGGCGCCCGAAAAAGCGCCGTCACGCATGGGGGTCGCGGGCCGTTATGTACTGACCCCGGGTATTTTCGACCAGATCCGCAACCAACCCCAGGGCGTGGGCGGCGAGATTCAGTTGACCGATGCGATTGAACGCCTGATGGCGCACGAGACGGTCTATGCCTACCAGTACAGCGGCAAGCGCTACGACTGCGGCAGCAAGGAAGGCTTTCTGGAGGCGACAGTTGAGCTGGCGCTGCAGCACCCCGATGTCGGCGAGAGCTTCCGCCAGTACCTCAAGAACCTGAGCATCTGATAGCGTCCAAAGTGATCCTCATCAGGGGAGATGTGAATTTCAAATACGAAAAGGCCTGCAAATGCAGGCCTTTTTTACGCAAAATGCTACCTTATCAATAGCAAACAGAGAATCCATGGTCAAGCCATTGCTGCATCGCTGCAAGCCGATGCCGCCATCTTGGCCCATCTCATCTTCTGCGCAGGATATGAATGAACTCCTCGCCCACCGTCTGCTGCTCCACCAGTTCATTGCCGGTTTGCTTGGCGAAGGCCTGAAAATCCCGGATCGATCCCGTATCGGTTGCGACCACCTTGAGCAACTGGCCGCTTTGCATGGCTGCCAGCGCCTTTTTTGCCTTCAGGATGGGCAGCGGACAATTCAGGCCGCGGGTATCTACTTCTTGGTCAACTTCCATCGTGCACTCTCTGTGCAGCGCAGGGGCGCTGCTTCATGGCTCCATTATCACTACCAGCATCACGGTCCATGGCATTGCCATGCAACGAAGCCATCAACGACAGCATGGATGCCCGAGGACTCTCTGCAATACTCCTCTGAGGTTTCAACGCGGTCTCGGGCGATCCGCGTCCATCCCATCTGACGAAGACTCTGCAGAAGCTCCCTAGTCCAAAGCAGGCGCCACCACAAACCGGCCATCCTCGTCCCAGTAACGCACAGGCCATTTGGCAGGGTCTGGTTCCGGGTTCTGGCCGGGGCGAAATGCACCGAATCGCACAGGCTCGCCCTTGCTCTTGATCCACTCGGCCAGTGCATAGCCCGTACCGGCAGGCCAGCACTGGGCCTGCTGCGCCGTCTTCCACTGGTAATCGGCCAGCTCGGGCGACAGGCGCACGTCGCCGGGCTTGCCATGCACGCGTACATGGTAGGCAATCAGCACCTGGTTCATCCGCAGAAACTCCCAGCAGCCGATCAGGCGCAGCGCCTTGGCACGCAGGCCCGTCTCTTCAAGCACCTCCCGCGCAATGCCTGCCTCCGGCGATTCACCCGCCTCCATGAAGCCCGTGATCAGGCCGAACACCCCTTCCTGCCACAGCGCGTTGCGGGCCAGCAATACCTGGCCATCATCGTTTTCCACCACGGCAGCCAGTACAGGCGTGGGATTACCCCAGTGCGTCCAGCCGCAGGCCGGACAACGCAGGCGGTTGACATCACCGCTGTCCTCCGCCGTCACGATCCATTGCAGTGGGGTGGCGCAGTTCACGCAGAATTTGGTTTCGTATTGCATAACGCTTTCAAATGGATAGCAGCTGCGGCAGAAGGGGCAATTGCTTCAAATCCATCAGGCGGGAAACACCCCGGTAGACAAATAGCGATCCCCACGGTCGCAGACAACGAACACAATCGTAGCGTTGCGCTCGCGGCGTGCAATTTCCTGCGCGACATGGCAGGCGCCAGCGGCCGAAATGCCCGCAAAAATACCTTCTTCGCGCGCCAGACGCCGCGCCATATCTTCTGCGTCGTCCTGCGTCACGTACACCAGCTCATCGACCAGGCTGGCATCGTAGATGGCGGGCAGGTATTCCTCGGGCCATTTGCGGATGCCGGGAATGCGCGAGCCCTCGGTAGGCTGCGCTCCAATGATGCGCACGGCCGGGTTCTTTTCCTTCAGGTACCTCGCGACGCCAGTGATGGTGCCCGTGGTGCCCATGGCGCTGACAAAATGGGTAATCTTGCCGCCAGTCTGCTGCCAGATCTCGGGGCCGGTGGCCTCATAGTGCGCACGCGGATTGTCGGGGTTGGCAAACTGATCGAGCACCTTGCCCTTGCCATCGGCCACCATCTTGTCGGCAAGATCGCGCGCGTATTCCATGCCACCACTCTTGGGCGTCAGGATCAACTCGGCACCATAGGCCTTCATGGTCTGGGCCCGCTCGATCGACAGGTCCTCGGGCATGATCAACACCATGCGATAGCCCTTGATGGCCGCAGCCATGGCCAGCGCAATGCCGGTATTGCCCGATGTCGCCTCGATCAGGGTGTCACCGGGCTTGATCTCGCCTCGCTCCTGCGCGCGCTGGATCATCGAGATCGCCGGACGATCCTTCACCGAACCTGCAGGGTTGTTGCCCTCCATCTTGCCCAGCACCACATTGCCATGCGAATCGTTGTAGTCCGCTCCAATGCGCTGCAATGCAACCAGAGGGGTGTTGCCAATGGCGTCTTCAATCGTTGGATATCTTTTCATGGCCGAATTTTGTGTCATAATTTTGGTCTGCGAGATACGCAGCCCGGGTGGTGAAATTGGTAGACGCAGGGGACTCAAAATCCCCCGCCGCAAGGCGTGCCGGTTCGATTCCGGCCCCGGGCACCAACCTGAAAGCCGTTAAGTTTTAACAACTTAGCGGCTTTTTTATTTGCTGGTGACTGTGTAAACATTGCTAGACGTTCGTGGATAAATTAAGGCGCGTTCGTAGAAAAACTATAGCAGCCCGCATTCTATCCACGAGTAAAGGCCATGTTTGCCTCACTGCCGAGAGCCTGTTCAAACCCGCCCCACCAGGAGTTGAATCGCAACCGTGCAGGGCTTGCTCGCCTGCATCCTGCCCACGCCCTGAAGCGCGCGGCGCTTCATCGCTCTACATGGATCCACATGTCTTCTACACCCATCGCGTTTTGCTAACATGCAATAGGTTAAAAACACACTAATTAACAAGTTGCACGAAACATGAGCCTGTACGAATCTATAGAAGCGGCATTCCTTCAGGCACTGAAAAATGGCCAGATCCCGTCGAGGCTGCACCTGACGGACGATGGACTCCATGAGCTGATCAACGACCGCACGCTGGGCGCGTCGTGGATGCCGAGCATCCCCGACTTCTGGGATCAGCGTGTCCTGGGCTTGCCGCTGTCCAGATCCCTGGCCCACAACGCAATGGAAGTGGACGGCCAGCTGGTTGTCATTGAACAGTAAATAGCAAACCTGCCTGCCGAGGTCTGGCCTGACCGAAGACTCCGGAATCCTCTACTCCACCCCTGGAAGCAAGCCAGGTGATACAGGATGATCAACCGCCATTGTGTTTTCACCGCAAAACATACGATCCCTTGAAAGAGATTGGGCAGGGATCCTTGTAGTGCTCCAAATTCCAACGGTTGGAATATAAAGCAAAAGGCGCTAGAGCTTTAATAGCACTAGCGCCTTTGTTTATATGGGGTGGCTGATGGGGCTCGAACCCACGACAACAGGAATCACAATCCTGACTTTTTTGCGTTTGCCTGTGTTGGTCACAATAGACGAATATATATAAAACAATAAATTAACCAACTACAACTGTGTATAAAATCAGTACTGATATATGTCTGTATGCGTCAAAATATGGAAAATTTGGCTACACAGTGGCTACACAAGATTCGTTGTAGCTAAACCGAGGAACCGTAATGGCTCGCCCCAAGAAAGATACCCCCCTGGACCTTACCCAGCGCATCACGCTGACAACAAGCGCTATCGAGCGCCTGACTTGCCGCACCGATACCAAGGCACAGGCATTCCTACGAGATAGCGAAACACCCGGTTTGCGTGTGCGGGTCACCAACACAGGAGCGAAGTCATTTGTGTTTGAGGCCAAACTCAACCGACAGACCATCCGTCGCACGATTGGCGATGTGAAGACCTGGACAATAGAGCAGGCCCGTATCGAAGCCCGCCGCTTGGCCGTTCTTCTGGACAGTGGGCAAGACCCGCGAGAGATTGAGCGCCAGCAACAGGCAAACAAAGCCGCCCTAGCAATAGCCGCTATGGTGCAAGCTGCCACTGCTAAACAGGAGGCTGTAACCGTAGGCGAGGTTTGGGCCGACTATATAGAACAACGCCGCCCATTCTGGGGCGACCTGCACTACCGCGACCACATCGACAAGGCGAAGGTTGGCGGGTTGCCGTCTGGCCGCCGTGGTGGTGGCAAGCAATTGACCAAGCCGGGGCCATTGGCTGAATTGATGCCGCTGGCGCTGAAAGACCTAAATCAGTCCACCATAGAGGCGTGGGCAGCCAACGAAGGTAAAACCCGGCCATCATCAGCTCGACTTGCGTGGCGACTGCTAACAGTGTTTTTGACGTGGTGCGGGGAACACCCTACCTATGCCGCACTGCTGCCAGACAAGAATCCTGCCAAGACCAAGAAGGCGCGAGAGGCGTTGGGCAAAGCTGGCACCAAGTCAGACGTGTTGCAGCGTGAGCAATTGACCGCATGGTTTGCCTCGGTGCAGCAGATACCAAACCAAGTCATTGCCGCTTGTCTGCAAATGATGCTATTGACAGGTGCTCGCCCCGGCGAAGTGCTGTCACTGCGCTGGGAGGATGTGAACACCCAATGGAAGGGAATAAGCATCCGCGACAAGGCGGAAGGTAAGCGCGAGATACCGGCAACACCCTATGTGCTGCATTTATTGTCCACCCTACCCCGCCGAAATAAATGGGTGTTTTCCAGTCCGACCAGCGCCAGCGGATGTCTGACCGAGCCCAACAATCCACACACCCGCGCCTGCAATGCTGCTGGCCTGGATGGCTTAACTTTACACGGCCTGCGTCGCAGTTTCGCCAGCCTTACCGAATGGCTTGAGGTGCCTGCCGGGGTAGTCGCGCAGATTCAAGGCCACAAACCCAGCGCCACGGCAGAAAAGCACTACAAAGTGCGTCCCCTTGATTTACTACGCCTACACCATGAGCGTATCGAGGCATGGATTCTGGAACAAGCCGGGGTGCAGTTTGATGCCACAACAGAGCCCGGCAAGCTGCGCGCGGTGCAATAGACCACCATTCAACCAGCGCCATCAATACATTGCCAATTACCCTGCTACACCCCGACTGGCAGTGCCGATACTTGTCCCATTACTCACCCGTATGCAGACCTACAGGCACTGGCATAAATATATGTATGGATATACAGTATTATTGCTACTCCCAGGCTAGATCTGTATTCCGAAAAGCGGGCCCCTACCCGCCTGCCCTGGGTGC
>NZ_JBNDIT010000024.1:0-51329 GCF_050434545.1 Comamonas sp. 4034 | reverse complement strand
CCAGTTTGTGGTGCGGTACTTGCGCCGACCCCAGTTCGTCTCACTCATCATCCGAGCCTACTACCGCTGCGGCCCGGATTTGTGCAACAAAGCCCAATCAATATATTGAATTTGAATGGTTTCATTCTGCAGGCGCTGTAGGGGGAAGAGGGATCCGGTGACAAATGCCCTGGGTGCAATGGCTTCTTTGGCCTGAGTGAATGGCGTTTGGTTTCAATTGCTGGGTTCATTGGCCGGTAGCGCGAGGCTGTTCTGATACGGCTTGACGAAGCGCAGGCTATGTCGACCCAACCTGTGGAATGCCGGGACGGATCGGGTGGAGGGAGATGTGGCTGGACGAAAAAAAACCGGCATTGCCGGTTTTTTGAGAGAGTGCTGCCAAAAATAATTGTTGGGGATCTTTTGCAAGACTCCCTGTCGCGGCCTGAATGCGGTTTGGCGCAATCTACTGCGTTGTTTTTTCGTTGATAGCTAGGGCTATTTCTTTCAAAAGACGCCTTGCGGCTCATTCCGATCCGCTTCTATTCCCTTTGGCGAGGGTTCTGCAGACGGATCCTAGAGTCTGGGCCCATCCTGCGCGGGGCTGAACAGGTCGACCCGGTCGGTGATGATGCCGTCCGTGCCCAGATCGATCAGGCGTTGGGCCGCCCATTCGTCGTTGACGGTGTAGCTGCTGCAGTAGAGGCCAGCGGCGTGCACCTTGGCCACCAGCGCGGTGTTCCACAGCGCATGATTGAGTACCAGGGCCTGGCAGCCCAGTTCCACGGCCAGTTGCAGGTCGGCTTCGCCCGAGCCATCGGCAAACTTGTCCACCAGCAGACCGCGCGGGATGTGTGGTGCAACCTCGCGGGCTCCTCGCAGCGAATCGGGCTTGAACGAGGTGAAAAGCGGCGGCACCACGTTTTGGGGCCAGATGCGGTTCATCAGCGCGCCAGTGGCACGGCCGGTTTCCAGTTCCTGGCCGGGCGTGGGCTTGATCTCCACATTGAGGAAATGCTGGTTGGCCAAGCACCAGCGTGCCAGGGCTTCCAGTGTGGGCAGGTTCTCGCCCGCATGGCTGCGCGAATGCCAACTGCCGGCGTCGAGTTGGGCCAACGCGCCCATGCTGAGGTCGCTGCCCGTGCCCTGGGCATTGGTGGTGCGCTTCAAATCAGCATCGTGCATCAGAAACAGCACTCCGTCGCTGCTGAGCTTGGCATCGCACTCGAACATGCGGTAGCCGAAAGATGCGCCCAGGCGGAAGGCGCTCATGGTGTTTTCGGGCGCAAGCTTGCCAGCGCCGCGGTGGGCGATCCAGCGAGGGTAGGGCCAGTGGGTGGAGGGTGTCATGGCGTTCTCGATTACTATCAATTTGGTAGCTATTGGCGCCCAAGGAATGGGCGCAAAAGCCGTGGTTGACTATAGATCTTTGGCAAAAACATCAACCGCAGTACGTAAAAAAAGCGCCGCAAAGTATGAGTTTGGGCGCTTGTTGGTGCGTTGGGTTGCATGGCAGGCCGTGGTGGCTGCCTCAGAACAGGCCTGAGGCGCCGCACGTCGACCTGCCATTGTTTTAGATACGCTTGCCGGTTTCGGCGTTGAACCAGTGCAGGCGGTCTTCGCGTGCCTGGATGTGCGCCGTCTCGCCGGGCTTGGGGTAGGCTTGGCCTTCTTCCACGCGCACGGTCAGGTCTTCGCCGCCCACCTTGCCATACAGCAGGCGCTCTGCGCCCAGCAGCTCGACGGTATCCACCTTGAATTCCCAGCCGCCCGAAGGCACCAGGTCGATGTGCTCAGGGCGGATGCCCAGAATCTGGCCAACCTTGCCGCCAGGGGCGTTCTTGAGCAGGTTCATCGGGGGCGAGCCGATGAAGCCGGCCACGAAGGTGGATGCGGGGGTGTGATACACCTCTTCGGGCGTGCCGAACTGCTCCACATTGCCGCCGTTCATCACGATCATGCGCTGGGCCAAGGTCATCGCCTCGACCTGGTCGTGCGTCACGAACAGGCTGGTGATGCCCAGCTCGGCATGCAGCTTCTGGATTTCGATGCGGGTCTGACCGCGCAGCTTGGCATCCAGATTGGAGAGGGGCTCGTCAAACAGGAAGACCTGGGGCTGGCGCACGATGGCGCGGCCCATGGCCACGCGCTGGCGCTGGCCGCCCGACAGCTGGCGCGGCTTGCGGTCCAGCAGGTGGGAGAGTTCCAGAATCTTGGCGGCCTTGTCGACGCGGAGCTTGATCTCGTCCTCGGGCACCTTGGCGAGCTTCAGGCCATAGGCCATGTTCTCGTAGTTGCTCATGTGCGGATAGAGCGCATAGTTCTGGAACACCATGGCGATGTTGCGCTTGGCAGGCTCCAGGTTGTTGACGACCTGGTCGCCGATCATCAGATCGCCGCCGGTGATCTCTTCCAGGCCTGCGATCATGCGCAGCAGGGTCGATTTGCCACAGCCCGAAGGGCCGACTAGCACGATGAATTCGCCGTCCTTGATTTCGGCGTTGACGCCGTGGATGACGGGCACGGCAGACTTGCCGCTGCCATAGCGTTTGACGATGTTCTTGAGAGAGATGGAAGCCATAACGGGTTTTTTTTTCAATCGGTCAAAGATGGTGGATGGGCAAGACGGGGGATTACTTTTCGGTATCCACCAGGCCTTTGACAAACCACTTTTGCATCAGCATCACCACCAAGGTTGGTGGCAGCATGGCGAGGATGGCCGTGGCCATCACGATGTTCCAGTCGATGGCAGCTTCACCGCCGCCAGCAACCATGCGCTTGATACCGACGACCACAGGGTACATGTCCTCCGAAGTGGTCATCAGAAGCGGCCAGAGGTACTGGTTCCAGCCGTAGATGAACTGGATCACGAACAGGGCCGCGATCGAGGTCTTGGACAGGGGTACCAGGATGTCCTTGAAAAAGCGCATGGCACCGGCGCCGTCAATGCGCGCTGCTTCTACCAGTTCGTCCGGCACCGTCAGGAAGAACTGGCGGAACAGGAAGGTGGCGGTCGCCGAGGCGATCAGCGGCAGGGACAGACCCGCGTAGCTGTTGAGCAGGCCCAGCTCGGCCACGACCTTGTACGTGGGCAGGATACGCACTTCCACAGGCAGCATCAGCGTCAGGAAGATCGCCCAGAAGCAGACCATCTTGAAGGGGAAGCGGAAGTAGACGATGGCGAACGCCGACAGCAGCGAGATCGCGATCTTGCCCACGGTGATGATCATGGCGACCACGAAACTCACCCACATCATGTGCACTACATTGGTGTTGGAGCCGAGCTTACCGGAGCCCAGCAGCGCTTCCTTGTAGTTTTCCCACATGTGGGTGCCGGGCAGCAACGGCATAGGCGCCTGCACGATTTCGGTAGAGGTGTGCGTCGAAGCCACCAGCGCCAGATACAGCGGGAAGGCCACGAGTGCCACGCCGAGGATGAGCACGGCGTGCGAGAAGAAACTAAGCCAGGGGTTGCGGTCCACCATGATCAGTACTGCACTTTCTTTTCAACGTAGCGGAACTGGATCACAGTCAGCACAACAACGATACACATCAGGATCACCGACTGCGCGGCCGATCCACCCAGGTCAAGCGCCTTGAAGCCGTCCAGATACACCTTGTAGACCAGAATCGAGGTCGATTGGCCGGGGCCGCCATGGGTGGCCGCATCGATGATGCCGAAGGTGTCAAAAAAGGCGTAGACGATGTTGATCACCAGCAGGAAGAAGGTGGTGGGTGAGAGCAGTGGCAGCTGGATGTTCCAGAAACGGCGCCATGGACCGGCACCATCAATGGAGGCAGCTTCGATCAACGCCTTGGGGATGGACTGCAGGCCAGCCAGGAAGAACAGGAAGTTGTACGAGATCTGCTTCCACACCGAGGCCAGCACGATCAGCGCCATGGCCTGGTTTTCGTTCATCAGGTGGTTCCAGGTATAGCCCAGCTTGTCGAGGAAATAGGCCACCACGCCGATGGATGGCGAGAACATGAAGATCCACAGCACGCCAGCGATCACGGGTGCCACGGCATAGGGAATGATGAGCAAGGTCTTGTAGACCATGGCGAAGCGCACGATGCGGTCCGCAAAAATGGCAAGTGCCAGCGATGAGGCAATGCCGATGCCCGCAACCAGTACTGAGAAGATGGCGGTGCGGTAGAACGAGTCGAGATAGGTCGGGTCGGCGAAAAGGGTGCGGAAGTTGTCGAGGCCGACCCATTCCGTACTCATGCCGAAAGCGTCTTCCATCTGGAACGACTGCAGCACTGCCTGCGCGGCGGGCCAGAAAAAGAAAATGCCGATGATCAGCAGCTGCGGTGCTATCAGCACCCAGGGTAGCCACTTGGATCGGAAAAGGACGCGTTTTTCCATAATGGAGCTTAAAAACAAAAAAACCGCCGGAGCTTTTTTCAGCGTCCGGAGGGCGGGATCAGGCCTGCATCCACCCCGTGTAGACAGGGCAGATGCGAGTCCGTGAAAGGATTACTTCTTGTACGATTTCTCGAAGCGGGTGAGCAGCTCGTTGCCGCGGGTCACGATGGAGTCCAGCGCTTCCTTGCCGCTCTTCTTGCCAGCCCAGACCTGCTCGAGTTCTTCGTCCTCAATAGTACGGATCTGTACGTAGTTGCCCAGGCGGATACCGCGCGAGTTGTCGGTCACCTTGCGGATCATCTGCGTCACGGCCGTGTCGGTGCCAGGGTTCTTCTGGTAGAAGCCGGACTTCTCGGTCAGGTCATAGGCAGCCATGGTCACAGGCAGGTAGCCGGTGCGCTGGTGCGAGGCGGCCTGTACCTTGGTCTGCGACAGGAATTCGAAGAACTTGGCCACGCCCTTGTAGTGGTCGGCCGACTTGCCTGCCATCACCCACAGCGAGGCGCCGCCGATGACGGTGTTCTGTGGCGCGCCCTTGACATCGGAGTAGTAAGGCAGGGTCGACAGGCCGTAGGCGAACTTGGCGTTCTTGGCCACATCACCGTAGAAGCCCGACGAGGTCTGGATCATTGCGCATTCACCAGCGGTGAACGATGCCTGAGGAATCGAGCCACGGCCCTTGTAGACAAACTCGCCAGCCTTGGCTGCTGCGGCCAGATTGTCGATGTGCTTGACGTGCAGGGGCGAATTGATCTTCATGCGCGCCTTGTAGCCATTGGCGCTCAGGCCGTTTTGCTCGGTGGCGAACTCGACGTTGTGCCAGGTGGAGAAGGATTCCAGCTGGGTCCAGCCCTGCCATGCCAGGGTCATGGGGCAGCTGTGGCCGCTTGCCTTGAGCTTTTTGGCGGCTTCAAACACTTCAGGCCAGGTGGTGGGGGCCTTGTCGGGGTTCAGGCCGGCCTTCTTGAAGGCGTCCTTGTTGTAATAGAAGATGGTGGTCGAGCTGTTGAAGGGGAAGCTCAGCATCTGGCCATTGGGGGCGGTGTAGTAACCGGCCACGGCAGGGATGTAGGCCTTGGGGTCGAAGGTGACGCCAGCGTCGGCCATCACCTTGCCCACGGGTACGGTGGCGCCCTTGGAGGCCATCATGGTGGCGGTGCCCACTTCGAACACCTGCAGGATGTCTGGCGCGTTGCCCGAGCGGAAGGCCGCGATGGCAGCGGTCATCGATTCGTCGTAGGCGCCCTTGTAGGTAGGAACAATCTTGTATTCCTTCTGGCTTTCATTGAACTCCTTGGCCAGATCGTTGACCCACTCATTGTTCACGGCGGTCATGGAATGCCACCATTGGATGTCGGTGACTGCATGGGCGGACAGGCTTGTGGTGGCTGCGATACCGGCAGCGATGGCCAAACGCTTGAAGTGCATGAATGCTCCTGGGTTATGAAAAACGCTCAAAAACGAATCGTATGAGGCGTTTGTGAATGTTCTGTGACGTTGTGGCATATCGCCGTTGGTGAAGCAACTGGGGAAACCCGGTTGTACAGGCATACAGCGTCAACAAATACAAGACGTTACGATTGTAAGACAGGCTGTATTCTAGGTTGAAAGAAAAAATGTAACCACCCGGGAATTTGCCTAGTCCATCGTTGGGGCTGTCACACAAGGGGGTCAAACATCTGTGTTAGGCATGTCCCGCCCCGATTAAATGCTCAAATTCGATCAAATGAGAAAAATAGAGAAAATTCCTGGTGCTGGAAAAAGGCTTTGATCTTGGAGAACTGGAGCGACGTATCTGCTTTTGCGGGCTGGAGCCATGCGTAATTGCCCCATGTCATAAAATCGGTGCCCCCACTGCCAACTCCCAGGGAGCCCCACGCTCCCGTACAGGTTTCATCCATGAATGCACCGATTGCGCTGGCTACCTTGCAAGCACAGGTCGACGGGCCAGCCCGTCTTCGCGAGATTCCCTACAACTACACCTCGTTCTCCGACCGTGAAATCGTGATTCGCCTGTTGGGTTTCGATGCATGGAACCTGCTGGGCCAGCTGCGCCAGGAGCGCAAGACGGGCCGCTCGGCCCGCATGCTCTATGAAGTGCTGGGCGATATCTGGGTGGTGCAGCGCAACCCCTACCTGCAGGATGACCTGCTGCACAACCCCGGCCGCCGCAAGCAACTGGTGGAAGCCTTGCACCACCGCCTGGCCGAGGTGCAGAAACGCCGCGCACCCGCAGAAGACGCTGCGCGCGATGCGCTGGTGGGGCAGTTGATTGAAGCCGCCCAGGTTGCAGTGTCCGAATTCGACACAACCCTGCAGGATGCCACGGAGCTGCGCCGCAAGGTGCAGCGCACCCTGGGGCGCATTACGGCCAAGGACAACATCAAGTTCGATGGCCTCTCGCGCGTGAGCCATGTGACCGATGCCACTGACTGGCGCGTCGAATACCCCTTTGTGGTGCTGACGCCCGATGGCGAGGAAGAGATCGCCGGGCTTGTTCGGGCCTGTATCGAGCTGGGCCTGACCATCGTGCCGCGCGGCGGCGGCACCGGCTATACGGGCGGCGCGATTCCGCTGACCTGGCGCAGCGCGGTCATCAATACCGAAAAGCTGGAAAAGATGACCGAGGTGGAGATGGTGTCTCTGCCCGGTGTGGATCACTTGGTGCCCACGGTCTGGTCGCAGGCCGGGGTGGTGACGCAGCGCGTTGCCGATGCGGCCGAGCGTGGCGGCTTTGTGTTTGCCGTGGACCCGACATCGATCGAGGCATCGTGCATTGGCGGCAACATCGCCATGAACGCGGGCGGCAAGAAGGCCGTTCTCTGGGGGACAGCGCTGGACAACCTGGCCAGCTGGCGCATGGTGACGCCTGATGCGCAGTGGCTGGAGGTGACGCGCCTGGACCACAACCTGGGCAAGATCCACGATGCCGAGATGGCCAGCTTCGAGCTGAAGTACCTCGATGCCGAAGGCAAGAAGCTGCTGCGCACGGAGCGGCTCGACATTCCGGGCTACAAGTTCCGCAAGGAAGGCCTGGGCAAGGATGTGACCGACAAGTTCCTCTCGGGCCTGCCGGGCGTGCAGAAGGAAGGCACGGATGGCCTCATCACCAGCGCGCGCTGGGTGGTGCACCGCATGCCAGAACACACCCGCACGGTGTGCCTGGAGTTTTTTGGCAATGCCAAGGATGCGGTGCCTTCGATCGTCGAGATCAAGGACTATATGTTCGCCGAGCAAAAGCGCTCGGGTGTGCTGCTGGCGGGCCTGGAACACCTGGATGACCGCTACCTGAAGGCGGTTGGCTATGCCACCAAGAGCAAGAAGCACGGCGGCCTGCCCAAGATGGTGCTGTTTGGCGACATCGTGGGCGACAACCCCGATGATGTGGCGCGTGTGACGAGCGAGGTGGTGCGCATCGCCAATTCGCGCAGCGGCGAAGGCTTCATTGCCATCAGCCCCGAGGCGCGCAAGAAATTCTGGCTGGACCGCAAGCGCACGGCGGCTATCAGCCGCCACACCAACGCCTTCAAGATCAACGAAGACGTGGTGATTCCGCTGCCGCGCATGGCCGAGTACACCGACGGCATCGAGCGCATCAACATCGAGCTGTCGCTGCAGAACAAGATCAAGCTGTGCGACGAGTTGCACGCCTTTTTTGCCAATGGCCAATTGCCGTTGGGCAAGCAGGACGACGCGAGCGAGATTCCGTCCGCAGAACTGCTGGAAGACCGCGTGGCGCAGGCCCTGTCGCTGGTGACTGAGGTGCGTGGACGCTGGCAGGGCTGGCTGAACAACGTGGAAGGCCAGTTCCGCCTGCTGCAGGACCATACCCTGCGCGCGAGCTGGAAAGCCGATCTGCGCGCGCCGCTGGCTGCGATCTTCACCGGCTCGGCCTACCAGCCGATCATGGACGAGGTGGTTGCCATCCACCAGCGCGTGCTCAAGGGCCGCGTGTTCGTGGCGCTGCACATGCACGCGGGGGATGGCAATGTGCACACCAACCTGCCCGTCAACAGTGATGACTACGAGATGCTCACCACGGCTCACGCGGCAGTGGCGCGCATCATGACCCTGGCTCGCAGCCTGGGTGGGGTGATCTCGGGCGAGCATGGCATTGGCATCACCAAGCTGGAGTTCCTGAGCGACGATGAGCTGCGACCCTTTGCCGAATACAAGGCCAAGATCGACCCGCACGGCCACTTCAACAAGGGCAAACTGCTGCGGGCCGAGGAGCGCCGCCTGCTGCTGGAGCAGACGCACGAAGGCGACAAATCGCGCAAATCGCTGATGTATGCCGATCTGACCAATGCCTACACGCCGTCGTTTGGCCTGATGGGGCATGAATCGCTCATCATGCAGCAAAGCCATATTGGCGCGATTGCAGATTCGGTCAAGGACTGCCTGCGCTGCGGCAAATGCAAGCCGGTGTGCGCCACCCATGTGCCGCGCGCCAATCTGCTGTATTCGCCACGCAACAAGATTTTGGCGACATCGCTGCTGGTGGAGGCATTCCTCTACGAGGAGCAGACGCGCCGTGGGGTGTCCATCCGCCATTGGCAGGAGTTTGAGGACGTGTCGGACCACTGCACGGTCTGCCACAAGTGCGCCACGCCATGCCCGGTCAAGATCGACTTTGGCGACGTGACCATGAACATGCGCAACCTGCTGCGCCAGATGGGCAAGAAGAGCTTCCGCCCCGGCAACAAGGTGGCGATGGCCATGCTCAATGCCACCAATCCCGACACCATCAAGCTGCTGCGCAAGACCATGGTGGGCGTGGGCTTCAAGGCCCAGCGGCTGGCCGTTGATGTGCTCAAGGGCCTGGGCAGGCGCCAGACCGCGCACCCGCCAGCGAGCGTGGGTACTGCGCCGATCAAGGAGCAGGTGATCCACTTCGTCAACAAGAAACTGCCTGGCGGCTTGCCCAAGCAGACGGCGCGCGCCTTGCTTGATATCGAGAACAAGGATTACGTGCCCATCATCCGCGACCCGAAAACCACCAATTCGGAAACCGAGGCGGTGTTCTACTTCCCTGGTTGCGGCTCGGAGCGCCTGTTCAGCCAGGTGGGCCTTGCCACGCAGGCCATGCTGTGGCATGCCGGTGTGCAGACCGTGCTGCCGCCGGGTTACCTGTGCTGCGGTTATCCACAGCGCGGCAGCGGTCAGTTCGACAAGGCCGAGAAGATGATCACCGACAACCGGGTGCTGTTCCACCGCGTGGCAACCACGCTGAACTACCTGGACATCAAGACCGTGGTGGTGAGTTGCGGTACCTGCTACGACCAGCTGCAGGGCTACCAGTTCGACAAGATCTTCCCGGGCTGCCGCATCATCGACATCCATGAATACCTGCTGGAAAAGGGTGTGACCTTGCAGGGCAAGAGTGCATACCTGTACCACGACCCCTGCCATACACCGATGAAGCAGCAGGACCCGATGAAAACCGTGAAGGCGCTGGTGGGTGACAACGTGCTGAAGAGCGAGCGCTGCTGCGGAGAATCGGGCACGCTGGGCGTGACCCGCCCCGATATTTCGACCCAGATCCGCTTCCGCAAGACCGAGGAAATCCGCAAGGGCGAAGCCCAGTTGCGCGACGCAGGCCAGGTGGACGCCAAGGACAACGTCAAGATTCTGACCAGCTGCCCGAGCTGCTTGCAGGGTTTGAACCGCTACCAGGACGATCTGCAGAACGGCCTGCTGGAGGCTGACTACATCGTCGTCGAGATGGCGCGCGAGATCCTGGGTGAAAACTGGATGCCCGAATACGTGCAGCGCGCCAATAACGGCGGCATCGAGCGGGTGCTGGTATGACGAACCCTGCCATCGAACCGAACCCCGGTTGCCCGCTGTGCCACGGCACAGGCGGCCGCCTAGTATGGCAGGGCGCTCGTGCGGGCGGCGCCTTGCGTGTCATCCATGCGGAAGAAGCGGGTTTTCCTGCTTTTTATCGTGTGGTCTGGGCTGCGCATGTGGCAGAGTTCTCCGATCTGCCTGCCGATCAGCGCCAATGGTGCATGGATGCCGTCGTGGCCGTGGAGCTGGCACTGCGTGCGATGACCCCCGCACCACGCAAGATCAATGTGGCGGCGCTGGGCAATATGGTGCCGCATTTGCATTGGCATGTGATTGCCCGCTACAGCGACGACAGCCACTTTCCGGGCTCGGTGTGGGCTGCGGTGCAGCGCGAGCGCAACACTGCGCTAGAGGCTGAACTGGCCGCGCAGCTGCCCGCCGCCGAGGCTCGCATGGTTGCTGCGCTTGAGCGTCTGGTTGCGGCATAATTGCTATTGTTTTTGATGGCATTGCGCGCGCCAGATGTGCGCAAGAGGCTGTTTTATCTGCAGTGCGAGCTGTGGATCTGCAAAGGAACCCCATGGCTGGCTTGAACCGCGACACCCCGACACCGACCGCGCTGACCGTGCATGGCGCTTCGCGCGTGCTGGAGGTGCAGTACGCCGATGGAGCGGCATTCAAGCTGCCGTTCGAGCTGCTGCGTGTGTATTCGCCCTCTGCCGAGGTGCAGGGTCACGGCCCTGGGCAGGAGGTGCTGCAGACCGGCAAGCGCGATGTAACCATCGTTGCCGTGGAGCCGGTGGGCAACTACGCCATCAAGCCCATCTTCTCGGACGGACACGAAAGCGGCCTCTACAGCTGGCAGTACCTGTACGAACTTGGTGAGCGCCAGAGCGAGCTGTGGCAGGGTTATCTGGACAAGTTGCAGGCGGCCGGCGTGGACCGCGACCAGCCCATGGTGCCCAAGGCAGGTGCTTCGGGCGGGAGCTGCGGCCACCACCATTGATCGGAAAAAGCGCGCCGCTGCCCGAGGCAGGGCGCTGTGCAGGCCATGCGCTGCATGGATCAGACGAAATATTTTGTATATAAAGCTATTGATTTGATAGCTGCATGCGCTTGATGATCTTGAGCTGCGGCATCAAATGCCTTTGATTGCATACCCGCCCATATGGCGGGGTTTGTCAGGAGAGGCGTTGCAGAGCTTGCTAGCATTCGAACTATGAGTACCACCCACTTTGGATTTGAGACGGTTGATGAAAAGGACAAGGCGCGCAAAGTGCGCGGCGTGTTCGATTCGGTTGCGAGCAAGTACGACGTGATGAACGACCTGATGTCCGGTGGGCTGCACCGCATCTGGAAGCAGTACACCGTGATGGTCGCCAACCTCAAGGAAGGCCAGCGCGCGCTGGATATCGCCGGCGGTACGGGCGACCTGTCTCTGGCCTTTGCAAAGAAGGTGGGCAAGAGCGGCCAGGTGGTGCACACCGACATCAACGAAGCCATGCTGCGGGTGGGGCGTGACCGCCTGATCGACAAAGGCATTCATCTGCCCACCATGGTGTGCGATGCCGAGGCGCTGCCTTTTCCCGACAACTACTTTGACGTGGTGAGCGTGGCTTTCGGCCTGCGCAACATGACGCACAAGGATGTGGCCCTCAAGGAAATGAACCGCGTGCTCAAGCCGCGCGGCAAGCTGCTGGTGCTGGAGTTTTCCAAGGTGGCCAAGCCGCTGGAGAAGGCGTACGACTTGTATTCCTTCCAGGTGCTCCCACGTATCGGGCAGATGGTGGCGGGTGACGCGGACAGCTACCGCTATCTGGCTGAATCGATTCGCATGCACCCTGGCCAGAAGGAGTTGAAGGCCATGATGCATCAGGCAGGTTTTGGGCATGTCGACTACCACAACATGACGGCGGGCATCACCGCGTTGCATGTGGGCATCAAGTGCTGATGATTTGAATCGCATGGCAGGTTGAAAAGACGGACGCGGCCCAGCGTCTGGCGCACTACAACACAACAAGCCGACCATGCAGGTAAGGGGCGTAACAGCAAACAGGCCGACACCGAGGGGTGCGTGGGCCGTTAAAAGAATGGAGCAAATATGATGAAACTATGGTCAGTCGCCCTGGTGGTTCTGCTGGCATTTGTGCATGTGGATGCCGATGCCAAACGCATGGGAGGCGGCAAGTCCGTGGGGCAGCAATCGAGCAATGTGACGCAACGCCAGGCAACGCCTTCCCAGGCGCCCAGCCAGGCCGCGCCTGCCCAGCAGGCACAGCGCCCCGCAACCCCGAATGCAGCCCCACAGGCTGCACCCAAGAAACCTTGGGGCGCCATGCTGGGTGGCTTGGCCGCCGGTCTGGGCCTGGCCTGGCTGGCACATAGCCTGGGCTTCGGTGAAGCGTTTGCCAACATGCTGCTGGTAGGCCTGGCCATCATGGCGGTGCTGGCGATTGTCGGCTTCATCATGCGCAAGAAGAGCGGTGCGGCAGCGCCCGCCGGCAACTCGCCTTTCGCCTTCCAGGGCGCAGGCAATGCCACGCCTCAGGCGCCCGAATCGGCTCCCGTGGCGCGCCAGTACAACCCAGAGAAAGTGGGCAATGATGCATCCGCCCGTCCTTGGGAGCAAGGCGCGGCGCCCGTAGCTGCGGCCGCAGGCGGCAGCATGATCGGCTCGGCCCTGGGTGGCTCGCAGAACTGGGGCGTGCCCGAAGGCTTTGATACCCAGGGCTTTCTGGATGCGGCCAAGCGCAATTTCGTGACCTTGCAGGCCGCCTGGGACCGTGGTGATGTTCAGACCCTGCGCTCGATGATGACCGATACCATGTTGACGGAAGTCAAGGGGCAGTTGCAGGACCGCGAGCAGCACCGCGAAGGCGTGCAGCCCAACCAGACCGATGTCGTGATGCTTGAAGCCCAATTGCTGGGTATCGAGGACCTGGGCAATGCCTACATGGCCAGCGTCGAGTTCTCCGGCATGATCCGCGAAGAGGCGAATGCGGGCCCCAGCCCCTTCCGCGAAGTGTGGAACATGACCAAGCCGAAGGACGGATCCAGCGGCTGGCTGGTCGCCGGTCTGCAAGCACTGCAGTAAGAACGTGGTTGCGATCTCCTCGCGCCGCGACAGTGGCTTTGCGGGATGGGATGCTAGGCGCAATACCGGAGCAATAGCCATGCTATTGCGAGGATTTGCAACAACGCAGACCGCCCGCAAGGCCACTGTCCCTCCGGGTTGGAGTGAAATCGGGCGATTTCTGTGCGCTGTCCCTTGCTTGCACCCCGGTGCAAGCTGCGGCCCATCGCTTCGAACTCATCCCGATTGCACTCCAACGCGGATGCGTAGAGATTGCAAACACGTTCTTGGCGCGGTGTCATAAAACTCCATCGCCATGCCTGTTAATCGGAGGCATGGGCGATCGAGTTGGGGAATAATTAGGGACTATGGCAACACAGTCCCCTTTTTCTTTTCCGGGCGGCATTTTTGCACGCATTCTGGATTCGGCACAACCACCGCAGTGGCTGGTGTCCGAGGTGCAACACCGTGTGGTGCTGTTCCTGAACCATGTGCTGATGCAGGAAAGCATCGCCATGGAGCGCCTCACGCGCCAAAGTGGGCGAGTGGTTCAGGTGCAGTGGCGCAGCATTCAATTGGCGCTGCAGATCACGCCTGCCGGTCTGCTGGACTTGGCCGAGCCGGGCGCAACGCCTGATCTGCGCGTGCATGTGGTCGATGAATCACCACTCGCGCTGGCACGTGATGTGCTGCAGGGCGAAAAGCCCGCCATCCGTATTGACGGCGACGTGCAGTTCGCCGCCGAGATTCAGTGGCTGGTCGACCATGTCCGCTGGGACGTCGAGGAAGACCTGGCGCGCATTGTGGGCGATACACCCGCGCACTGGCTGGCTTCCTTTGGTCAGCGCATTGCAGTGGCGTTGCGTCAGTTCGTCAACATGGGGGTGCGCACGGCAGACCGCTTTGGCGGCAGCCGCTCGGGCCAGCAGGCGCAACCACCGGCGCCGCCCACGCCCCCAGGTTACGGCACAGGCACCGATTCTCCCAGCGAGCGCCAGCCCTCATGAAGCGTTTTTTCCGTGGCTTTGCCATCCTGTGGGTGGTGTGGCGCTATGGGCTGGACGACATGGTGCTCTCCAGCTTCAGCCACCCATGGCTCAAGGGCATCACCCGTGTGCTGCGCCTGGGCCGCAAGTGGACGCAGCCGCGCGGCCAGCGCCTGCGCGAAGCGCTGGAGCAGCTCGGACCCATCTTCGTCAAGTTCGGGCAGGTGCTCTCGACCCGGCGCGATCTGCTGCCCCCTGATATTGCCGAAGAGCTGTCGCTGTTGCAGGACCGCGTGCCCTCGTTCGATCCGCGCATCGCGGTCGAGACCATCGAGCGGGCGTTCCGCAAGCCGATTGCCGAGGTGTTCGTCAGCTTTGATGAAAAACCAGTTGCGAGCGCATCCATAGCCCAGGTGCACTTTGCCACCATCCGCACCCGCGCTGGCGAGCTGCGCGATGTGGCCGTGAAGGTGCTGCGGCCGGGCATGCTGCCGGTGATCGACAGCGATCTGGCCCTGATGCGCACCATGGCTGAGCTGGTGGAGAAATTCTCTGCCGACGGCAAGCGCCTCAAGCCGCGTCAGGTGGTGGCAGAGTTTGATACCTACCTGCACGACGAACTCGATCTGATGCGCGAGGCATCGAACGCCGCCCAGTTGCGCCGCAACATGGAAGGGCTCGATCTGGTGTTGATTCCCGAGGTGTTCTGGGATTTCTGCCACCAGGAGGTGATGGTGATGGAGCGCATGAATGGCGTGCCCATCAACCAGGTTGAAACCTTGCGTGCCGCAGGCGTCGATATCCCAAAACTGGCGCGTGACGGCGTGACCATCTTCTTCACCCAGGTGTTTCGCGACGGCTTTTTCCACGCCGACATGCACCCGGGCAATATCCAGGTGAGCCTGGAGCCCGAGAGCTTTGGCCGCTATATCTCGCTGGATTTCGGCATCGTCGGCACCTTGACGGAGTTCGACAAGGAATACCTGGCGCAGAACTTCACGGCCTTCTTCCGCCGTGATTACAAGCGTGTTGCAGAGCTGCACATCGAAAGCGGCTGGGTGCCGCCCGACACGCGGGTCGACGAGCTGGAAGCGGCGATCCGTGCAGTGTGCGAGCCGTACTTCGACCGCCCGCTCAAGGAGATTTCGCTGGGCATGGTGCTGATGCGTTTGTTCCAGACTTCGCGGCGCTTCCATGTCGAGATTCAGCCGCAGCTCGTGCTGCTGCAAAAAACCTTGCTCAACATTGAAGGCCTGGGCCGACAGTTGGATCCGGATCTGGACCTGTGGAGCACGGCCAAGCCTTTCCTTGAAAAGTGGATGCTCGACCAGATGGGGCCGCAGCGCCTGTGGCGTGAGCTGAAAAGCCAGGCGCCGCGCTATGCCAAGCTGCTGCCGGACATGCCGCGCCTGGTGCACCAGTACCTGTCGCAACAGGGGCGCGACAACGACGAGACTCTCAAGGAACTGCTGGCGCAGCAAAAGCTGACCAACAAGCTGCTGCAGATCATTGTCAGTGGCGGTATCGGTTTTGTCCTGGGGCTGGTGGTGCTGCAGCTCCTGATTCGCGTTCGTATCTTTTGACCTTTTACGCTTTGCAGGAGTGACAACGTGCTGCTCTACATGGTGATTGCCTACCTTTTTGTAACCATTGGCGTGGGCCTGTGGGCCGCCAAACGGGTCAAGAACACGGCGGATTTTGCAGTCGCAGGGCGCCATCTGCCCCTGTTCATGATCATCACGACCACGTTTGCCACCTGGTTTGGCTCGGAGATCGTGCTGGGCGTGCCCGCCAAGTTCATCGAAGGCGGCCTGCGCAATGTGGTGGAAGACCCGTTTGGCGCGGGCACCTGCCTGATTCTGGTGGGCCTGTTCTTTGCCGCCAAGCTCTACCGCATGAACCTGCTGACCATCAGCGATTACTACCGCAAGCGCTACGGCCGGTCGGTGGAGATCATCTGCTCGCTCATCATCATGCTCAGCTATCTGGGCTGGGTGTCGGCGCAGGTCACGGCACTGGGGCTGGTGTTCAACCTGCTCTCGCATGGCGCAATCAGCACCTCGATGGGCATGGTGATCGGCGTGGTTTCGATCCTGGCCTACACGCTGTTTGGCGGCATGTGGTCGGTGGCAGTGACTGATTTCGTGCAGATGATCATCCTGGTGGTCGGCCTGATGGTGCTGGCATTCTTTGCTTCCGACATGGCGGGTGGCGCCGGCAAGGTCATCGATCTGGCCACCAGCCGTGACCTGTTCCAGTTCTGGCCCGAGCCGACCTGGCATGACATCGTGTTTTTCTTTGCCGCAGCCATCACGATGATGCTGGGCTCGATTCCGCAGCAGGACGTGTTCCAGCGCGTGATGTCGGCCAACAGCGAGAAATCGGCCGTGCGCGGCACGGTGATCGGTGGCTCTGCCTATATCCTGTTTGCCTTTGTGCCCATGTTCCTGGTGGCCAGTGCGCTCATCATCATGCCCGAGGCAACGGCGAGCCTGCTCAAGGAAGATCCGCAGAAGGTGCTGCCCACCCTGGTGATGGAGAAGATGCCGTTCATCATGCAGATCCTGTTCTTCGGCGCACTGCTGTCGGCCATCAAATCCTGTGCATCGGCCACGCTGCTGGCGCCCAGCGTCACCTTTACCGAGAACATCTGGCGCCAGTTCCGCCCCCATGTGAGTGATCATGACAACCTGCGCACCATGCGCATCAGCGTGCTGGTGTTCAGCGCCTGTGTCCTGGCGTACTCGATCAAGATGGAAGGCACGCCGATCTATGAGTTGGTGTCCGGCGCTTACCAGGTGCCGTTGGTGGGGGCGTTTGTGCCGCTCACCATGGGTTTGTACTGGAAGCGTGCGACCACGCAAGGCGCCCTGCTGGCGGTGTTTCTGGGCATCGGCGTGTGGCTGGCGGGCCTCAACATGGCCTGGGGCAGCGCTTTTCCGGCGCAGCTGGCCGGTGTGCTGTCCGCTTTTGCCGGCATGGTGGCAGGCTCGCTTGCACCACAGTGGGTCCCCAACCAGAAGACGGATGTGATTCCGTTTGAGCCGGACGCCGCGCCCGCAGGGGCCATGGCGCGCTGAAGCAGGGCGGTTTCTATAAAAATGAGAGCTGCCTGCGCCTATATTTATTGGCCTTCATGTCATTTTTGATATGAACTTCAATAGCAACAGGCGCTGTCAGCTATCATTTTTCAATCCATGCCTGCGAATCCCGAAAGGCCCGGCGGCCCGGGCTGGTTTGTGCAAGCCAGCCTATAATCAAGGGTTTCTCTTCGTTTTCTGACTTTGCGCGATGCCTATTTACGCCTACAAGTGCAGTGCCTGCGGATTTGCCAAGGATGTTTTGCAAAAAATATCGGATGCGCCGCTGACCGAATGTCCCGAATGCAAGCAAGCGAGCTTTTCCAAGCAGCTGACTGCGCCGGGCTTCCAGCTCAAGGGCACCGGCTGGTACGCCACCGATTTCAGCGGTAAGAAATCCAGTTCGGACGCGGGCGGAGCAAGCTCGTCCAGCGACAGCAAGGCTGCACCCGCTGCAGCGCCTGCACCCGCCCCCGCGCCTGCTGCGGCACCCGCAACCTCAACCAGCTCTGCTGCATAAGGATTCCCACCACCCATGGCTGCACTGCGCAAATGGCTGCTGACCGGATTGCTGGTCGTTGTGCCCGGCGTGATCACGGTCTGGGTGCTCGGCTGGATCGTCGGCACGCTCGACCAGACCCTGCAGATCCTGCCGGAGAGCTGGCAGCCAGACAAGGTACTGGGCTACCATGTGCCGGGTTTCGGCGTGGTGCTCACCCTGGCGATCCTGCTGCTGGTGGGGGGCACGGCCAGCAATTTCGTTGGCCGCAAGCTGGTGAGCTGGGGGGATGCCCTGGTCAGCCGCATACCGGTGGTGCGCTCGATCTATTCCAGCGTCAAACAGGTGTCCGACACCCTGTTTTCCGAAAGCGGCAATGCATTCCGTACCGCCGTCATGGTGCAATGGCCGCATTCCGGCATGTGGACCATCGGTTTCGTGACGGGCGCGCCCGGCGGCGAGCTGGCTGATCATCTGGTCGCAGTGGGTGCGCAGGAAGAATTTGTCAGCGTGTATGTGCCCACCACCCCCAACCCCACGGGCGGTTATCTGGTGATGGTGCGCAAAAGCGACTGTGTGGAACTGAATATGAGCGTGGACGCCGCGCTCAAATACATCGTGTCGATGGGTGTGGTGGCTCCTCCGGAGCAGCGTCCCTCGATCTCCAAAAACTAAAGGACTAGAGCGCCCACAAGGCGCAGGAAGATTGGCTATGGCAATGCGTTCGCAATACTGCGGTCTGGTGACCGAGGCCCAGATGGGCGAAACCGTAACGCTGTGCGGCTGGGTAAACCGCCGTCGCGACCACGGTGGTGTGATCTTTATTGACCTGCGTGACCGCGAAGGCTATGTGCAGGTGGTCTGCGATCCTGACCGCGCCGACATGTTCAAGACCGCTGAAGGCGTGCGCAACGAATTCTGCGTGCAGGTCAAGGGTGTGGTGCGTGCCCGTCCGGAAGGCACGACCAATGATTCCATCAAGAGCGGTAAGATCGAAGTGCTGTGCCACGAGCTGAATGTGCTCAACGCCTCGGTCACGCCTCCGTTCCAGCTCGATGACGACAACCTGTCGGAAACCGTGCGCCTTACCAACCGCGTGCTGGACCTGCGCCGCCCGGTCATGCAGCGCAACATGATGCTGCGCTACAAGACCGCGATCCAGGTGCGCAACTTCCTTGACAAGGAAGGCTTCATCGACATCGAAACCCCGATGCTGGGCAAGTCCACGCCAGAAGGCGCTCGCGACTATCTGGTGCCTTCGCGCGTGCACGACGGCGAGTTCTACGCACTGCCGCAATCGCCCCAGCTGTACAAGCAGATGCTGATGGTGGCCGGCTACGACCGCTATTACCAGATCACCAAGTGCTTCCGTGACGAAGACCTGCGCGCCGACCGCCAGCCCGAGTTCACGCAGATCGACTGCGAAACCTCGTTCCTGAACGAGGAAGAGATCCGCGCGATCTTCGAGCGCATGATCAAGGAAGTGTTCCAGACCCAGCTGGGCGTGGATCTGGGCGAATTCCCGATGATGACCTACCAGGACGCGGCGTACCGCTTTGGTTCGGACAAACCGGATCTGCGCGTCAAGCTGGAGTTCACCGAATTGACTGATGTCATGAAGGATGTGGACTTCAAGGTGTTCTCCGGCGCGGCCAACATGAAGGGCGGCCGTGTGGTGGGCCTGCGCGTTCCTGGAGGCGCCCGCGAGCAGGGCGGCCTCTCGCGCGGTGAAATCGACGGTTATACCGAGTTCGTCAAGATCTACGGCGCCAAGGGCTTGGCCTACATCAAGGTCAACGAACTGGCCAAAGGCCGTGATGGCCTGCAGTCGCCCATCGTCAAGAACATCCACGATGCAGCTATTGCTGAGATTCTCAAGCGCACTGGCGCTCAGGATGGCGACCTGATCTTCTTCGGTGCAGACAAGGAAAAGATCGTCAACGACGCCATCGGCGCGTTGCGCATCAAGATCGGCCACAGCGATTTCGGCAAGGCCGGCGGCCTGTTCGAGAACAAGTGGGCACCACTGTGGGTGGTGGATTTCCCGATGTTCGAATACGACGAGGAAAACGACCGCTGGGCCGCTGTGCACCACCCCTTCACCAGCCCCAAGGACGGTCACGCAGAACTCATGGCCACCGAACCCGGCAAGTGCATCGCCAAGGCCTACGACATGGTTCTGAATGGCTGGGAGCTGGGCGGCGGCTCGGTGCGTATCCACCGTGCCGACGTGCAGGCCAAGGTGTTTGATGCCCTGAACATCACCCCTGAGCAGCAACGTGCCAAGTTCGGCTACCTGCTGGATGCGCTGCAGTACGGCGCGCCTCCGCACGGTGGCCTGGCGTTCGGCCTGGACCGTCTCATCACGCTGATGACGGGCTCCGAGTCCATCCGCGACGTGATTGCTTTCCCCAAGACCCAGCGCGCCCAGGATTTGCTGACGCAGGCGCCTTCGGCCGTGGACGAAAAGCAGTTGCGCGAGCTGCACATCAAGCTGCGCAATGCGGTCGCTGCCCAGTAAGCACTGGCCCGGCATCGGCTTTTGGGGCTGATGCATCTGGCAACGATAAAACGCCAAAGCCGCAAGGTTTTGGCGTTTTGCATTGAAAGCAAGGCTTTATGCTTGCGGGCTCATGATCTGGAGAGGCGAGGCATGCACTACACCAAGGCAGGCACGGTACGGGCGGTAATTGCCATTGCTGCGGCACTGGCGCTGGCCGCCTGCGGCGAAAAGAAGACCGAGTTGGGCAAGGGCGGGTCGGAGATATCGGGCTCCGCCGGGCCTGCTGGCGGGCAGAATGCCCATGCCAGCCTGGAGCGCTGCGATGCGCCGATTGCCACTGTGGCCTTGCTGGAGAATCCGCGCGGCTATGTGATGCCCAGCGCTGCCAACCTGCCACCCACGCCGGTGCCACTGGTGCGCCTGTTGATGCAGCAAAGCGGCTGTTTTCGCGTGGTGGACCGCGCGGGCGGCCTGCAGGGCACGATCCGCGAGGGCGAACTGCAGGATGCAGGTGTTCTGCGCCCCAATGGCACGGTGGAAAAGCGCAAAGGCTACGAAGCGCAGTACACCATGGTGCCCAACCTCACTTTCAGCGAGCAGGATGCGGGGCGCGGTCTCGCTGGCATCATTGCGATGATTCCCATGTTGCGCGACATTGCGGGGCTGGCTGGTGTGGCAGAGCAGGTCAAGCTCAAGGAAGCGCAGACGGCGCTCTTTCTTACCGACAACGAAACCACGGAGCAGGTCGCTGCGGCGACGGGTTCGGCCCGCGCCACCGATCTGGGTGTGGGGGGCGTGGTATTGGGCAAGCTGGGAGGTGGCGCTGGCGCTGGCTGGAGCAATACGAACGAAGGCAAGGTCATTGCGGCGGCATTCCTCCATGCCCACAACCAGTTGGTGCAGCAGGTGCGCCTGTTGCAGGCCAAGGATCTGCCGCCTCCGGTGGCGACGGTGGGTGCCAATGGCCATGCAAGTTCTGGAAAAAAAGGCGATTCGCGCTCAGTGGATAAGCGCTGAATGCTATTCTTTTTTATAGGATGCAGGCCGCTGCAACTGCCTTGTTGTGATTTTTCCCGCGCCCCACCATTGTGAATTCCAAGCCTTTCAAAATTCCGCAATCTGTACTGGTCATCATCCATACGGCTGACTTGCAGGTATTGCTGCTGCGCCGTGTGGGCAGCATGGCCGGAGTCGATTACTGGCAACCTGTGACGGGCAGCAAGGATGCGGAAGATGAAACCTGGGTGCAGACCGCGATCCGGGAGGTGGGCGAAGAAACGGGGATTGATGCCCATCACCCCGATTGCACCCTGCGCGACTGGAACCTGGAGAACATCTACCCCATCTATCCACAGTGGCTGCACCGCTATGCGCCCGGGATCCGCATGAACACCGAGCACGTACTCAGCCTGCAGGTGCCGTCCTACACCAACATCACCCTCAGCCCGCGAGAGCACAGCGCCTATGCGTGGCATGATTGGCGAGAGGCGGCAGAGCGTTGCTATTCCATATCGAACAGCGAAGCCATTTTGTGGCTGCCAAGGTTCCTGCATCCATGACCGAACTTGACGACGAACATCCGATTCTGCGCGTGGCCACCTACAACATCCACAAGGGTGTGCAAGGGCTGGGGCCGATACGCAGGCTGGAGATCCACAACCTGGGGCTCGCCGTGGAGCAAATGGATGCCGACATCGTCTGCCTGCAGGAGGTGCGCAAGGACAATCGCAAGGAAGCCGGTTTTTTTGACAACTGGCCTGAGCAGACGCAGGCTGACTTTCTGACGCCGCTGGGCTACACCGCTGCCTACTACACCAATGCGCAGACCAAGTGGGGTGAGCACGGCAATGCATTGCTCACGCGCTGGCCGATCCTGGAGACGCACCACCGCGATATCTCGGACCACCGCTTCGAGCAGCGCGGCCTGCTGCATGCCGCCATGCAGATTGCCGGGCGCCGTGTCCATGCAGTGGTGGTACACCTGGGTCTGGTGCATGGCAGCCGCTTGCGCCAGACGGCGCAGATTCAGCAGTTCATCAACGAATACGTACCGGACGACGAGCCGGTGGTGGTGGCGGGCGATTTCAACGACTGGGGGTTCCAGGTCAAGTCCATGCTCGCCGGGTTCGGGCTGTTCGAGTACGACGAGCAACCGCTGATGACTTATCCCTCGCGCCTGCCGGTGGTGCAGCTCGACCATGTTTACGCGCGGGGCCTGACGCCCTGCGGCCTGTTTGTTCCGCGCGGGCGCATCTGGTGGCGCATGTCCGATCACCTGCCGCTGATTGCAGAGTTCCGCCTGCGGGATTGACGGAGGGCCGGATGCGCGGGCATTCGCTGCCAGCGCCGCTTTGCTGCAAGCGGTGGGCCATGGGAGAGAGGGATCGCTCCGGGAGGGGCACATGCTGCCAGACGAAGACCGGCAGCGCTCCAGAATGGTTTGCTATAAAAAATATAGCTTCTTGCGCGCATCACATAAGCGCAGCGGGCGATAAACACCAATACCCATGAGGACAGATTTCGCTGGTACCATGCCTGCTATGTTTACCGAACTATCCGATCCGAAAAAAGCACCTGCCAGCGCAGAAGGCACACCGGTGTCCGTCAAGATCCGCGAGCGGATAGTGGCGGCCCAGCAGCGCTTCCATGCCAACGACAACATCGCGGATTTCATCGAACCCGGCGAGCTGGAAAAGCTGCTGGACGAGGTGGAGCACAAGATGCAGGGCGTGCTCGACAGCCTGGTCATCAATACCGAAGACGACCACAACACCCGCAACACAGCGCGCCGCGTGGCCAAGATGTACATCAACGAGGTGTTCAAGGGCCGCTATGTGCCGCAACCCGAGGTGACGGCATTCCCCAATGCCGAGCACCTGAACGAGTTGATGATCGTGGGCCCCATCACTGTGCGCAGCGCCTGCAGCCACCACCTGTGCCCGGTCATCGGCAAGGTATGGATTGGCGTGCTGCCCAACAAGAACACCAATGTGATCGGCTTGTCGAAGTATGCGCGCCTGGTGGACTGGGTGCTGGGTCGTCCGCAGATCCAGGAAGAAGCCATCGTGCAACTGGCGGACCTGATCATGAACAAGACCCAACCCGATGGCCTGGCCGTGGTGCTGGAGGCCTCGCATTTCTGCATGTCCTGGCGCGGCGTGCGCGAAATGGACTCGAAGATGCTCAACTCCGTGATGCGTGGCGAGTTTCTGACCAACCCCAACCTGCGGCGTGAATTTCTCTCGTTGATTCCGCAGCGTGCAGGTAACTGAAGTCCTCCATCCACCATCACCAACTGCCCGGCCTTTGCCGGGCGGTTTTTTTGCCCGTGCCGCAGTGCGGTGCTTGCTTCGAAGCGCCGCGGTTTCTGACCCTGTGCGGCACAGAAGCCATTTTTTGAGCAAAGAGGGGACATGACGCTCTACGCGTTTGCGCTGATCATTGTTGCGGGCGTCATCCATGCGTTCTGGAACATCGTTGCCAAGAAGGCCGGCGGCGATGCCCGCTTTTCGCTGTTCACCTCGGTGCTCAATGCCATCGTCTGGCTGCCGCTGGGCTGGTGGCTGGGCCGCGAGGTGGTGCCGCAGTGGGGTTGGGCGGAGTGGGGCTTTGTAGCGGCCAGTGCGCTGCTGCATGTGTTTTATTTCATCATTTTGCTGCGCGGTTATCGTGTGGCCGATCTTACGGTGGTGTACCCGCTGGCGCGCGGCAGCGGGCCCCTGCTGTCGTCATTGGTGGCGGTGCTGTTTCTGGGCGAGCACCTGTCAGCAATGGGGGCCTTGGGTATTGCCGGCGTGGTGGCGGGCGTGTTTCTGATTGCAGGCGGCCCGGCCATGTTGCGCACGGCCACCCAGGGCGGCAGTGGCGAAAAGCGTGAGCGCACCATCAAAGGCCTGTACTACGGCTTGCTGACGGGTGTCTTCATTGCCGCCTACACGGTGGTGGACAGCTATGCCGTCAAGGTGCTGCTGATGTCGCCGATTCTGCTCGATTACATGGGCAACCTGCTGCGCTGCGTGGTGCTGGCGCCGCTGGGCCTGCGCAACCGGGCGGAAACCTGGCGCCTGTGGCAACTGCAGTGGAAATACGCGCTGGTGGTTGCCATCTTCAGCCCGATCGCCTATGTGCTGGTGCTGTACGCTGTGCAAAGCGCGCCCATCTCGCACGTGGCACCGGCGCGTGAGGTGTCGATGCTGTTTGCCGCCTTGATCGGCGGCAAGCTGCTGGGTGAAGGGGACCGCGCCTTGCGTATTGCCGGGGCCGTACTGATTGCAGTGGGCGTGACGGCGCTGGGGCTGGGCTGAGCGATGGCGCGGCCTGCCATGCCATCTGCGCATCCCCTGGTGCTGGGCTGCGATTTCAGCAGCAGCCCCGGCAGGCGAAAACCCATTGTGCAGGCGTATGGTGCTTGGGATGCGGCCAGCCGCAGCGTACAGCTGCAAGGCTTTGCGTGTTTTGCCACGTTGGATGCGTGGAGCGATTTTCTCGCGCAGGACATCGCCTGGGTGGGCGGCTTTGATTTGCCGTTTGCGCTGCCGCGCGAACTGGTGGAGCAACTGGGCTGGCCTACCGATTGGCAAGCCTGCATGCAACACTATGCAGGCCTGGATCGCGCCCTGATTCGTGAGCAGTTCAAGGTCTTTTGCGCCGGGCGGCCCGTTGGCGGCAAGTTTGCGCACCGCGCTACCGATGGCCCGGCGGGCTCCAGCCCGTCGATGAAATGGGTCAACCCGCCTGTGGCTTACATGCTGCATGCCGGTGTGCCGCGCCTTCTTGCCGCGGGAGCCGATTTTCCAGGCCTGCTTCGGCGCAAGAGCCGCAAGGCCGCGCTGGAAGCCTATCCCGGCTTGCTGGCCCGTGAGCTGATCGGCCGTCGCAGCTACAAAAGTGATGACAGGCAACGCCAGACGCCTGAACGCGCTGCTGCGCGGCAGGATTGCCTGGCGGCCCTGCTGCAAGGCGATCATTCGTTGCAGCTGCGCCTGAGTGCCAGTGCGTCGCAGCAGGAATGCATGTTGCAGGACGCAAGCGGCGATCACCTGGATGCCGCCATCTGCATGCTGCAGGCCGCCTGGGGCCTGAGCCGTCATCTGCAGGGCGATGCGCTCTACGGTCTGCCTACGGGCGCGGACCCGCTGGAAGGCTGGATCGTGACCGCCCCGCTGTCGCGCGCGTAAGTGGGGCCAGATGGCAACTGGCAGGCGGCAAGCCATAATGTGCCGGTTTCTGCCTTTGTCTGTGAGTCGCCTGGATACCTTTCTATGCCTACCCTTCAGTCCCTGGTTGCTTTTTTTGGTGTTGCGGTGCTGCTGGCCTTGTCGCCGGGGCCCGACAACCTGTTTGTGCTGATGCAATCGGTGCAGCGTGGCTGGCGTGTAGGCATCGCCGTGGTGGTGGGCCTGTGCCTGGGGGTGGTTGTGCACACCACGGCGGTGGCGCTGGGGCTGGCGGCGGTGTTTGCCGCCTCCAGCATTGCGTTCACCGTGCTCAAGTGGTGCGGCGCAGCCTATCTGGCCTACCTGGCCTGGGGGGCGTGGCGGGCGCCTGTTTCTGCAGAGAAATCAGGCAATGGCGCAAGCGCAGAGAGTGCCAATAGCTATGAAATCAGTAGTAAAGAGTTGCTGGCCATGGTGCGCCGTGGTGTGGTGATGAACCTCACCAATCCCAAGGTGCTGATCTTCTTTCTGGCCTTTTTGCCGCAGTTTGCCGACCCCGCCATCGGCCCGGTCGGTCCGCAGATCTTTGTCTTTGGCGCGGTGTTCATACTGGCGGCGTTTCTGGTGTTCGGCGCCATTGCGCTGTTCTCCGGCGTCTTTGGCAATCTGCTGCTGCGCTCACCCCGGGCGCAGTTCTGGCTCAACAAGATCACAGCCGTGGTGTTTGTGGGGCTGGCGGTGAAGCTGGCCACGTCGCAGCGCTGATATGCGCTTGTCACCCTTGGTGGTAGCGGTATTCCTGCGTTTTGCCACCATAGCCGTAGGCGGCAGCGCGGGCATCGATGACATGCACGTATGACACCGGGTGCAACTGCGGGTGCAGCGCGGCCATCGTGTCATAGACGGCTTGCAGGTAGCGCGCCTTCTCTGCCTTGGTATTGGTTTCGTCGGTGATGCTGATATCCAGCTGAAACGCGGACTGGCCCAATTCCTCCAGGGTCTTGCCTGCAATCCACCAGTCTTGCGCCGCAACCTGTGTGAACGTGATGGCGATGACTTCGGGCCGCTTGCCCAGAATGTCCTGCGTCAACTGGGCAATGGCTTCGCTGATCTGCTGCTGGCGTTGGGCATTGCGTGGGCCGGAAAGCTGGATGGCGATGTGGGGCATGGTGTTCTCCTGAAAAACCTTGAAAGATGAACGATGGCTCTATTCTGAAAGCCCTCTATGCATCTGTAAAACGGGAAGATATGATTGAAGCCATCTGTTAATCCGTTGGATAAATCATGGCCCATCTCGACCTTGCGCAGCTCAGAACCCTGATGGCCGTTGTGGATGCAGGCAGCCTGACGGCTGCAGCGCCCCAGCTTTTTCTTTCGCAGTCGGCCGTCAGTGAGCAGATCAGAAAACTGGAAGACTGCGTGGGCAAACCCCTGCTGCTGCGCAGCAAGACAGGCGTGGTGCCCACGGCAGCGGGCATCCAACTGCTGGGCCATGCTCGGGCACTGGTGGGAATGGCAGACCATGCCTTGCGCGACATGCGTGGCATGGCGCTGCAGGGCACGCTCAAGCTCGCTGTCACCGATTACTACAAGCCCGACGCGCTGGCGCACATGCTCAAGGCTCTGGCGCAGCAGCATCCTGCTGTGCGGCTGGAGGTGAGCGTTCTCAAAAGCTCCGATGTGGAAGCGGCGCATGCCCAGGGGCAATGCGATCTGGGAGTGGTGATGGCAACGCCTCCCTTCAGGCAGCGTTTGCAGACGCTCGGCCCGGAGGAAGCCTTGGTCTGGGCCCGCGCACGCCACTGGGTGCCAGAGGCCGGACAGCCCTTGCCGCTACTCGTGCTGCCCGAGACCTGTGCGCTGCGCCAATATGCCGAAGCCCGCCTGCGGCAGCAGGGCGTGGACTATGTGGTGGCGCACCAGGCCTCCGGGGTAGCGGGTTTGCAATCGGCCATTGCTGCAGGCCTGGGGGTGGCGTGCATCAATGCGGCAACTCTGACGCAGCACATGGCGCCCGTCTTGCCCGAAGCGGGTTTGCCGAGCCTCACGCGGGTGCAGTTCGGCCTGCTGCCAGCGCGCGCGGCAGAATCCGCGCTGGTGCAGCAGGTGCGGGCATTGCTGCAGTCGGATTGGGTGTCTTAGAGCTGCTAACACAATCCTTGATACGTCGTTGCTTTGCCTTGTCGTACTTTTGTACTGCCTGCGGCTTCACTCCTCGTCTCAACCGCAAATCTACGATTTGCTGGGTTGTGTTAGCGGCTCTTAGTTCTCTGAATCTGCCAGGGCAGGGGGAAGGCCCAGCCCTTGGTAGATGCGCTGCATGTGCCGTGCCAGCCGTTTGGACTGCGGCTGCTGGTTGCGCCAGGGCTGCACCAGGTTCTGCAAGGCCGTCCACTGGCCGGTATGGCGCAATGCGCTCCAGTACAGCTGGGTGAACAGGTCGCGCTGAGCGTGGCTGCCGCCGATTTCCACCAGGCGTGCAATCAGCGGCCCCAATTGTCGGGCCGCTTGCTGGTACTGGCCCTGTGCATGGGCCAGCACGCCTCGCGCTGCGGGCAGGCAGACCTCTTGCCAGATGGCGCGCAGTTGGGGGTGTTCCTGCGCATCGGCGTGGCGCTGCATGCTGGCGAGCAGTTGTTGCGCGGCCTCCCACTGCTGGGCGCGCGCCAGGCCGTACAGGTATTGCAGATCCAGAAAAGGCAGCACATGGTCATGCTGGCGCTGCAGCAGGTATGGCGTGAGCTGCTGCCAGCGGTGGCCCACATCGACCCCTTCAAGCTCCAGCCGCGCGAGCAGCGAGATGGAGCCGATCTGGTCCTGCGAGTAGGCGGGCACCACGCCCCAGACCTGGCTGTCGTGCAACTGCAGGGCTTCGTCGTGGCGTTCGTCCTCCACCAGGAACAGCGCCAGATGCCACCAGTTGTGCGTCTGCATGAAGGAGTTGAGGCCGCTCCAGCTGCCGCTGGCGTTCTGCATGAAATCCAGGCCCTCGTCCACACGGCCTTCGGTCAGCAATACATGGGCGAGCGCATGGTGGGCCCAGGGTTCCTTGAAACGCATGTGCACCGCGTGGCGTGCCGCGCCTTCTGCCTGGCGCAGCAGGTGGCATTGCTCGTAGGCAAAGGCCAGCATGCCGTGAAAGTAGGGCACATCGGCGCAGTGCGGCTGGGCCGTGAACGCCATGCGCAGCATGGCAGGAGAATCGCCCAGGTTGAAGGCGTGGTAGTGCGCCAGTTTCAAGGCTGCCAGATCGCGGGGATGGCGCTGTACCAGCGCTTCCAGCTGCGCTGCCGCCAGGGGGGTATCGCCATCTGCCCAGGCTTCGATGGCTGTCAGCCAAAGCATTTCGCGGGCATTGGCCTGCGGTTGCATGGCGCGTGCGCGCTGCAAAAAGGGGCGAGCATTGGAGGCAGCCTGGGCATCTTCTGCAAACAGATGGAGCGCGGCGCTCCAGATCTGTACCAGCGGGCTGTCATCCTGCCCGGCAATCTCCAGCAGGCGCAGCACGCGCATCTCGCACGCGGCAAAGCCTTCGGCAAAGTCGTTCAGATAGGGCAAGGCGGCCGCATCGCAGCTGACCGGGTTACCGTACAGGTCGTGCTGGGCGCCCATGCTGCATTCCTCTCTTATGCCGCTGGCGGCTGCGGCCAGGGGTGTTGTGGATCGCGGATCTGCTCGAAAGCACGCGAGAGCTGCAGAACGCCCAGGTCGTCAAACCGGGCGCCTGCCATCTGCAGGCCGATGGGCAGGCCGGCTGCGGTGTAGCCGCAGTTGACGGAGGCCGCAGGCTGCTCAGACATGTTGTAGGGCACGGTAAAGCCGATATGCTCCAGCGGGCGCATTGGGTCGTTGGTGGGCCCGGCCCATTCGGCCTGGAATGCCACATGGGGTGCAACCGGAGAGATGACATAGTCGAACGCGCTGGTGGCGCGAACGGTGGCAACGCGCACCAGGTGGAATTGCTGGCTGGCGTGGAAGACCTCCGTGCCGCTCATGCCCTGGGCGCTGTCGGCCCATGCGCGAATATAGGGCAGCACCTTGTCGCGCTGTTCGCTGCTGAGCGCCTGCATGTCGGTGAACGAGCGCATGCGCCAGAAATGGTCCATGCCGTCGAGCATGCCCTGTGTCATGAAAGGCTGCATACGCGTGACCTGTGCACCTGCCTCCTGCAGCAGATGGGCGGCACGTTCAACGGCAGCCCTGACTTCGGGCTCCAGCGGCAATCCGCAGCCTGCATCGAGCAGCAGGCCGATGCGCTTGCCCCGGATGAAATCGGGTGTGGTGGTTGCCACCGAGCTCCAGGCAATGTCTTGCGCGGGCAGGCTCATGGTGTCGCGCACGTCGGGAGCCGAGAGCACCTGCATCATCAGTGCCGAATCGGCTACGGTGCGGGTCATCGGCCCTGCGGCGCGACCGGTGTAGGGCGGATCGATTGGAATGCGTCCCAGGCTGGGCTTGAGGCTGTAGATGCCGCACCAGCTGGCAGGCAGCCGCAGCGAGCCGCCGATGTCGGTGCCAATGTGCAATGGGCCATAGCCAGCTGCGGCAGCCGCGCCACCGCCAGCGCTGGAGCCGCCCGGGCCCTTGCTCAGATCCCAGGGGTTGCGCGCGAGATGGTGAAAACTGGAGAGGCCTGACGACAGCATGCCGTAATCGGGCATGGTGGTCTTGGAGAACATGATGGCGCCCGCTTCCCGCATGCGGGCTGCGGGCGGTGCATCGGCAGCCGCAGGCACCAGCTTGACGGCGGCCGTCCCTGCGGGCAGCGGGTCGCCTTGCGTGGCAATGTTTTCCTTGATGGTGACGGGTACGCCGTCCAGCAGACCGGCTGGTGCGTTCCTGCTCCAGCGCGCTTCGCTTTCGCGCGCCTGCGCCAGGGCTTGTTCGGGGCGGTACAGGTAGGTGGCGCACAGCCGTGGCTCCCACTGCGATACATGGTCGATGACGGATTGCATGACATCGACAGGGGATAGCTCGTGCCTTTGGTAGGCAGCCAGGAGCTCGGTGGCGGGCAGATCGTGCAGCGCGGTCATGGAGACGGTGAGTGGAATCGGTTGGGTTTCAATGAAAAAAGCCCATCACGGCACGTTGCCTGTGATGGGCTTGGCGTGAGGCGAACAGGCCCTGCAGCAAGCGTAGCAAGCCGCGTTGTTTATGCCCAGTACATGGATGACAGGTCGTTGACGAAGATCGGCATGTCCTTCCACAGGCCGCGCAGGTTCTTGGCGGCAACCGTGATCCACTGCGGCTGGTACAGGTAGACGTTGGCGGCGTCCTCGGCCAGCAGGCGTTGCGCGTCGCCCAGCAGGCGGGCGCGGTCGGCGGGGCGCGCTTCCAGCTTGATCTGCTCGAACAGCTTGTTGAATTTTTCCGACTTGTAGCCCCAGTAGTAATCCGTGCGGGTGTAGTTTTCCAGATCAAACGGCTCGACGTGCGAGATGATCGACAGGTCGTAATTCTTGTTGGTATAGGTGCCCGAGAGCCACTGCGCCCATTCCACGTTCTGCAGCTTGACGTCGATGCCGATCTTGGAGAGTTGGGCCGCGACGATCTCACCGCCCTGGCGCGCATACGGCGTGGGAGGGAGGGTCATGGTCAGCTGCAGAGGTGTCTTGACACTGGCTTCGGCCAGCAGCTTCTTGGCTTTCTCGACGTCATAGGGGTTGATGCCGGTGGTATCGACATAGCCGAACGCGCCGGGCACGTAGTGGCTGCCGATCGGCACACCCAGGCCTTCTGCAGCACCTGCGATCACGGCCTTGCGGTCAATGGCGGCCGACAGCGCGCGGCGAACGCGTACATCATCGAGCGGTTTGCGGCGTTCGTTGATGGCGACGATGGTCTTGGCGCGCGATCCGCTGGTCACCACCTGGTAGCGCGGGTTGGATCTGAACTGGTCAACGCCTCGAGGCGTTGCGCGGGGGAATACATCGACGTCGCCTGCCAGCAGCGCAGCCACCTGGGCCGCAGCATCCGAGATGAAGCGGAAGGTGGCGCGGCGGATGCGAATGGTGCCTGCATTGCGGTACTGGGGCCATGCCTCCAGGGTGATCGACGCGCCCTTGCTCCAGTTGCCCAGTTTGTAGGGGCCAGTGCCCACGGGCTTGGTGGCGTTGGTGTCGGCGCTCTTGGGGTCGACGATGATGGAGGTAGCCTGGCCCAGCACAAAGAGCAGGTCAGGGTCGATTTCCTTGTTGAGGATCACGACGGTGTGCTCATCCACCACCTGGGCTGTCAGGTTGGCAAAGGTGCGCTTGTCCTTGTTGGTGCTTTTTTCGCCAGCGGCGCGGTCGAACGAGAATTTGACCGACTGGGCGTTGAAGGCCTCGCCGTTGTGGAAGGTGACGCCCTTGCGCAGCTTGAAGGTATAGGTCTTCAGATCGGGCGAGACTTCCCAGCTTTCGGCCAGCAGGGGCGATACGCTTCCATCGGAATTGACTTTGGTCAGCGTTTCATAGATGTTGTACTGGGTGATCTCCGCAATGGAGGAGGCCGCGCCGGCCGTGGGATCGAGCCCTGGCGGCTCCAGCGTCATGCCGAGCACAACAGTGTCTTTCTTGTTCTGCGCTTGGGCGGTGGCGGGCAGCCACAGTGGCAGCGGGGCCAGTGCGCCTGCGGCAAGCAGATTTCTACGATTCAGCATCCAGGAACTCCTTGGAACAATTTTCTAGCGGATGACGGATTCATGGTCCTCGGTTCTGCTCTGAAAAGAAGAGCGGGTGGCGCGCGTCACTGCTGCATTATCGATGGTCTTAGGGTTTAAGACCAAGAGCATCAAGCGCTGGCAGCTATGGTTTTTGTGTGCTGCACCGCAGATGACGTGCCACGTTCCTCCAAAGACAGAACCTTGAGACTCAGGTTATACAGGACTTGGCATGGCCTGCGCCTGCATGGTCTGTGTAGCCTGCAGATGGCGGCGCCGGGGCCGTACCTGCGGCACTGCACCCACCAGCTTTTGCGTGTAGGGGTGCTGCGCATGCTGGAACAGCTGCGCGGGCGTGCCGCGCTCCACGATTTCGCCCTTGTAGAGAACGACCACTTCATCGCACAGATGGTTGATGACGGCCAGATCGTGGCTGATCAGCATGTAGGTGATCCCAAACTCAGTCTGCAGGTCCTGCATCAGGTTGAGCACCTGGGCCTGTACGGACACATCGAGTGCGCTGACCGGTTCATCGGCCACGATCAGCTGGGGCTTGGTGATGAGGGCGCGCGCAATGGCAATGCGCTGGCGCTGGCCGCCAGAGAATTCATGCGGGTACTTGTCCACGTCCTGCGGGCGCAGGCCCACCTGCTGCAACACCTCGATGGTGCGGGCGCGCTGCTCGGCACGGCTGCTGTCTCCCTGAGCCTGCAGTGGCTCGCTGACGATGCGCTCCACCGTCTGGCGCGGGTCCAGCGAGCCATATGGGTCCTGAAACACCATCTGGAAATCCTTGCGCGCGCTGCGCAGGGCATCCGCCGGCATGCGGTGCAAATCCTGGCCTTGCAGCAGCACCTGGCCGGAGGTCGGTGCGTCAAGCGCCATCACCAGGCGTGCCAGGGTCGATTTGCCTGAGCCCGACTCGCCTACTACGCCCAGGCTCTTGCCTGCATGCAGGCTAAAGCCCACGCCCTTGAGCGCCTCTACCGTGGGCGGCGCGGTAAAGAGTTTTTCGCGGGGCAGGGTGTAGGTGCGCACCAGATCGCGAACCTCCAGCAAAGGGATACTGCTCATACGGTGGCTCCTGCGTCGGTGGTGGCTGTTGCGTAGGCTTCGGGGCGCAGGCAATGCACCTGGTGGGCTTGGTCAGGTTCTCCTGCCGCTTCAGCCACCAGATCAATACAAGGCGGCACCTGTGCAGCACAGGCCGGTTGGGTGAAGCTGCAGCGTCCGGCAAAGGTGCAACCGACAGGCAGGTCCACCAGCTCCGGCACGGTGCCGGCAATGGTCTGCAGGCGCTGGGGCTTGCCATCAACACGCGGCTGCATGCTCGGGCGCGCCGCCAGCAGACCGCGGGTATAGGGGTGGGCCATGTGCTCGAATACCGCCTCGGTGCTGCCCGATTCGACCACGGTGCCGCCGTACATCACCACCATCTTGTCGACGTTCTGCGAGATCACCCCCAGGTCGTGCGATATCAGCAGCAGCGCCATGTTGCGCTCGGCCACCAGGCCATTGATGAGATCGAGGATCTGCTGCTGGATGGTCACATCCAGCGCCGTGGTGGGCTCGTCGGCAATCAACAGATCGGGCCCGCAGGCCAGCGCCATCGCGATGGTGATGCGCTGGCGCTGGCCGCCGGAGAACTGGTGGGGATAGGCATCGTAACGCTGCGCTGGCTGGGCGATCCCGACACGATCGAGCATGGCAATGGCATCGTTGCGGGCCTGGCGTGCGCTCATGCCTTTGTGCAGGCGAAGGGGCTCGCTGATCTGGTGGCCAATGGTCTGCACGGGGTTCAATGCCGTCATCGGCTCCTGAAAGATCATTCCGATGCGGTTTCCGCGCACCGTGCGCCACCAGCGATCGGGCTGGCCAACCAGGCTGTGGCCGTCAAACAATGCACTACCGCTCACCTGCGCAGATTCGGGCAGCAAACCCATCAACGCCATGGCGGTGATGGATTTTCCGCAGCCCGATTCGCCAATCAACCCCAGTGCCTGCCCGCGCTCGATCTGGAAACTGATGTCGCGCACGGCCCGTGCCGGGCCACGGTGTGTCTGGAGCTGGATGCTGAGGTTGGATACATCTATCAAAGCCATGGCCAATCCTTAGCGTTTGCGGGCCAGACGGGGATCGAGCAGATCGCGCAGACCGTCGCCGAGCAAATTGAGGCCCAGCACCGACAGCGCAATCGCCACGCCCGGAAACACTGCGAGCAGGGGGGCCTGGAACATCAGGGTCTGCGCTTCGCTCAGCATGCGGCCCCAGGACGGCTGTGGCGGCTGTGTGCCCAGGCCCAGGTAGGACAGCGCGGCCTCGGCCAGAATCGCCAGTGCAAACTGGATGGTGGCCTGCACGATCAAAACCGACAGGATATTGGGCAGCACGTGCTGCCAGGTGATGCTCCAGCTGTTCTTGCCGCAGGAGCGGGCCGCCAGAATGTACTCTCGCGACCAGATGGCATTGGCCGATGCACGGGTGATGCGTGCAAAGGTCGGAATATTGAAAATGCCGATGGCAATGATGGAATTGACAATGCCCGCACCAAACACGGCCGTCAACATGATGGCCGAGAGAATGGCGGGAAAGGCAAAGGTGAAGTCGGACAACCGCATGATGGTTTCTTCCACCCAGCCGCGCTTGGCAGCCGCCAGCAGCCCCAGGGCGGTGCCGATGGTCAGGCCAATGCCCACCGCCACAAGGCCTACGAGAATCGAATTGCGGGCGCCCACCAGCAATTGCGACGCCACATCCCGGCCATAGGCATCGGTGCCCAGCCAGTGCGCCAGTGTCGGGGCCTGGAGCTTGGCTTCCATGTTGATATCGTAGGGAGACCACGGCGTCCACAGATACGAAATCGCTGCGGCCAGCAGGAGCGCGAGCGTGAGGACAGCACCGATGACGAAGCTGGGGTTGTGCCGCGCACGGCGCCAGAAGCTGGGGGCTGCGGGAGCCGCGCGCGCCGGAAGCGCTGTAGTCGGCAGCGGCGCTGCCAGAGGGGAGGAGGGCTGGCTCATAGCTTAGATGTCACTGGCCTTGATACGGGGGTCGATCATGGCGTAGAGCAGATCGACCAGGAAATTGACCACCACCACCATGGCTGCCAGCAGCATGACGCAGTTACGTACCACCATCAGGTCGCGGTTGGCGATGGACTGAAAAATCAGCCGTCCCATGCCTGGCAGGTAGAACACGTTCTCCACCACGATGGTGCCTGCCAGCAGATTGGCAAATTGCAGCCCCATGACGGTGACTACGGGAATCAGCGCATTTCGCAGCACATGCTTGTAGAGCGCAGCACGCTGGGACAGGCCTTTGGCGCGGGCGGTGCGCACAAAATCCTCGCGCAGCACTTCCAGCACGGCAGACCGCGTGATGCGGGCCAGAATGGCCGCCTGCACCACGGCCAGGGACACGGCGGGCAGCATCAGCGCCTTGATGGCGCCCCAGAACGAGCCGCCCGATGCCTCCGTCCAGCCCGGAAAGCCGCCGGCCGAAAACCATTTGAGCTGCACCGAAAACAACAGAATCAGCAAAATGGCAAACCAGAAGTTGGGAATGGCGATGCCCAGCTGCGCCAGGCCCATGACGCTGACGTCGCCAATCTTGTTATGGTGGCTGGCAGCATAGATCCCGGCAACCAGGGCCACGGCGGTGGTGATGACCATGGCCATCACTGCCAGCGGAACGGTGAGGGCAAGGCGCTCGGAGATCAGCTCCAGCACCGGTGTGCCATAGCTGTAGCTGTTGCCCAGATCGAGTTGCACCAGGCCACTGATCCAGTGCCAGTAGCGCTCCCAGGCTGGCTGGTTGAGCCCCAGCTGTTCGGCCAGTTCTGCCACGGCTTCGGGTGCGGCATCAGGCCCCATCAGCATCTGGGCTGCGTTGCCGGGCAGTATTTCAAGCACCAGAAACACGACGATGGACGTACCCAGCAGTGTGAGCAGCAGCGTGAGGGTGCGCTTGAGGAAAAAAAGGCCCATGGTCGGCTGTCGTGGTTAAGTGTTCTCAAAAACAATAGCGAAGACTCTTGTCTTGGTAAGCGTTACCAGCATAACGCGAAAAATTCCGGCACACCATGCATGCTTACTCGCAAAGACGCGAGTATGGCGAAGGCGAAGGCGGGATAATGTCGCTCATGTCACACTTTTTGCTCCATTCCCACATGGAGGTGCAACCATGGCTTTGATGATTACCGATGAGTGCATCAACTGCGATGTGTGCGAGCCTGAATGCCCGAACGATGCCATCTATCTGGGAGAGGCGTACTACGAGATCGAGCCGAACAAATGCACCGAGTGCGTAGGGCACTTTGACGAGCCCCAATGCGTGCAGATCTGTCCGGTAGCGTGTATTCCGGTCAACCCCGAGTTTGTGGAGAGCCAGGAGACGCTGATGCAGAAGTACCTGCGTCTGCAGGCAGAGAAGGGCTTGTAGCCTGCTGGGTTGTCCATCACCCTGACTCGTCCTGTCATAGGTTGACACCTATTCGCGACTAATCTCCAGCCCAAGCTGGTTGGCGAGAGACGCCCGATGTACTGCATCGGGCGTTTTGTATTTTAGGGACAGGTGCGGCCGGCGCTCGTTGTACAGCCGTACCGATTCGCCCACCATGGTGCGGGCCTGCGAGAGATCGGCAGGTCGTTGCAACAAGTATTCCATCTTGAGGATTCCATTGACCCGCTCAGCCAGAGCGTTTTGGTAGCAATCGTAGCCATCGGTCATGGAGCAGGTGATGCGGTGGCGTGCATGGATGCGCTGGTATTGAGCCGAGCAGTACTGAACACCTCTATCAGAGTGGTGTACGAGCGGCTGATCTGTTCGCCGCTGACGCAGTGCCATCTTCAACGCTTGGCTGACCTGCTTGGTCTCCAGACTATCGTGCACGTGCCAGCCCACGATCTTGCGCGAGTAGGCATCGGTCACCAGGCTCAGACAGGCAGTCTTCTCCTTGGTGGGTAGATACGTGATGTCAGCGACCCATAGCTGCTCACAACCACTTGCCACTGTTTTGGTCGGGCCCTCCTTGAGTAGATTGGGGTGCCTGCGGTAGTGATGATGGCTATTGGTGGTCTTGTGGTACGCATGCCGTGGCAGCACCAGCATGCGTGCTTGGCGCAGGACAACGAACAGTGCATCGCGCCCGATCTGGATTCCCGCCTGTTCAAGCGGCGGCTTGAGCAAGTGCAGCAGTTTGCGTGTGCCAATGCGTGGCTGATGGCGCCTCTCTTCACTGGCCAACTCCACCACCGCCTTGTCCCGCTCGCTGCGTGCACGCTGGCAGACCAGGCGCTTGTAGTGCGCTTGGCGGCTGATTCCCATGTAGCGGCAAGCCCTCGTGACGCTTAACCCTTTGACGAGCTTTTGCGTGAGGACTTGCCCGCAGGCTTTTTTGTGACTTGGACTCCGTAGTCGCGCTTGAGCACGTTCACTACCGCTTCAAAGAAGGCCGCTTTCTCGCGGGCTTCTTTCAGCTGCACTTCCAGCTCCTTGATGCGCTGCTCTGGAGTCAGCAGCTTGGGCGATTCAGGCATCTTCTGTAATCCTTTGCCCCTTGATGATGCAGCTTTCCAGTCCTGCCGTCCGTGCTTGCGAAGCCACACCAGTACAGTTGAGGCGCCCTGGATTCCGTACCGCTCATGGGCCTGCCGGTAGGTCAGCTCGCCTCTTTCGACTTGATCGACTACCGCGAGTTTAAAAGCCAGCGTGTAGTCCCGTTGCGTTCTCTTAACCCACTGTTCCATTTGACTTTCCTTTCTGTTCTTCAGAAAGGTGTCAACCCAATTCAGGACGGGTCACCCAAAACAAAAAAAGCGCCATCAGGGCGCTTTTTGGTATTTGGGGGCAAGATCAGGTACCCGCAGGCCGTGGAGGCTTGGGGCGTGCCGGTTTGGTGGTGTGGATCTTGAGGGTGGCCTTTTCCATGTCGCCGGACAGAAGCTCTGGCGCGGCCTGCATGGCATGGATGATGCTGTCTTCAATCAAAGTCCGCTGGTCGGGGGCTGGCTTGCGCAGCACCCAGTGGGGCACTTCTTCCTTGTTGCCGGGGTGGCCTATGCCGATGCGCAGACGCCAGTAGTCAGGCGAGCCCAGTTGCGCATGGATGTCGCGCAGGCCATTGTGGCCACCATGACCGCCACCTTTCTTGAGCTTGACCTGGCCGGGAGGAAGATCGAGTTCGTCGTGCGCGACCAGAACCTCTTCTGGCTTGATCTTGAAAAAGCGCGCCAGAGCGCCTACCGACTTGCCGGAGAGGTTCATGAAAGTTTGCGGCTCCAGCAACCAGATGGATTCGCCTTGCACCGTTGTGCGGGCGACGAGGCCGTAGTAGTTGCGGTCGGGGGTGAGCTGTACGCGCAGATGGCTGGCGAGCGCATCGATCCACCAGAAGCCCGCGTTGTGGCGGGTGCCTTCATATTCCGGTCCGGGGTTTCCGAGGCCAACAAACAACTTGATCATGGGCGAGAATTATCGGTGCTGCGAAGGTGCATTCCGCATACTCTGCAGGGTGCGGGTGATGTCCTTCTGAAGAAGAGCTATTGTCTCGATGGAGCATGGAGATGAAAAAAGGCTGCATTGTGACCAATGCAGCCTTTTGGGGTATTTCAGCGCCAATGCGCTGTCATACCTATGTGCTTACTCGGCAGCAGGAGCGGCTTCGTCAGCAGCGCCACCAGCAGGAGCAGCCACGGAGATCACAGCAGCATTGCTGTGGGAAACCAGGGTTACGCCCTTAGGCAGAGCCACATCGTTCAGGTGCAGGGTTGCACCCTTTTCCAGCTTGCTCAGGTCCACACTGATGAACTCAGGCAGATCCTTGGGCATGCAGCGGACTTCGATTTCGGTCACGACTGGCGTAACCATGCACTTGTCGATCTTCACTGCAGGCGATTCTTCGGCGCCGGAGTAGTGCACAGGCACCTTCATGGTCAGCACGGTGTTGGCGTCCACGCGTTGGAAGTCAACGTGCAGAACCAGTTGCTTGAAGGGGTGGTACTGCACATTGCGCAGCAGCACTTGGCTCTTGGCGCCGTCCAGATCCATTTCCAGCACGGATGCGTGGAAAGCTTCCTTCTTCAGGGCGTACCACAGCGTGTTGTGGTCCACTTCAACCAATTGAGGCTCGGCTGCACCACCGTAGATGATGCCGGGCGTACGGCCAGAATTACGCAGGCGGCGGCTCGCACCCGTACCTTGCTTAGCGCGCGCAAAAGCGACAACGTTCATTTTTATACTCCAATGGGGATAGGCCGCGACCAGCCTACCCGGTTAAAAAGGCCGCTGCATTTGCAGCGGCCAGCGAAAACAGTCGATTTTAGCAGATGATGAATTTTTGGGCAATGCCCGAAAATTCATCAGGCGTCCTGGAACAGGCTCATCACCGATTCACCCGTGGCGATGCGGTGAATGGTTTCTGCAAACAGCGGAGCCACGGTCAGCTGGCGAATCTTGCCGCAAGCGCGGGCGCTCGCTGACAGGGGAATGGTGTTGGTAACCACGACTTCGTCCAAAGCTGCGCCATTGCCGATGCGTTCGATGGCAGGGCCCGAGAAGATGGGGTGTGTGCAGTAGGCGTAGACCTTCTTGGCGCCACGTTCCTTCAGCACTTCGGCAGCCTTCACCAAGGTGCCCGCGGTGTCGATCATGTCGTCCATGATGACGCAGTTGCGGCCATCGATATCGCCGATGACATGCATCACTTCAGACACATTGGCCTTGGGACGGCGCTTGTCGATGATGGCCAGATCGCATTGCAGTTGCTTGGCAAGGGCGCGTGCGCGCACCACACCACCAACGTCCGGCGATACGACGATCAGGTCTTCGTAGTTCTTCTGGCGCAGATCGCCCAGCAGCACTGGCGACGCATAGATGTTGTCCACCGGAATGTCGAAGAAGCCCTGAATCTGGTCTGCGTGCAGGTCCATGGTCAGCACGCGGCTCACGCCAGCGGCCTGCAGCATGTTGGCAACCACCTTGGCGGTGATGGGCACGCGGGTGGAGCGCACGCGGCGATCCTGGCGGGCATAGCCAAAGTATGGAATCACGGCACAGATGCGTTCGGCCGATGCGCGCTTCAATGCATCCACCATCACCAGCAATTCCATCAGGTGGTCATTGGTTGGAGCACAGGTGGGCTGAATGATGAAAACGTCGCGCGCACGGACGTTTTGCTTGATCTCCACCGTGACCTCTCCATCGGAGAAGCGGCCTACATCGGCTGCGCCCAAAGAGGTGTGAAGGTGTTGTGCAATTTCAGTAGCAAGGCCTGTGTTGGCGTTGCCACTGAAAACCATGAAGTCTGGATGATGGTTTTGCATAGCGTCCCAGTGGGTATGGGTTAGCTGTGAGCGCTGCTTTTGCGCGGTAAGAAATTGGCAGGGGAAGAAGGATTCGAACCTTCGCATGCCGGAATCAAAATCCGGTGCCTTAACCAGCTTGGCGACTCCCCTACAAGAATCAATGCTAAGCAACACTGATTCCTAAAAACCTTTAGTCTCTTGCCCATCCAAACAAGGGATGCTCAATAAGACTTTTGCAATCTTTCACTGTCCAGTCTTGTGAAAAACTGCTTTGGCAGCTAATAGCTTGCTTTTTTACTGCAAACACCGCACTACCTGAGCCCGTCATTCTAGCATGTAATCCTTGCGATTCAAGAAAGTCACTGACTTTTTTTATCGATGGACACAGGCTTTCTGCGACCGGCTGCAAGTCGTTTTGACCGAAATCAAAGTGCTTTGCAGCGAAGTCCGAAATTGTAGCAGCTTTTGAATCGCGTTTCAGGTTGGGGTTTGAAAAAATTAATTTCGTATCCAGGCCTTCTTGCGGCTTCACAACTATCAGCGCGGTGTCTGCTAGCTGCTGCTCGTTTTCGAGTGGGCGTATTATGTCACCGATTCCTTCCACCCAAGCCGACTTTCCGAAAATAAAAAACGGAACATCGGCCCCAAGCTGCAGCCCGATGCGTTGCAGCTCATCGCGGCTCAGTTGTAGATTCCACAGTTGATTGAGCGCCAGCAGGGTGCTGGCAGCATCGGACGAGCCGCCTCCCATTCCGGCCTGCGCGGGCAGGTGCTTGTGAACACCGATATGGACCCCCTGCGTGCAGCCTGTGGCTTGCTGCAGCGCCCGCGCTGCGCGGGTGATCAGGTCGTCTGCGGGCAATGGCGTGCCCAGGTCTTCTCGGGTGATGGTGCCGGAGGGGGTGGTTTCAAAATGCAGTTCATCGGCCCAGTCGATCAGCATAAAGACCGACTGCAGCAGGTGATAGCCGTCTGCACGGCGGCCGGTGATGTGCAGAAAGAGATTGAGTTTGGCCGGGGCGGGGACGTCGTACAGCGTACGCATGGTGCGGATCAATTCAACAAAGGGCTAAGGGCGCTCAAGCACGATGCGCAGGCTGGCTTCCGGGAGGGGCGAGGTGCGTTGGGCAGTGATTTTTCCGTCGCTGAAGGCATCCAGGTCGGCTTGCCAGCCCGCTGCGGGCGTATTGCGGCCCTGCAGCCAGTCAAAAAGTGCTGCGATGGGCAGGTTGGCACCCAGGAGTTCCTCGGTCAATTCATCGAGCGAAGCCTTTTCGCGGACGGTATTGCCTTGAGTGACGCTGGCTTGCTCTGCAGTCCAATGGACGCGAGCCACAATGTTGCCCAGCGGGTTGAGCAATACCAGTTCGCCCTGGCGTGGACTGCCGGACAGCTCAAAACTGCCGCTGGTCGTCTGCGGTGGTGCAGTCTGCACCTGCACCGACATGCGCCCGCTCCAGTAACCTGCGCCGGCCGCTGGGGTCAATTGCCGCTGGGGCGTTGCGCAACCTGCGAGCAGGGCCAGTGCCGTCCCGGTCGCCAGTGTGGCGCAAAAGCGCCTTCTGGCGATCGGCTTGCTCAAACCTGTCACAGGTGTCATGGCTCAATGCCCAGGAGTTTGAAGGTCTTGAGCACGGTTTCGTTGTCCGGCGCATCCTTTCTGGCGGCCCGAAGCAGTTCTTCTGCAGGCTTGGACTTGCCTTGCTTCCACCAGACTTCGGCCAGGTGCGCACCGATTTCCGGGTCGGGCTGCTTGGTGTAGGCTTTTTCCAGCAATTGCGCGGCCTGCTCCAGATGTCCCTGCTTGTACTCCACCCAGCCCAGGCTGTCGGTGATGAAAGGGTCGCCAGGCACCATGCTGAGCGCCTTTTCGATCAGGGACTTGGCCTCGTCGAGCTTGAGGCCACGGTCTGCCAGCAGGTAACCCAGCGCGTTGTAGGCATGGTGGTGATCAGGCTTGAGTGCGATGAGCTTGCGCAGCAGTGCTTCTGTCTCTTCGATCTTGTCGGCGCGTTCGGCAAGCATGGCCTGTTCGTAAAGCAGATCCGGGTCGTTGGGCTGCATAGCCACGAGTTTGGATTGCACTTCGAGCGCCTGGGTGTAGTTCTTGGCAGTTTTGTACAACTGAACCTGCGCAGACAGCTTGGTGCGAATTTCCCCGGGATTGGTTTCTGGCAAGTCGTTCAGCAAGGCAGCTGCCGCCTCAAACTGGCCTTGCTGCATGCGGATGGACGCCTTGCGCAGTGTCGCCAGGGGCTGATTGCCGGTTTTGGCGATTTCGTCGGCCCAGTGCTCGGCTTCTTCCCATTTCTTCTGGGCTTCTGCCATCTGTTCGCGCAGCATCAGGCTCTGAATGCGCACTTCCCGCTGCAGAACCTGGGATGGGAACTTGTCGATCAAGGTGTCGAGTTTGAGCAAGGATACATCGGCATCCGAATACTGCTTGAGTTGGGCCTGCAGCGCCGCCTTGAGAATCCAGGCATCGGCAGAGCTGGGATCGATCCGTGTAGCCTCGTTCAACTGCTTCTGGGCTTCCTCCAGGCGGTCGGCATTCATCAGGCTGCGGGCATAGGCCAGATGCGCGTCGGCGCTTTTGGAGTTGCTGAGAAAGTCGGTGACCAGTGATTCGGCCTCGGGCACATTGGCTGCAACCAGGGCTGCAGCCAGCCGGCCCGCAGCCTGGTTGCTGGCATCGAGCGACAGCGCCTTGCGCGCGGCTTCCAGCGCCGCTGTGGGCTGCTCTGCGGCAAGTTCCATGGTGCCGATGGCTGCCCAGGCGTCAGGCCCTGTGGCTGGATTTTCCAGTTCTGGCGTCAGTGCTTCGCGCACAATGCGTGCGGCCTGCTTCTGGTCGCTGACACGTCGGTAGATACTGGGAATGGCGCGAATCCATTCGAGTTTTTCGTCGGGCTTGGCCAGGGCAATTTCCTGCTTCAGCAGCGCGCCTGTCTCTTCGCCGTGGTTGGTCGAGAGCATGACCTGCAGCAAATAGCGGCTGGCCTGGCGCGATTGCGGATGCGCCTGCCTCCAGGCCTGGGCAACCATGCTGGCTTTCTGGGCAGAGCGGGAGAGCAGTGCAATTTGCGCGGCCCGCTGGTAGACCTTTTCGTCGCCGGTGCGGCGTGCAGCATCCAGGAGCAGTTCCACACTGGTGGTGGCGTCGCCCTGGCTGGCGTACATTTCGCCCAGCAAAAGCTCATAGAAAAGCTCGGCGTCCAGCTGAGACTGGGCATCTTCCGCACGTTCTGCAGAGGCGATGCTCTGCCCTTTTGCGGAAGGATGGGATTGCGCGGTGGGGCTTGCATTTGCCAGCGCGGGCACGGTCAAACCGGTTGCCAGAAAATATGCCAAATATCGGAGAGCGTGCTTCATCAGCCCATAATAAACGATAGCCCACGAGCCATGCAGAAGGAAAACAGTGCCTGAGTTACCAGAAGTGGAAGTGACAAGACGCGGACTGGTTCAGCCCTTGCAGGGCGCCACCATTGAACGCATCTCGCTTGGAAAGCCCTTGCGCTGGCCGCTGGGGATTGAGCCCGCAACCCTTTCCGGCCGCATGGTGCAGCATGTTCTGCGACGGGGTAAATACATTGTTTTGCAGTTGGACCAGGGCGTCTTGCTGCTGCACCTGGGAATGTCGGGCAGCCTGCAGATTGGGCCCGACTTGCCGCCCGCCGGGCCGCACGACCATTTCGATCTGGTGACGGACCGGGGTGTCCTGCGGCTGCATGACCCCAGGCGCTTTGGTGCGGTGGTATGGGCGCCGGATATCGCGTCGGACATGGCGGCCAAGCTGCTCAACCATCTGGGCATGGAGCCGTTTGACGAAGGGTTCAGCCTGAACTATTTCGCAGACGGGCTCAAGCGCTCCAGCACGCCAATCAAGCAGTTGCTGTTGGGTGGGCAACTGGTGGTCGGGGTGGGCAATATCTATGCGAGCGAAGTGCTGTTCCTTGCGGGCATTCTGCCTTCCAGGCCTGCAAACAAGGTGACCAAGGCCCAGGCGCAGCGCCTGCACACGGCCATTCCCCAGGTGCTGGGAAAAGCCATTGATCTGGGCGGCAGCACCTTGAAGGATTTTGTGCAGGTCAACGGCTATGCGGGCGCTTTTCAGGCGCAGGCCAATGTGTACGGAAGGGCAGGGGAGCCCTGCAAGCAGTGTGGGGCGCCTGTGATTGCGATCAAGCAAGGCCAGCGCAGCACGTACTATTGCCGCAAGTGCCAGAAATAGGAAGTGGCGCCGGCGACCCGAGGCCAGGCCAGCTCCGTCATTGATCATCTTTGACCGGGCGCTTGCATCGAAGGTGCACCATGGCTGATTCCGATGCCTACCATCCGCAGTTCTTTCTTTTCGAGTTTAGATTTGAGTCAATTTTCACAACAGATCGTCGCCTGGCAGCAAAGTCACGGACGCCACCACTTGCCTTGGCAGAACACCCGCGACCCGTACCGCGTCTGGCTGTCAGAAATCATGCTGCAGCAAACGCAGGTCACTACGGTTCTGGGCTACTACGAGCGGTTCCTGCAACGTTTTCCAACGGTTGCAGACCTGGCAGCAGGGAGTGATGAAGAAGTGATGGCGCTGTGGAGCGGCCTGGGCTACTACAGCAGGGCGCGCAACCTGCACCGCTGTGCGCAGGAAGTCATGTCGCGTTTTGGTGGCGCCTTTCCCCCCACGGTTGAAGAACTTGCTTCACTGCCCGGCATCGGCCGATCGACCGCCAGCGCCATTGCATCTTTCTGCTTTGCAGTACGCGCAGCCATTCTGGATGCGAATGTCAAACGGGTGCTGACACGGGCGCTGGGTTTCTCGGACGATCTGGCCAGCAGCGCTGCCGAGAAAAGGCTCTGGGCACTGGCGGAAGACCTGCTGCCGACTACCGACCTCCCCACCGCGATGCCACGATACACCCAAGGGATGATGGACCTGGGTGCAGCTATTTGTACACCCAAAAAGCCAAGTTGCCTGCTGTGCCCTGTGCATGGCAGTTGTGCAGCGCGGCGCGAAGGTGCGCCCGAACGCTACCCGGTCAAGACCAAGAAGCTTAAGCGCACTTCAGCCAGCTGGTGGCTGCTGTGGGTGGAGCGTGCCGACGGCGCCATCTGGCTGGAAAAGCGCCCGGCCAAAGGCATATGGGCCAGTTTGTACTGCCTGCCGGTGTACGAAACCGCAGCGCAGTTGCAGCAGGCCGCCCGGGATTGGGGCGGTGCTGCGCCAGAGCCGCTCGCGCCGTTTCTGCATGTGCTCACCCACAAGGATCTGCATCTGCACCCGGAGCGGATTCATGCCGAAAACCCACCGCTACCAGCGACAGCCGGGGGCTGGTACCGGCGCGATCAATTGTCCGCACTGGGTTTGCCTGCGCCTGTGCGCAGTTTGCTGCAGGGCTGAACGGCGACTTCAGCCTTATTGGTGGCTTGGTTATCCAGGTATCTATCAAAAAAGAGAGCTGTTTGCGCGCTCCATGACTGGGTTTTGATTGATTCTTTATTTGAAACCCAATAGGAGTAAGCGCAAGATGCTATGGTTTTTGCAAAACGCAGGCATGCGTTGCAGTGCAGGGGCGTACTGCCGCTGCCATCAATGCGTTCTCTGGTCTAGTTCGCGGTGGCGCTGCAGTGTGGTCCAGCGGCTTTGGAAGTGTTGCGCCAGTGCGTTGACGAGGTAGACCGAGCGGTGCTGGCCGCCGGTGCAGCCGATGGAGACGGTGGCATAGCTGCGGTGATTGAGCACCATCTCGGGCAGCCAGTTGTCCAGGAAGCGGATGATGTCTTCCTGCATTTTGAGCACGGCTGGCTGCTGTGCCAGAAACTGCGCAACCGGCGCCTCCAGCCCGGTGTGGCTGCGCAGATCCGGCTCGTAGTAAGGGTTGGGCAGCATGCGTACATCGAACATGTAGTCGCTGTCCATGGGAATGCCATTCTTGAAGCCGAATGACTGGAAGACCAGGGTCAGGCTGGACGTAGGCGCCTGCATGAACTGCTTGATGTAGGCCTGCAATTGCGACACGCGCAGATTGCTGGTGTCAATCACATGCGCCTGCTCGCGCAGATCGGCCAGCAGGGCGCGTTCTTCGTCAATCATCTGCACCAGGGCGCGCGGGCCGGCCTGCAGCGTTTCATTGGTCAGTGGGTGGCGCCTGCGTGTTTCGGAAAAGCGCCGGATCAGGATGTCACGCAGCGCATCCATGTAGATGAGTTGCACCTGGGCGCCGGTAGCGCGCAGCTTTTCGAGCTGCTCGGGCACCAGGTACAAGGCCTTGGCGCTGCGCGCGTCAATGGCAATGGCAACGCGGTTGCCATGCTGCCAATGCTCCAGCGATACCAGCGAGGGCAGCAGCTCTGGCGGCAGGTTATCCACACAGTAGTAGCCAATGTCTTCCAGCGCATGCAGCGCGACCGACTTTCCCGAGCCGGCCATGCCCGTCAGCACCACTACCTGCAGCGGCGTTCGCCGGTCTGCGCTATTGGTCATGTACACCTCCTGCAATCATTTCCCGTGCGTGGGCCCTGCTGGTGGATGAAATATGTTCCCCGCCGAGCATCCGCGCGATCTCATCGATCCGGCCATTCTCCGTCACTGCACTGATATGGCTGCTGGTGCCGGATTTGCTGCGCTGTTTGGTCACCACCAGATGGGTATCGCCGCGTGCAGCTACCTGCGCCAGATGGGTGACTGCCAGCACCTGGCGATCCTGGCCCAGTGCGTGCATGACGCGGCCCACGGCATCGGCAACGGCACCGCCAATACCCGAGTCGATTTCGTCAAAAATCAAGGTAGGAGCCTGGCCGAGCTGGCTGGTGGAGATGGCAATGGCCAGCGAGATGCGAGACAGCTCGCCGCCCGAGGCGACCTTGGCAATGGGTTTGGGTTCGGTGCCAGGGTGTCCGGCTACCAGCAACTCCACATCGTCCATGCCATCGGCGCGGGGCTCCTTGGCCGGATGAATGGTGGCGACAAAGCGGCCGCCAGCCATGCCCAGCTCCTGCATCGCGTTGGTAATGGTTTGCGACAGGCGCTCCGCAGCGCGCGAGCGTATCTTGCTGAGCGCCTGTGCAGCCTTTTCGTAGACTTTCCAACCCTGTGCGGAAGCACTCTCCAGCGCATCAATGTCTGCAGACGCATCCAGGGCCTTCAGTTCGTTCTTCCAGCCTTGCAGTAGCGCGGGCAGTTCTTCGGGCGGGCGCTTGTAGCGTCTGGCGAGGCTGATCCAGCTGCCCAGGCGCTCGTCCAGTTGTTTGAGCTTGTCAGGGTCCAGCTCTGCATGCCGCAAATAGCCGCCCAGCGAGCGCGCCAGGTCTTCCAGCTGTGCGATGCAGCCTTCCAGCGTTTCAGCCATGGCGGCAAATTGTGGCTCGACATGGGCCTGCGCCTGCAAGGTGTGCAACGCGCGATTGGCTTGCACGCTGGCGCCGCTGTCCTCATCTTCCAGGGCGGCCATTGCATGGGTGGCGGCATCCATCAGGGCCTGGGCGTGGGACAGCCGCGTGTGCTGGGTGTTGAGTTCTTCCCATTCCTGCTCGGCGGGGGCAAGCTTGTCCACTTCGGATATCTGCCACAGCAGCCGCTCGCGCTCACGCTGGTGGGTCGCTTCCATGCTCCGGGCCTGCTGTAGCGCCTTGTCTGCGGCGCGCCAGGCGAGGTAAGCCTCTTGAACGCCGCTGCAATCGGCATTGGCGTAGGCATCCAGCAGGCGCCGCACAGGCTCTGCCTGCATCAAACTTTGCCAGGCGTGCTGGCCGTGGATGTCGACCAGGGCCGGGGCAATGTTGCGCAGTTGGGTTGCGGTCGCCGCCACGCCATTGATCCAGAATTTGCTCTTGCCCTGGGCATCAATCACGCGGCGCAGCAGCAATGATGCATCGGGCTGCAGCTCATTCTCAGTCAAATACGGCATCAGCGCAGATGGCGTATCAAACTCTGCTATCAATTCTGATTTAACAGCGCCTTGGCGCACAAAGCCGGTATCGGCGCGGCTGCCCAGCACCAGTTGCAGTGCGTCGATCAGAATCGATTTGCCAGCGCCGGTTTCTCCGGTCAAGGCAGTGAAGCCGGGCGAAAAATCAACCTCCAACTGCTCGACGATCACAAAATCGCGCAGCGCAATGCGCTTGAGGCTCATGGTGTGATGCCCCCTTCGTTCCAGCCCAGTTTCTTGCGCAAGGTGGCGTAGTAGTTCCAGCCGCGAGGGTGGAGGAATCGTGTCTTATGGGGAGCACTCCGCACCAGAATCTTGTCGCCACGCAGAATGGAGGCCAGCGACTGCATATCGAAATTGGCCGCTACGTCGCGTCCGCCAATTACTTCGATCGAAATCTCCTGTGTATCGGGCACCACGATCGGGCGGTTGGAGAGCATGTGCGGCGCAATCGGCGCCATGACCCAGCAGGCCAGCGCCGGGTGCACGATCGGGCCACCTACCGACAGCGCATAGGCTGTGGAGCCGGTGGGGGTGGCGATGATCAAGCCGTCGGCGCGCTGATTGGCCACCAGTTGGCCGTCCACCTCCACCCGCAGCTCCACCATGCCCGATGTGCCGCCACGGTTGACGACCACATCATTGAACGCCAAGGCCTGGAATACGCACTCGCCATCGCGGATCACCAGCGCATGGATCATCGAGCGAATCTCTTCTTCGTACTCGCCCGCCAGAATGGCCGACAAGGGGGCGAGGAAAGTCTGCAGCGGAATATCCGTCACAAAGCCCAGCCGCCCCTGGTTGATACCTACCAGCGGCGTGTTGTACTTGGCCAGCTCTCGCCCCACGCCCAGCATGGTGCCGTCGCCGCCCAACACAATGGCAAGATCGCAGCGCCTGCCCACCTCGTCGAGACTGAGCGTGGGGTAGTGGTCCATGCCGGTGAAGTTGGCCGTTTCCTGCTCCAGGTAAGCAGTGCCGCCCCGGGCCTCGACATAGCTGGCAATCTGGCTGAAGGCGACAATGGACTGCTGGCGCACCTCCGCAGAAGGCGGCGCATGGTATTTGCCAATCAGGGCAATGTGTTGAAAGCGAGACTGCATACGCAAATTACATCATTAAAATGCCACCATGCTCGATGATCGCGCCCGATTGCTGCTGAAAACCCTGGTGGAACGCTACATAGCGGATGGTCACCCGGTGGGGTCGCGTGCGCTCACGCAGGCGTCTGGCCTTGATCTGTCTCCTGCCACCATCCGCAATGTGATGGCTGATCTGGAGGGATTGGGCCTGATCGCCAGTCCGCACACTTCCGCAGGCAGGGTGCCTACTGCGAAAGGATACCGCTTGTTTGTCGACACGATGTTGACGGTCGAGCAGGACCAAATGGTATCTGCGGAAATTGCGCCTGAGCAGCCGCAAAAGGTGATTGCGAGCGCTGCGGGAGTGCTTTCCGACCTGTCGCAGTTTGTGGGTGTGGTGCAGGCTCCGCGTAAAAGCTCATCCTTTCGGCATATCGAATTCCTGCGACTGTCGGAAAAGCGCATTCTGGTGATCCTGGTGTCGCCCGATGGCGATGTGCAGAACCGCGTGATCTTCACCGAATCCGATTACTCGCAAAGCCAGTTGATCGAGACGGCCAACTACCTGAATACACACTATGCGGGCCTGGCCATTGACCAGGTGCGCCAGCTGTTGCGCAAAGAGGTGGAAAAGCTGCGCGACGAGATTGGCGCCCTGATGCTGGCGGCCGTTCATGTCGGGGAGGATGAGGGCCAGGCGCAGGACGAGCTGGTCATCGCGGGCGAGCGCAATCTACTGGCTGTCAGCGATTTCAGCAATGACATGACCAATCTGCGTCGCGCGTTTGACCTGTTTGAGCAGAAAACGCAGATTCTGCATCTGCTCGAAAGCTCCAACCGGGCCGAAGGCGTGCAGATCTATATCGGTGGTGAAAGCCAGATATTGCCGGTGCAGGAGCTGTCGGTGGTGAGTACGCCTTACCAGATCAATGGCAAGATCGTGGGTACCCTGGGGGTGATCGGGCCCAAGCGCATGTCTTATGAAAAGATGATCCAGATTGTTGGAATCACCTCAAAGCTGGTTTCCAACGCGCTGAGCCATTCCAAATAGACGCTAGAATGCCTAGCTTCACCTGCAAAGGTGGTGGTGCTGGGGCGTTAGCTCAGTTGGTTAGAGCAGAGGACTCATAATCCTTTGGTCGTTGGTTCAAGTCCAACACGCCCTACCAGTATTCATATAGGAAGTCTGCTATTTAATAGGTAGCAAAATTTCGTTTCTATGATGCGTGTAGCCACTGTGTAGCCATCGGTGCATGGTTTTGCAGCTCAGGCTTACTTCCTGGTGTTGCTCATCCGTCAGTGTCTCGCGCGCGTACGCGTACATCTCAAAAGTTCTCAACTTCTGTGAAAGTCCCTTGTGGCTTGGGTCGTCATACGCGCGCCTGGCATGAAGTTGTGCCACACCAACCCAAAAAACGAATTTTCTAACCTGACAGCGCAAAAGTTTGGTTCCAGTGTCGGTCCTGGCCAGGATTAGGTGGACTTTTGGTACACCCTCGGCCTTGTCGGCGTTCACCTTCGCCTGTATAGCCCTGGTTAAGCACTTCGGCTAAATGATGACCATGGCAGACTTTGTGCGCGTACTTGCTGCGTACCACAGGTTGCGTACCTTACGGGCCGCCAAACAGAGAAACAATGGCGCTCACGCGCGCGTACATCTCCGAAATGAGTATTTGGCAAGACCCCAGGGAGACACGCCATGATGGATATCGTAACCATCGGAGCGGTGACCACCGCGGTCATCAGCGGCCAGAGATAGAGAGGTGACTCCCTTCCTTGCACATGGCATACGGATAGATGTCCTTCGTGATCAAATACAAACGCTGTGTTGCGGTTTGTCAGCGCTCCGCTGCCTTGACTCCTAAAGCATCCAGTGTGGCTTCTTCGTCAGGCCCGGCAGGATGGATGTTAAAGCTTTAACAGAAATCAAACCGGAATCAACAA
>NZ_JBNDIT010000023.1:0-59412 GCF_050434545.1 Comamonas sp. 4034 | reverse complement strand
CAGACCAGCAGCAAGCAAGCTCGATTGTTGCATTGTGAGTCGCAAGACATCACGGGATTTGAATGGAGCCTTGCTGCGCGGTTTGTTTCTTGGGGCGCACATCTGTGCTGAACCCCGTCTGTAGATGTGCAGTCTGTTCCTCGTTTTACGCGCTTTGATCGTCTTGACTGACGGGACATGCTTGTTTGTCAAAATAATTCCGGCCAGTGCTTGCATTCATGGGAAGTCCCTGTAGTGCAACAAAGCCGCCGCATACGGCCAATAGCAGTCCTTTGATGCGCTCTAGAATACTGCGGGAACACTCCGGCAATACTAATCTGAGGCTTTACTTTGAAAATTCCATGCCGCTGTGGTTCTCTCATTGTTGATGGTACGGATTACCTACCCAACAAAGCACATTTAACGCCTGATCAAGGCTGGTTCAATGTTTTTGACACTATCGACAGTGCCATCATTGATTCAATCTTCAGCGGCAAATTAAGCAAGGATGATGCATATATGCACGCAAGAAAAATAATCCAGACGCCGACGCGCACGATGTGGCAATGTGGATCTTGTGGAAGGTTGTTCATCGACTCTCAGGATGGATCGCTACAGTGTTTTTCGCCCGAAGCCCCAGAGAAGGGAAAGAACATCCTTGCTTTAAGAAATAGCGTTTAGCTTATTGGAACGGATGACTCATGTTGGTCGAACTGGTACAGTCACTATCGGCCAACACCAGTCCTTGAATGCAACCTTTCCTGAAGTTCCATTTCAGCACCCTTTCTGACTGATAATTGATTGGCCTAGCACTTCGAAGACCGCTTTGCGCGTAGCGGGTTCATTTCGATAGAGCCGGTCCAGGCTTGAACAATGGCCATCTGGATGATCAAGGCTTCAAATTGCAGATGCGCTATGGTTGTCTTTGAGTGCGTTCCTGGACTCGCAATGCCAGCGTATGTATACCGGAAAAATCGAAATTTTCCAACATTCCTCTGACCAGGGTAGTGAATGGGGCGCGGCTGGGATCTTGGCAATGGAATTCGACCCAGTTTTCAATATCCGTTAGACGGCCATGCAATGCTAGGCTGGCGAGCTCATCCAGGGCTGCATCCTCCGGTAGAGCCTGCTTGGGCCAGTCCATATCTTGCAGCAATTCGCGATAACCGGTCTTGCTTGGTGGGACAACAGACCAACTCGATTCAGTGTCTTCTATCTCAGGCATGGGCAATGCAAATGAAAAGGTGGAACCTTGACCAACGCCACTGGACACGCGCAAGGTGCTACCCATGGCCGAAAGAATGCGCTGCGCAATGAACAAGCCCAACCCTGTGCTTCCGCTTGCAGCTTGGATCTGCTGAAAAGCCCCAAATATATCGATGTTGGAAGTCAAATCAATCCCAATTCCTGTGTCGCTGACCGCGAATTGCAGATAGCGCCCCCCCTCTTTAGAATCCAGAATGACCGATAGCGTTACGACTCCATCATGCGTAAATTTCGCTGAGTTAGAAAGTAAATTAAGGAGTACTTGACGCAGTCGATTGCCGTCCACATCAATCAATGTCGGAACTCTTGATGGAAGTTGACAGCGGAAGCAGTTCTTCTGTCTCAAACATAAAGCAGTAGCATATTCCGAAATATCTTCCAACAAAGGAAGCAAATAGGTTAATTCGGATTTCAGGGCAAGGGGCTGCAACTCCGTCTTCGAGTAGTCTTGCAGCTCATCGATCAAATTTAATTGATATTTAATATTGTTTTGAATGGATATCAGATATTTTCTTTGTGCATCCGTAGCATCATTGAGTAGCAGTTCGGCATATCCAGAGATAGTTGCGAGGGGTGCCCGAAGATCATGACTAATAAAACCCAAGGTTTCTGTCTTTTGTTGATCTTTCACCTGGGCATCGACAATCGATTTTTGCTGTAGTAAATAATTTCCGTTGATCATTAAACAGATGGCGGTGATTGGCATCACTGCGCAAAAAACAAAAACGTAAACAATTTGAATATAAGAAGATTCCCTTGGGTCGGAGGGTATCAGGTCAGGTATAAATAAAGTGACAAATCGAATCAAATAAATCAAGCTTTCGATGGCAAGCGAGGTCGCAAGTAAGCGATTAACGAAAGACTTTTCACCATATCGAATAACGGTGATGAATTGAATAAAGACAAATACAAACAAAAAAGAAGTAAAGCTCATCAGTCTATACTGATAATTCGCATTACCCCACATAAACCAAAGAACCAAGATCTCAGAAATTAGCATGCAGGGTATGATAAAATACCCTATCAAAGGCCGGCCATAAAACCTTCTGATGCCAAGGGTTTGCACGGCCACACCTAGCGTCAATAAGCCATTTCCAGCAGAAGAGTAAATTGTTGGATTATCACCAAACCAGCCGACATATAAGCACACTGCTAAAGTAGCAATTAAAAAACCAAGTGTGTATAGCCCAATTCTCTTAATGCCAATTTGGCGAGTATGGTTGGACAAAAGCAGAGGAATAAGTGCGAGCCCTGAAACGAAGGCGGACGTGGCAAAGAATAAATTGTAATTAATCGCGATCATCTTGGACCCGTTATCAGACCACCCTCAACACATTCTAATAATGCCAATAGCCATTAATGGGCGCATGGAGTCCATGCCAAGTATGAAATTGACACCGACTATGCGTCGTCACCAGACATGCACAGGGGCTGCCACACATCGGCATTTGGATGCGCCCATGCAAGGCCCCTGATTGGGACACACTCATAAATAGGAATCCTTGCCATTGGTGCAGGTGGATGGATGGCTGCTTAGCGATCACGAAGGACACAACTGTTCTTATTGCTAGCAGCATCACATTGTCGCTTGGACGATGCGGCCTGCATAAATGGGCATTCCCTTACTGAGCTTGTTGTGACAGACATACAACGCCGGGGGTAGATCGCTAAGCCCGCTGATGAAGGCTCAGTGGTGGCATGTCATGCCTTGACTATAGAACGGTCACGCGTCAGGAGAGTGAGATGTGAGGTGCATCTAGAAGGCGACCGTTCAAGGCAAGTCATGTCCCTGATAGCTTGAAGGGGGCTATGCATCAAGGATGCATTTAGGAATCGACTGCTACTTGCAGGTAACGCTGCAAAGCAAGCATTGACTATCGAGCCACGAACGACAGCAACGGGTCGAGGCTGTGTGAAAACGCTTGGCCGCTCACGCTTCAAAATTTAAAATCACAGCACCCAGTTTTAGCGAGGTGACCCATGAAGCGATTCATTGAAGGCCAGGCCCGCGAGCAAGTGACCTTGCTGCCCGAGTGTCTCGATGACTTTGTGGGCGCTGAAGTTGAAGTTCCCCCATTTGACCGGACACCTTATATTTCTAGATAAAGGAGTCCACCATGCCAATCAAGCAGGGAGCCTATCCGGCGGAGTACCGCCAACAAATCGTGGAGCTGGCCAACGCCGGACGCAGTCATTCAGACCTTGCCAAGGAATTTGGCTGCCACGCCACCAGCATCGGCACTTGGGTACGCCAAAGCAAAATTGATGCTGCAGGTGATGTCAGTCCAGATGCACCACTGACGACCGCCGAGCGCCAAGAACTAGCAGCCCTTCGTCGTGAACTGCGACAGGTTAAGCAGGAGCGCGACATCTTGGCAAAGGCTACGGCCTGGTTTGCACACAAAAGCGAAGCAGGCACGCCGTCTACACGCTGATTGCTGCGAACCAGGCCGCCTTTCCCATCGATGCCATGTGCAAGCATCTGCAGGTGAGCACCAGCGGCTATTACGAGTGGCGCAGCCGCTCGCCCAGTGCTCGTCAACTTGCCAATGCTGCCCTGTGTGCGCAAATCACGCAGATTCACCAAGCCAGTGATGCGACTTACGGAGCCCCGCGTGTGCACGCACAGCTGGGCCACATGGGGCAACGGGTCAACCTCAAAAGGGTTGAGCGCTTGATGCGCGTGATGGGCTTGCAAGGCGTTAGCCGCCGCCGGGGCTTTGTGGTGACCACCAAGCGCAACCCAAGTGACAGACCTGCGCCGGACTTGGTGCAGCGCTGTTTCACCGCAGCTGACATCAACCAGCTGTGGGTGGCTGACATGACCTATATCCCGACATGGCAAGGTTTCTTGTATCTGGCAGTTGTCGTTGACGCATGCAGTCGCAAGGTCGTTGGCTGGGCCTTTGGCACAAGAATGACAGCGGACTTGGTGATTGCAGCGCTCAATATGGCGCTGTACACCAGGTGCCCCGAGCAAGTCATTCACCACAGCGATATGGGCAGCCAATACACCAGCATCGCCTTTGGCAAGCGCCGCGAGCAAATGAAGGTTCGCCCCTCCATGGGTTCGGTGGGCGACGCGTATGACAACGCCATGGCTGAAAGCTTCTTTGCCACGCTCGAGTGCGAACTCATAGACCGCAGAAGCTGGCCCACCAAGGCGCAGGCGAGGCTGGATATCTTTAGCTGGATTGAATCTTGGTACAACCAGCACCGGTTGCATTCGGGGCTGGGATACCTGTCACCTGCAGAGTTTGAGAGAAGGAGGAAAGACGTCCAACCAGACACCGTTAAACCAACACATCAAATCATCTGCCAACCAGAGCCCTTCTGGCCTCAGGGAATGCCTCACGCACCCAATTGGTAAGCGTTCCACGACCGGGGTAGCCCAACGCCCTCATGGTGGCCGCGATGCATCGGTCATGGGTGAGGTAGTGCTCGATGGCTGCGGCCTTCTGCGCCTGCGAGAACTTTGATATGCGGCCTGCATAGCCCGTCGGTAGGTCTAAGCGCTGCAGATACTCGCGATGCCAGCCCTTTAGGGCATTCTTGCTTGGGTAACCCAACTGCCTGATCGTGGGCCTGACTCGCAAGCCTAGCTTTATGTATATAGCTCAACAGCTCGGATTCTGTCTTCGTAGGAATACATGAACTACCTCCTGGTAGTCCAAGTTTTTGTCCGCATCCCCCTTACAGTCCAAGACATCAAAACGAAAAAGCCTCAGAGCATTGCTACTCTGAGGCTTGACGTGTTTTGGTGCGGCTGGCAGGAATCGAACCCACGACCCCTTGGTTCGTAGCCAAGTACTCTATCCAGCTGAGCTACAGCCGCTAATTTAGCAATTCATCATCAGCTTATGATGAATGCATTTCGACAGTTTAAAAAGAACCATACCATTCCCACTTTAGCTCCATCGCCAAACAACACAAGGATGTTTTTTGTGGTACTTTATGTGGTACAGATTTTAAATTCTCCTGGAACCCATTGATTTTCAATGAAACTTGGCGGAGAGGGAGGGATTCGAACCCTCGGTACGCTTGCACGTACGCCTGATTTCGAGTCAGGTACATTCGACCACTCTGCCACCTCTCCGCAGCGCCGAAGCTGAGATTATAGCAGGCAATTTGAGGGTCTCGGGAAGAAACGTGGGTTTCTGAAAAATTGATGTGCTGGAGGGCGATCAGCCCGCTCATACGCAGCATCTTTGTCTCTGCAATCACCGCCCGACTTGTGGGGAACTCCCGGGGTGGGTAGCAAGAAAGGGCGGAGCTGAGGGGCGCCGCAAGCAGCAACAAACAGTGCCCGCCCCCAATGGATTCTTCTACTGCGGACCCAAATAGCAACTAAGCCGCCCAACACCAACGTCTTACCTTGTGCTGATCTAAGGCGGAAGGTCAATGGGGGAGAGCACGAAAGCGTTCCCTCTGAGCTGATGAAGTGGGTGGTCGACTGGGAAAGGCTACCGGGGTTGGTTCAACGGAGGAAAGCGGAGACCTTAGCCTACTTCTCCGAGTCGCCTGTGGGCGCAGAGATGCGCAAAGATAATGGCGAAAGCATGCAGAAAAGGTGACGCCCGCACGCAGCATATAATTTATGTTTACAGAATGAACTTACCCACAGCAGCGACCTGGTGCCGTTATCACCTCCTAGGCTGCAAACTACACATATCCAGGAGTGCAAGGGCTCCACGTGTCAGTCATGATGTCCGCGACTGACAGTGCGTCGCCTGCGGCCTGGCGACTTATCGTATTCAGCATAGGCAAGCACTTCAGCGCGATAAATGGCTTCAGTAAAACTTCAAAACGGTAAGACATTCAGTTCCGAATTTGGCATCTCACTGCTCGACAGTGCCAAGGCCGTCGGCATCACCCTGGAATACAGCTGCCGCACCGGCCGTTGCGGCATTTGCAAGACCACCGTCGTATGCGGCAAAACTGAAGCCTTCCGTGAAGAAACCTCGCTGACCGCCGAAGAGCGGGCTGCCGGGATGATCCTGACCTGCTGCCGCCACGCCACCAGCGACGTGGAAATCGACGCCGAAGACCTCGGCGCCCTCAGCAACATCGTGGTCAAGACCGTCCCTTGTCGTATCGACAGTCTCACCCGCTTGGCCGACAACGTGGTCGAAGTGGTGCTGCGCGTACCGCCCACCGGCAAGCTCAACTACCTGCCGGGCCAGTACCTGGACGTGATCGGCGAAGGCGGCCTGCGCCGCAGCTACTCCATCGCCAACGCCCAGCGCGAAGACGGCAAGCTGGAGTTGCAGATCCGCGAAGTCGAACAAGGCATGATGTCCCAGTACTGGTTCGGCAGCGCCAAGCACAATGACCTGCTGCGCCTGGAAGGCCCACTGGGCACCTTCTGCCTGCGCGATAAGGACGTAGGCACTATCGTCTTCCTTGCCACCGGCACCGGGATCGCACCAGTCAAGGCCATGCTCGAGCAACTGCTGGGTAACCCGGAACTGGCCGCTGGCAAGAAAATCTACGTCTACTGGGGTGGGCGTCATCCCGGCGATATCTATTGGGCCCCTCAGCTCCAGGGGCTCAATGCCGAATTCATCCCGGTATTGTCGCGCGCCCACGCCGACTGGCAGGGGCGCACCGGCTACGTGCAAAAGGCACTGCTCGAGGACGACATCGAGCTTGCTGATGCGGTCATCTATGCCTGCGGCTCGGAGGATATGATCCACTCCGCCCGTATCGCACTGACCGCCGCCGGCTTGCCGACCAAGCACTTTTACTCCGATGCTTTTGTAAGCTCAAACTAACAAGGATAAGTCATGAAAGCAGTCATTTTGGCAGGGGGGCTGGGCACGCGGTTGAGCGAAGAGACCGGTACTCGCCCCAAGCCCATGGTCGAAATCGGTGGCAAGCCGATCCTCTGGCACATCATGAAGATGTACTCCTCCCATGGCATCAATGACTTCATCATCTGCTGCGGCTACAAGGGCTACATGATCAAGGAGTACTTTGCCAATTACTTCCTGCACACTTCGGACGTCACCTTCAACATGCGTGACAACAGTATGGAAGTGCACGACAAGCGTGCCGAAGACTGGAACGTGACCCTGGTTGACACCGGCGAAACTTCGATGACCGGCGGTCGCCTGCGCCGCGTGGCCAACTATGTGCGCCACGAAGAAGCCTTCTGCTTCACCTACGGTGATGGCGTCGGCGATATGGACATCAGCGCCACCATCGCCTTTCACAAGCGTCACGGCAAGGACGCAACCCTGACCGCCACTTACCCGCCAGGGCGTTTCGGTGCGCTGGACATCAGCAACGGCCAGGTCCTGAACTTCAAGGAGAAGCCTAAGGGCGACGGTGCCATGATCAACGGCGGCTTCTTCGTGCTTTCGCCGAAGGTGCTCGACCGCCTGAGCGCCGACAGCACCGTGTGGGAGCAGGAGCCGCTGATGGGCCTGGCCGACGACGGTCAGCTGATGGCCTTCGAGCACGCCGGTTTCTGGCAGCCGATGGACACCCTGCACGACAAGAACCTGCTGGAAAAGCTGTGGCAGAATGGCGCCGCGCCGTGGAAATCCTGGGAATAACGCGAACATGAAAGCTTCCGTCTCTGCCGCCTTCTGGCAAGGCAAGAAGGTCTTCCTCACCGGCCACACCGGCTTCAAGGGCAGCTGGCTGGCCCTGTGGCTGCAGGGCATGGGCGCGAAGGTAAAGGGCTTTGCCCTGGCTCCGCCAACTTCCCCTTCGCTGTTCGAACAGGCGCAGGTCGAGCGCGGAATGCACGCCTCGCAGATTGGCGACATCCGCGACCTGGCGGCCATCACCGAGAGCATGACGGCGTTCGACCCGGACATACTGATCCATATGGCGGCTCAGCCGCTGGTGCGCCTGTCTTATCGTGAACCGGTGGAAACCTACGCCACCAACGTGATGGGCACCATCCACGTGCTGGAAGCCGCGCGCCAGTGCCCGAGCCTGCGTGCAATCGTCAATGTCACAACCGACAAGTGCTACGAAAATCAGGAATGGGAATGGGGCTACCGTGAAAACGAGCCCATGGGTGGCCACGACCCCTACAGCAACAGCAAGGGCTGCGTCGAGCTGATCACTAGTGCCTACCGCAACTCGTTCTTCAACACCGAACACGCAGCGGCCATAGCCTCGGCACGCGCCGGCAACGTGATCGGTGGCGGCGACTGGGCTGATGACCGGCTGATCCCCGACATCCTGCGCGCCGTGGCGCAGGGCGAGCCGGTGGTGGTGCGCAACCCCAAGGCTACCCGCCCTTGGCAGCATGTGCTGGAGCCGCTCAGCGGTTACCTTGTGCTGGCCCAGCAGCTATCGGAGCATGGCCACGCCGTCGCGCAGGGCTGGAACTTCGGGCCGCGCGACGAAGACGCCCGCTCAGTCGAATGGATCCTCGACCACATGGTCCAGGCGTGGGGTGATGGAGCTCGCTGGCGGCTGGACAACGACCCGCAGCCGCACGAAGCCCGTTACCTGAAACTGGACATTTCCAAGGCCCGCACCCACCTGAAGTGGGAGCCGACCTGGAACCTTGAAACCACCTTGACCCACATCGTCAACTGGCACCGCGCCTGGCTTCAGGGCGCTGACATGCACACCCGCTGCGTGGACGAAATCAGCAGCTACATGGCCGCCATGGCTTCTGGCGCCTAAACAACTATCAGCTTGAGCAGGAACTACTATGACCCCCGATATGCTCCGTCAGGAAATCAGCCAGCTCGTCGAGCGCTATGCCCAGATGGCCCTGGCGGCCAAACCTTTTGTTGGGGGCGAAACCGTCATCCCTCCTTCGGGCAAGGTGATCGGCGCCCGTGAACTGCAATTGATGGTCGAAGCGTCACTGGACGGCTGGCTGACCACCGGCCGTTTCAACGCGCAGTTCGAGAAAAAACTGGCGGAATTCCTCGGCGTCAAATACCTGATCACTGTCAACTCGGGTTCGTCTGCCAACCTGGTAGCCTTCAGCACCCTGACTTCACCCAAGCTGGGTGAGCGCGCCATCAAGAAAGGCGACGAAGTGATCGGTGTGGCCGCCGGCTTCCCGACTACCGTCAACCCGATCGTGCAGTTCGGCGCCATCCCGGTGTTCGTCGACGTCGACATGGCCACCCACAACATCAATGCCGACCTGATCGAGGCCGCCATCACCCCGAAAACCAAGGCCATCATGCTCGCCCACACCCTGGGCAACCCGTTCAACCTGGCCAAGGTCAAGGCGATCTGCGAGAAGTACAACCTGTGGCTGGTCGAGGACTGCTGTGACGCCCTGGGCGCCACCTACGACGGTAAGCTGGTCGGCACCTTTGGCGACATCGCCACCCTGAGCTTCTACCCGGCGCACCACATCACCATGGGTGAAGGCGGTGCGGTGTTCACCAACAACGCCCAGCTCAAGCTGATTGCCGAGTCGTTCCGTGACTGGGGTCGTGACTGCTACTGTGCCCCAGGTTGCGACGACACCTGTGGCAACCGCTTCGGTCAGAAGTTCGGCAGCCTGCCGCAAGGTTACGACCACAAATACGTGTACGCCCACCTGGGCTACAACCTGAAGATCACCGACATGCAGGCCGCCTGTGGCCTGGCCCAACTGGACCGTGCACCGGAGTTCATCGGAACCCGCAAGCGTAATTTCAAGCTGCTCAAAGAGCGTCTGTCGAGCCTGAGCGACTTCCTGGAAATCGCCGAGCCAACCCCGAACAGCGAGCCGTCCTGGTTCGGCTTCCCGGTCACTCTGAAGGAAAGCGCCGGGGTCAAGCGTGTCGACCTGCTGAAGTTCCTCGATCAGCACAAGATCGGCACCCGCCTGCTGTTCGCCGGCAACCTGATCCGCCAGCCATACTTCCACAACGTGGAATACCGCGTGGTCGGCGAGCTGACCAACACCGACCGAACCATGAATCAGACCTTCTGGCTAGGCGTGCAGCCTTCGCTGGGGCAAGAACACTTCGACTTCGTCGGTGAAAAGCTGGAAGAATTCTTCGGGATCGGTTTCTAACTTATGAAAGCTTCAGATGCAGTAGCAAAAGTTCTGGCGGACCACAACGTCCTCTATGGTTTTGAGCTCATCGGTGGAATGATCGCCCATCTGGTGGACAGTATTAACTTGCTCGGCAAGACCAAGTTGGTATCCATGCACCATGAGCAAGGCGCGGCCTTCGCTGCATCTGGGGTCGCCCGTGCGACCCACCACAAGGTTATGGGCGTGGCACTGGGCACCAGCGGCCCAGGCGCCACCAACCTGATCACGGGCATTGCCGACTGCTGGCTGGACAGCCATCCATGCGTGTTCCTCACCGGGCAGGTGAACACCCACGAGCTCAAGGGCGACCGCCCTATCCGCCAGCAGGGTTTCCAGGAACTCGACAGCGTGGCACTGGTGAGCAGCATCACCAAGTACGCACACCAGATCACCCACGTCGACGAACTCATTCCGAGCCTGCTCAAAGCGCTGCGTATTGCGCGAGAAGGCCGTCCAGGGCCGGTCCTGCTGGACATCCCCATGGACATCCAGCGCGCCGAAGTCGATGAGGTGGTACTCGACCAATTGATCAAAGCCAGCCTGGCCGTCCCCGTGGCCGAATCCCAAGGCTCGTTCGGCGAGGTCTGGGCCGCGTTGGCCAAGGCGCAGAAGCCGCTGTTCCTGATCGGCGGCGGCGCTGTCAACTGCCCTAACTTCAGCCGTTGGCTGAGCCAGATTGGCAAACTGGGTATCCCCCACGTCGCCAGCCTCAAAGGCGCTGAAAAGCTCACCGCCAGCGAGCATTACCTGGGCATGCTCGGGGCCTATGGCACCCGCGCCGCCAACCATGCGGTGCAAAACTGCGACCTGCTGATGGTGTTCGGCAGCCGTATGGATGTGCGCCAGACCGGCGCCAAGACCGAAACCTTCGCCGCCAATGCACAGGTTATCCAGTTTGACCTGGATGCCGCGCAGTTGGACAACCGGGTCAAGGCGCAGCAGTCGATCCAGGCCGAACTCGACAGCGTATTCGTCGACTTCATCAGCCATGCCGCCACGCTGCCAATGGCGCCAGCGGCCTGGCGCACGTACCTGGCCAAGGTGTTCGCGCAGTCGTTCGCCGATGAGTATGCGGACTGGAGCGTCAGCCCGTTCGCCCTGTTCAGCACACTCAACGAACTGACCGCTGACCGCACCTTGGACTACGTTGCCGATGTCGGCAACAACCAGATGTGGGCAGCGCATACCCTGCGCCTGGGCCCCAATCAGGCTATGCACCACTCCGGCGGCCTGGGCACCATGGGCTTCGCCATCCCGGCCGCAGTTGGGGTGAGCATCGCCGGTGACAAGCCGGTCATCGTCATCACCGGTGACGGCGGCGCGCAGTTGAACATTCAGGAACTGGATATCATCGCCCGCGACCAGTTGCCGATCCTGACCATCGTCATGAACAACCACTCACTGGGCATGGTGCGTGGCTTCCAGGAAATGTACTTCGAGGGGCGCAACTCGTCGACCTACTGGAACGGCTACACCTCGCAGTTCAAGGCCTTGGGCGAGGCGTACGGCATCCCGTCGCACAGCGTTATCGACCTGGCTGCCTTCAACGCCGCGGTGACCGAGTTCCTGGCCAACGGCAAGCCGATGTTGATCGAAGTGTTGATGCCCGATGCCCGCGAATGCCGCCCTCGCCTGGAGTTTGGTCGGCCGATCAATGAGCAGTCGCCGCTGATGGACCTGGGCCGATGAAGCTGGCGATTCTCGGGGCCAGCAGCCACATTGCCAAGGACCTGGTTGCCAGCATTGCCGCACACACCGCTTACGCCTGCACCTTGTTCGTCCGCGCGCCTGGCGCGCTGGATGCCGAGCTGCGGGCCATCGCAGCGCGTAAGGGCTTTGTCGTCAGCGACTATGCCGGCTTCGACGCCAGCTGCCAGTTTGACGCGATCATCAACTTCGTCGGCGTTGGTGACCCGGCCCGCGCGGTACAGATGGGCAAGGAAATCTTCACGGTCACCGACCAGTACGACAACCTGGCGCTGGATTACCTGCGCAGCCGCCCGGCGTGCCGCTACATCTACCTGAGCAGCGGCGCGGCCTACGGCAGCAACTTCGCAGCCCCCGTCACTGAAGCTTCGCACGCGGTCTTCCCGATCAACGGCCTGCGCCCGCAGGACTGGTACGGTGCGGCCAAGTTCCAGGCCGAATGCCGCCACCGCGCGGTGCCTGAGGCGGCAATCGTCGATGTGCGAGTGTTCAGTTACTTCAGTCACCGACAGGCCCCGCAGGCACGCTTCTTCCTCAGCGATATCCTGCGGGCGCTGCACGCTGGCAGCGTGCTGGAAGTGGCGCCGGACGACATGCTGCGCGATTACCTGACGCCGCCCGACTTTCTGCAGTTGATCGACCGCATCCTGCAAGCGCCGCCCTACAATGCCGCCATCGACTGCTACAGCCAGGCGCCGGTGGGCAAGTTCGAGTTGCTCGCAGCACTCGGCGAAACCTTCGGCCTGCGGCACAGCGTCGCCGGTGACCTGGCGCGAGTCAACGCCACCGGCCCTAAGGCCCATTACTACTCCCACAACCGTAGAGCCGAGCAGTTGTTCGGCTATGTGCCAGGCGATTCGTCGCTCAGCGGTGTGGTACGCGAGATCAGGCAGCAGCTCAATGCAAGACACTGACCCGTCACTTCCCTGGATACGCCGCCTGCTACAGGTGAAGCTGTTTCGCTTCCTGCTGGTGGGCGCGATGAACGCGGCGTTCGGCTATGGCTGCTTTGCCGGTTTCCTGTACCTGGGCCTGCACTACAGTGCCGCCCTGCTGCTGGCCACCGTGCTGGGCGTCGCCTTCAACTTCAAAAGCACCGGGGCCCTGGTGTTCGGCTCGAAGAACAACAAACTGATCTTCAGGTTCGTGGCCGGGTATGGCGTGGTCTATGGCACCAACGTGGTCGGCATTGCGGCGCTCAAGCTGCTGGGTGTCGACCCCTACCTGGCAGGCATGGCATTGATCGTGCCCATGGCCCTACTCTCTTTTGTCATCAATAACAGGTTCGTTTTCAATTATGCGTAAGCTGATCAGCATAGTGACTCCCTGCTACAACGAAGAAGCCAATATCGATGAGCTTTACCAGCGCATCGTCGAGGTCATGTCACGCCTTGATTACGATTACGAACATGTATTCATCGACAACTGCTCGACCGACGGCAGCCACGCCAAGCTGCACGCCCTGGCCGCGCAGGACAAACGCGTCAAGGTGATCTTCAACGCACGTAACTTCGGCCATATCCGCTCGCCTTACCATGCCCTGCTGCAGGTCAATGGCGACTGTGCCGTGCTGATCGCCTCCGACCTGCAAGACCCGCCCGAGATGATCGAAGAGTTCGTCAAGAAGTGGGAGGAAGGCTTCAAGACTGTCATGGCGGTGAAGCCGGAGAGTGAAGAGTCGCGCGTGATGTTCCTGGTGCGCCGCGCCTACTACCGCTTCGTCACGCGCATTTCAGAAGTACCGCTGGTGCAGAACGCTACCGGTGCCGGCCTGTTTGACCGTGCGGTGCTGGACATCCTGAAGAAGATCGACGACCCGTATCCGTACTTCCGCGGCCTGCTGTGCGAAATCGGCTTCCCGATCGCCACCGTTCCGTTCAAGCAGCCACGCCGTCAGCGCGGCATCACCAAAAACAACTTCTACACCCTGTACGACATCGCCATGCTGGGCATCACCAACCACTCCAAGGTGCCCCTGCGCCTGATGGTAATGGGCGGTGGCTTGCTCGCGGGCCTGAGCCTGCTGGCCGCGTTTGGCTTCCTGCTGGCCAAACTGCTGTTCTGGAACTCGTTCCAGATGGGTATCGCGCCGTTGCTGATTTCGCTGTTCTTCTTTAGCTCGGTGCAAATCCTGTTTCTTGGCATGCTGGGGGAATATCTGGGGTCGGTGCATACGAAAATGCGCAATATGCCGTTGGTGGTGGAAGCCGAGCGCTTGAACTTTGACCAGTCGGGCGGAGCCGAAGACCATGACCGCACGTAATTCGGTACCTGCAGACGAGACACTGGAAGCCGCACCACCACTGACCTTGCGCGAGATAGTGGTAGCTGACTGGAAACTGATCCTGCTCGGTGCGCTGGCATCGTTCTTTCTCGCCAGCATTCTGACAAGTGGGATACCCGAGGGGCTGGTCCCCAACCTCTCAGCGCCATACAGCTATGGCGGCGATGGACTGTTCCATGCCTGGATGGCCCAGCGCGTTCACGAAGGCTGGTTGTTCGAGAACGCTCGCAGCGGTTATCCGTTCGGCTCGAACTTCTTTGACTTCCCAGGCTCCGACGGCGGCGATCACTTGATCGTCAAGTTGACCGCCCTGCTGACTGGAGGCTGGGTTGGCGGCGTCAACCTCTTCTACCTGCTCGGCTTTGCCACCTGTTTCATCGCCACCTATGTAACGGCGCGCGGTTTCGGACTGAACCGCAGTTTTGCGATGGCGACCGGTGCGCTCTACACTTTCGTGCCGTTTCACTTCCTGCGCTTGCCGCATCTTTTTTATACGTGGTACTTCGTTGCGCCTTTGTTCTTCTACCTGGCGTTGACTATCTACCGTACCCCCGCCAAGGTGCCTGGCGCCCGAACAACCTTGGGCAAGCTGGCACTCGCTGCCCTCTGGATGGTGGTACTGGCATCGTTCGGTGTCTATTACGCTCTGTTCGGCATCATCATGCTGGCGCTGGCTGGCATCCTCAGCGCGGTGCGCTCCGGGCATCTTCAAGGTACGAAGAAAGCTGCGCTGCTGTGCACGTTCGCCGTGGCAGGGGTACTGCTCAACGTTGCACCTAACTTGGTCGGCAACTTCACCGAAGGCAGGAACCCGGAGGCCGCCCAACGCTTGCCGCTGGAGTCTGAAATTTACGGTCTGAAGTTGATGCAATTGCTGATACCCAGGGGAGACCACCGTTCTTCGACGCTGCGAGAGGTGGCTCGGGAGTACAGCAATTCGCCGCTGAACAACGAAAACTCCACATCCTCTCTAGGCATTATTGGCTCAGCAGGATTCATGCTCTCCTTACTGCTGGTGGCACTCGCCCCAGCACGCCTGAAGGTCGATGAACGGCTGCGTTTGCTGGCGGCCATCATCTTTGTACTGTTCATGTTTGCCACCATTGGGGGCCTGGGCTCGCTGTTCGCGCTGGTGGTGTCGCCGTTGATCCGAGGTTGGAACAGGATCAGCATCTTCATCGCCTGCGGGTCGATACTGTTCTTCTTCGTGGCCCTGCAATGCCTGCTGCACAAACGCCCACACTACACGCGCTATAGCGTGGCCATTGCCTCGGTGCTGGTGCTGTTTGGCCTGTCTGACCAGACTGCTTCTGTGTGTCAGGACTGCAATGCCAAACAGAAGGTCGCGTTCGAAAACGACCAGCAGTTTGTCCAAAACATCGAGAAGGCGCTACCCGTAGGCGCGGCCATCTACCAATTGCCCTACATCGGCTTCCCAGAAGTGCCAATCATGCACCGACTGCTCAATTACCAGATGATGACCGGCGTGCTGCATTCCTCGGCACTGCACTGGAGCTTCGGAGGTATGAAAGGCCGCCCGGGGGATCTGTTCTATCGGTCTCTGGCCAAAGAGCCGCTGTCGCACCAGCTTGAGGTCATCCGTCGGCTTGGATTTGATGGTATCTACATTGATCGCCGTGGCTATGAGGATAACGGTAATGCCGTGACCGAAGAGCTGACGCAGTTGCTGCACATGCCGCCAACACTTGAGCATGCCAGCAAGGAGATCGTGTTCTTCAAGCTCAACGACCGTGCACATCCGCCCATCTCTGGCCTGACGCCGAAGCAGATCATGGCGAAAGCCCATTATTTTGCGGACGCCTTCGGGGCGCGCTACCCCGGTGACATGGCCAGCGGCATCGACTTCTCCAAGCCCGGCCTGCCTGACTTCATCGCCAGCACCAGCGGGCTTTCTGGCGTCGAGCCGTGGGGACGCTGGTCCGATCAGGGCAAGACCACCTTCGAGTTCGTCCAGTCGCTGCCGCAGCGGTTCACCTTGGTGCTAAAGGCCCACGCGTTTGCCTCCAACGCTAGCAAACCGACAAAGGTCGAAATCGGTCGTCATACTTACGACATTCAAGTGACTGCGGGTGATTCAGAAATACGACTGGTCGTCGACCTGCAGGGTGAGAACACCAACCGCATCACCTTCATCCCGCCGGCCCCCATTCCGCCGCACAAGGTGGACAAAAGCAATAACGACCAGCGGACCATCGCTCTTGGTTTCGTGTCGATGAGCATCGACATCCAATAGTCGGCGGTAATCTGTAAGGTGGCGCAGCCCATGCACCACCTTAGAGGCTCAGCCAGACCTTTCACAGCAACTCGCAAGTGGACTGCCCCTGGTCAGAGGCAATCCAGACACCGTGGTTGCCAGCATGGGAGCCCCGCATACACCCAGAGCTACGGCAGGTAAAACGCAAGATAGAAATGCAAAACGGGCCACATGGGCCCGCATTTCATGAATTCTTAACCAGGAGGGAGGGATTTGGACCCTCGGTGCGCTTGCACGTACGTCTGATTTCGAGGCAGGTACATTCGACCACTCTGCCACCTCTCCGCAACGCCAAAGCTGAAGTTATAGTAGGCAATGTGCGCCCCTCAGAAAGAAACGCAAATTTCTGAAAACAGGATACCGCGGACCTGCTGCAATGTCCCAAAACATTTGACTTGTGGCGTCATATGGCTATCTTTGCGCATCTGGATTCTCGCGTTCATCGTCTGGCAGTTGAAGTTCGTGTCGCATAGCCAATGCGGCTCGGGCCGCATTGGGCTGAAGTCGTCGAGCATCTAAAGTAGCCGGGCTTGGTATATCACTGCAGCCAGTCAGTGGCTTCACTCCGGGCCTCACACCTGGTCTTGAAACGCTGCCCATGCAGTCGCTCGACTCAACGTCTGCGCAGCGCACCTGGTGAGCACGTTGCAGCGAATGTGACCAAGACAACGGAGAGCAGCATCAGCGCCCACTGACCCATTGATGAAACGGGTACCGCATCGCCAGGGTGGGCAGTCACATCATCCGTAACCTGCGCCTGACATGCACCCAGACAACCGCCTTGAGCGGGCGGAGTCACTATCGCAACATTGGTGACGGATCCAGAGGCAGACGGCAGTAGCCGCGCAGTCACGGTATACACCAGTTGCGAGCCTGCAGGAAAGGTCGTCACCTGCTCATTCAAAGCAGCGACACCGCTGGGCGCAGGACACAGTGCGCCACCTGCGGCCGCGCAAGTCCAGTCCCAGCTTTCGACACCTGCAGGCATTGCGTCGTTGAGCAAGGCGCCACCCGCAGATGTCTGGCCCGTGTTCGCCACGGTCACTGAATAGATAGCCGAGCCACCAGGGATGAGAGCAGCACCCAAGCGACTCTTGGCGACAGAAATCTGCGGCACCCGTACCACTGGGGCCTCCGACACGATCAGCGTTGCCTCGGCGTCTCGCACAGGCGTCAGATTTTGTGCATTCGTTACCACTGCTGCTGCAATGCGGTCGTCATAGCTGCCGGGCTCGATACCCCGTACTTCCAGGACGGTGGTGCAACTCTGTCCTGCAGCCAACTCCACGCCAGACAGACTCAGTGAGCTTCCGGCGGGCGAGTTCAACACACCCGCGCAGCTGTTACTTACAACAACTCCCGTGAACTGCAGGTTCGCAGGAAGCGAATGGGCATAGGCCAGATCCGTAATAACAGGTGTCGTCGCGAGAGGGTCACAACCTTGCGGCCCCTGCAGCGTGACAGCCCACTGTGTGGTTTGACCGGCGACGATGCTCGAAGGACTGAATTGCATGCTGACGCTCAGGCTCGGATCGTCGCTGTCGCCAGGCGCGGTGACCATGACGCTGTTGTTGCATGCGTCGCGTGTCAGGAAATAGCTGCGGCCGTCCGAGGTGACCTCTGGAGCACTGAAATTGCCTCCATTAGGCAATCCGTTGACCAGTACATTGACGCCTCCTGGGCCATAAATGCGAGCCGGAGAGCTCCAGCTGACTCCGCCATCAGCAGACTCCACGTACCAAAGATCCTTCTCCAGCGCTGCAGTGGTGTTGTAGTCTGCAAAGTTGTAGTAAGTGCCCAGCACGCTTCCCATGCGCAGTGTTCGACCTGCGTTGTACACCAGCGCACGGGTGCCTCCCGGCGGGAGCGGCAGAATTTCTGAAAAAACGGTACCCGCAAAAAGATCGGCTTCCAGTGTCTGCTTGGGGATGCCCGCGTCTGTGGCAGGACGTGGCGTGGTCAGCGGTGGAGATGCCGCAAGGTTCACACCGTAGCGCCCCAGATTCCCTCCCCTCGATCCAGGCAGCGCACCCGCCTGTGGCACATGCCGTAAATAGATGAAAGAATCCTCCACACCGAAAGCGCCGATATGGAATCGGCCAGGTCCTGTGCTGGTGCCGCAGGTCTGAGATGGCAAGGGCCCGATGGGCGTAACGGCCAAGCTGCCAGGGTTGGACCCGATACGCCAGATGCTGGTGTTGTAGCTGTACCAGTTCTGACCGGCTTGGTTTTGATGCCAGACGGCCATCAACCACTCGCCACTGACCTTCGAGACCCGCACGAATGTTGCAATCGGTTCTGTCGCAGGGATGCTGTTCGCACCACAAGCCAAGGCCCAGTAATTGGCGGGAGGCTGCAAGACTCCTTGCGTCGTAAATGCAAGGCCATCCACGGAAGTTGCATGGATCATCTTGCTGATGAAGGAATCAGCGCCATTTTTGATGAGCCAGAGGTGGTAGGAGCCATCGTCAGCGCGCACTACGGAATTGCGCAAGCCACTACCCGAAGTTTTGGTTCCCAGCGGCACGCCGTCGAGAGTAACAGCCACCGTGCTCGAAGGAAAAACGACAGGGCCCGCCCGGACGACTGTGGAGGCCAGCAGCAACAATGCCACTGCAGACGCGGCGATACGCGCGTCACGGCACACTCTTGCCAACAAGTACAAGCAAAGCAGCCGGGCATTGGTATGGATCAGCACCGTTGTCTCCTGCCAGAGCACACAACTCCAAACCGCCGAGTGGGTTTGATGCCCGTTGATACCCGGGCTAGCTCTTGCGGGATCATACCTTTGAAGCTCAGAAAAAGGTAGACGGGCGCCTCAAGCCGAAAGTCGTGCCCGCGTGCAATACCTATGCTTCGTACCAGTCCCGTGTTCGGTTCACTACGCGCACGACCAACAACATGACCGGAACTTCAATCAACACGCCTACGACGGTGGCCAAAGCTGCGCCCGATTGCAAGCCGAACAGGCTGATGGCTGCGGCCACCGCCAGCTCGAAGAAATTGGACGCACCGATCAGGGCCGATGGGCAGGCGATGCTGTGCTTTTCGCCCACCGCGCGGTTCAGCCAGTAGGCCAAGGCCGAGTTGAAGAACACCTGAATCAGGATCGGCACGGCCAGCAGCGCAATTACCAGCGGCTGCTGCAAGATGGCGCTGCCCTGGAAGGCAAACAGCAACACCAGGGTTGCCAGCAGCGCCACCATCGACCAGGGGCTGATGGCCGCCAGCACACGATCAAATCGCGCTTGCCCTTTGACAAGCAACCTACGGCGCAGCCACTGCGCAAGGGCCACAGGCACCACGATGTAGAGCAGCACCGATACCAGCAGTGTTGCCCAAGGTACTGTGATGGCCGACAGACCCAACAGCAAACCCACCAGAGGAGCGAACGCGACAATCATGATCGCGTCGTTAAGGGCAACCTGTGACAGCGTGAACAGCGGATCACCCCCGGTAAGACGGCTCCAGACAAATACCATGGCCGTGCACGGGGCTGCAGCCAGCAGGATCAACCCGGCGATGTAACTGTCAATCTGCTCCGCCGGAAGCCACGGCGCAAACGCATGGCGAATGAATACCCAGCCAAGCAAGGCCATGGAGAATGGTTTGACCAACCAGTTCACGAACAAGGTAACGCCGATGCCCTTCATGTGGTGGCGCACCTCGCTCAGCGCGCCAAAATCCACTTTGACCAGCATGGGGATGATCATTACCCAGATCAGCAGGCCCACCGGCAAATTGACCTGGGCCACCTCCATGGCACCGACGGCCCGGAACAGGCCAGGCAACAGGTGACCCAAGGCAATGCCGGCAACGATGCACAGGAACACCCAGAGCGTGAGGTAGCGTTCGAAGACGCTCATCGAAGAACTGCCAGCCTGCAGTGAGGCGGCGCCACAGGTTTGGTTCATGGCGTTCAGTGTGTGGAGAGTTCGCGTGCCGTGTTCTGCAAGGCCGCCTGGTGGAGCTTGTCAGCAGGCAGGTTCACCAACAGCTCCAGGCGTTGTCGCATCTGGAGCATGGTTTGCCAGAAGGACTCCCGCTTCACCTCGGGCGGCGCATCGCCTTCGGAAGGATCAGCGTACCCCCAATGCGCCGTAGCCGGATGGCCAGGCCATATGGGGCACATCTCGCCCTTGGCGTTGTCGCACACGGTAATCACCAAGTCCATCTGAGGCGCATCGGGTCCGGTGAATTCGTCCCAGCTCTTGCTACGCAGGCCTTCCACGGCAATACCTGCGCGCTGCAGTACTTCCAAGCCCAGGGGGTTGGGTTGCTGGTTCTCGCGAGGGCTGCTGCCCGCCGAATAGGCCTTGAAGCGACCTTGGCCCATGTCATTGAGCAAGGCCTCGGCCAGGATACTGCGTGCCGAATTATGGGTGCACAGGAACAGCACATTCAGGGGAGAGACGGCATTTGTCATGGTGGTTCAGCAGCAAGCCTTTGCGGTGTGGGCCGTGGCGCGAGGCTCGCAGCAACTGGATGCAGCAGCAGGGGTGGCGATTGCAGTTGAGCAGCAGGCAACCGCAGCAGGTGCACAAGCTACCGACTCGTTGAACACCGGGATGCTACCCAGCGAATGAAAGTGCTCCCAGGCCACACCTTGCGGATCGGTGATCCAGTGCTTTTCACTGCGGGCATAACAGCAGGTGGTTTCGCCTTCATCGAGCATTGCCATGTCGGCCGCTTCTGCCCGTGCCTTGAGTGCACCCAGTTCGGCTGCATCATCGACCTGGAAGCCCAGGTGATCGAGTCCTGCCCTGGCATGGCCACGGGTGGAGATGGCGAAATTGACGCGCGGGTCTTCCAGCATCCACTTGGCGTAGTCACTTTCCACGCGGGTGGGCCCGGCACCAAAGAGCCGGGAATGGAAAGCGATGTTCTGGGGCAGGTCATCGACGTGCATGTGAACGTGAAAGCGCTTCATTGTGTTGTCCTTCAGCAATTGCAGGATGTGACAGAAGCAGGGCCGCAGGCAGCGCCCTGGCAGCAGTTTTCTGTGAGGTAGCCAAGCAGGGAATTCATGGTCTCGAACGAGGCGCGATACACCAGATTGCGCCCCTGACGCTCCTGGGTAATAAGCTCGGCATTGGTCAACTCCTTGAGATGGAACGACAAGGTGTTGGCGGCAATGCCCAACTGCTCCGCCAGTACGCTGGGTGTCAAGCCTTCAGGACCCGCGACGACCAACGCACGGAAGGCGCGCAAGCGAGCCTCCTGGGCCAGGGCTGCAAGGGAACGGATGACTTGAGTTTCTTTCATATTTCAATAATTCAACTTTTATTGAATTATTGAGCAAAGCATGCAACATTGCAAGCCCTTTCAAGACTACCTGTGGTTCATATGCGAGCACCCAGCCGCATTTGGACTGCTCCTGACCAGCGGCAGTCTAAAAGCACATATTTGACATCTGTGATAGACTGAGCCGCAGATCTGGGCATGCTTGCCCCCTGATTCGATCTAATTCAGTGCTGGGTTTCTCACGCCCTCCTCGCGCACTGTCCTAGGCAAGCTACAAGCCATAATAAATTCCTAGGTTCGGCTTTTCCGTATTTCTGTTTTTATTTCTGGCGCACAGAACTCCACTGAGATATATGTGGAGCGCGCATCCATGTTTAAATTTATCAAAGACACCCAAAAAATATCTCGCTATTTCATCTCGCCAGGAGTTTGCAAGCAAGCTGATGGCAAATTCAAGTCTGCCGTATCACTGAAATCCGGCCAAGGCTCACTCGCTCAAGACACCGTGTACACCTTCTCCAGGCTATTTGAGACAGCTCAGGAGGCGGTTGATCACGCCAGGCATGAAGGCATTCATCTTGCCCTCATGAAATAAGGCCCCAGGCCATCATTAAGGATATCCATTGAGCAAAGAAGACCTAATTGAAATGCAGGGGAAGATCGAAGAAATTCTTCCTGATGCAAGGTATCGAGTGAATCTTGATAACGGCCATTCGCTGGTTGCGTATACGGGCGGCAAGATGAGAAAACACCGGATCAAGATCATTGCCGGAGACAACGTAACCGTTGAAATGTCCCCCTATGATTTAACCAAAGGGCGGATCACCTTCCGGCATCTGGCGCCTCGATCAGGCCCCGCCACGGGGTCGAAGAATTTCCATAAACGGTAGACATGCAAGCGCCCTCCCTCGGAGGGCTCTTTTTTTCGCATGTCACCAAGTGCCTCGGACAGAGCCCTTGATAGATTGTCGCTTCGCCGCCTTGTCCAACTGAAAAACACCAAGCAGAGGCGCCCTGCGATCACTCGAAGCGTATGTCTTTGTACAACCCGGTTTATGCTTATTAAAAGGAGTACCGTGGGGTTAGGCAATCCATCTTGATTCGCCGCAATAGACCGAAGGCCTACATGTTCAAATTGGAACCGAACGACTCGGGCCGCCGTGCAAGCAGATGAGACAGCCGTTGAAGGCCCGCCTGCAAGCGCCCCCGGTCCTTGATGCAACCCAAGGAGATCCGAATTGCATTCACGGATCCACTCCCCGTTGCGAATGCCTCTGCCGGTGTGACTGCGATACCCTCGCTGCCAGCCGCGCGCGCAAGCTGGACAGAACTCCAATAGCCCGGCAACTCCAGCCATACATGCAGGCCGTCTCCAGCGCCATCGTATCGACCGGCCAGAATATCCCGCGCCATCCGATGGCGTAGACGCGCTTCTTTGCGCACCCCATCCATCAATCTGTCAGCCGAACCATCAAGAATCCACTGAGTGGCCAGTGCGGCCATCAGGGGAGCGTCCATCAGCGCAAATGACCTCAGGGCGACCAGGAAGCGTTCGCGCTCTTGCAGGTCAGGTATCAGCACGAAGGCCACACGCAAGCCGGGCGTCAGGCATTTCGACAAGGTCGAGATGTAGTACACCTGCTCCGGGACAAACGTGGCAATGGGTGGCGGCGGGGCATTGGCGAGGAGCCAGTAGGGATCGTCCTCGACGATGCGCACCTGCCAGCGCTTGGCGATGCCGGCGATTTGCCTGCGCCGGTGTTCTGGAATAGTAACGGCGGTCGGGTTTTGCAACGTCGGATTGAGGTAGACCAGCCCAGGCTTGTGCAGGCGGCACGCTTGCTCCAGCATTTCGGGCACCATCCCACACTCATCCGCCTCCACTGCAATGATGCGCCGGCCGAATTGAGCCACTGCGGCCCGCAAGCCGGGATAGCTCGCAGCTTCTGCCAGGATCGCGTCGCCAGGTTCCGTCAGCGCAAGAATCAATGCAGCGATCGCCGCTTGCGCACCTGGACAGACGACAAGCTGCCCAGAATCCAGATGTCCAAACATTGGTCTAAGCCATTTGACTCCAGCCTTGCGGTCGGAGTCGCTTCCCCCGCCCAAGTGGTAAGTCATCAGCAAGTTGGTATCTGCCCGCATCAATACTTGCGACAACCCTTGCTTCAACATGTCGTCGAAATCCACGCCATCTGGCGGCGGCGGGGTATTCATGCTCAAGTCAATGATCGAGGTCAATTCGACTTTCGGCGCCGCAACATAGGTCCCTCGAGCGCCGCGGCCCTCCAGCAGGTTACGGCGCCTGGCCTCGTCGTATGCGCGTGTAACCGTCGTCAAATCCACTTCCAGAAGTGCTGCCAACTGGCGCTGCGGAAGCAGCCGGTCACCCGGCTTCAGCACCCCTTCTACCAGTGCCGCCTGCAACGCATCCGCAATCTGCAAAAAACGTGGCCCGCCGTGCGCGGCCAATCGCGGCAACCAGCCTGGCAAATTTTCATCTCGCATGGTTTTCGACTGGGACAATTTGTCTCCATGTATGGAAATTGCTTGTAAGTAATATGCCTCAGAACGTGCAGCAGCCCCATCCTTGCATGGCGGTCGTTGGCGTTTCACCGCGTTCCTCTGGGAAGCAGTGCTCTTCACGATAGATAGTGTCAGATCACAGGCCGGAAATATTCAAAATGATCGATTGGATCCCCATAGTCTTCGTTACCTTCAAGGTCCTCATGTTCGGCACATGCATGTTCTTTGCCATCAAGTGGCACTACGACCAAGGAGCAAAGGGAAAGGACAGGCGCGCCGTGCTACGTGCAGGCAGCATGGTGGTGGCAGTCTTCGCACTAGCACTCCTCGGCCTGGGGCTCGTCACGTTCACCCTGATGAGGATGCTCGGTTTGGACTTGAGCTTCCCATGATGGCTCAGAATGGTTGGCAGATACCCAGTGATGGGTCAGTCCTTCCCCGATACGGCTGTTGAACTGCATCAGCAGCAGACGGTGCTGAGATCGCCATTGACAATCAACATCGGGCATTGCGGTGAGGCTATCCACCGGCAAGCCGCCAGCTTTACAAAGCTGGCGATGCATTAAAACTGAAACAGATCCAGCAGCGACATTGGCCGAATCGCACCCATAGCCGAGCTCAAAACAGCAAACAGCTTCTTGGTTGTTAGCAGCGAGCCAGCCTATCCAGCTGAGCGGTTTTCACGGGATCGGCGGAAATCAGCAGCTGCGAGTGGATTGCCCCTGACCAGGGACAGTCCAGCCCACAAAGATAGATCACTGCTTCAAGAAATACGTCAACCATAGCAAAAACAAAACTTTAAAAGTTGACAACATGTTAATTTGACGCATATGAACCATATGCCGATGTATTGGAGAGTTCGATCGAACTTGAAGCTCAAGGCTGTCATTGCAACAGCATATGGAGCTTTTGCCCTACCCGTGACCAGTTGGGCGATTTGTGTTCCGCCTTCACCCATGGGCGTCGCAAATGGCTCTGTGCTATGCAGTGGAGCTACTGCAGGGCAGTATCTGATCAACGCCACCAATGTACAGTTCACCAACGACAGTTCCGGCGACATGACGTTGAACGGAACCAGCATCGGTTTGATCTATGCGCGCGAAAATACGGCCAATGGTGTCTCGGTCATCAACCAGGGCAAGATGACATGGAGCGGCGCACTCTACCAAACTCCCTCTGGCGGAGGGAGAGCACTGGCCAACATTGGGTATCTGAACGCCAACAATTTCAGCAGCGCAAGCTTCACGAACGCCAGTGGCGCCAGCCTGACGATGACCACGGCAAGCCCAGCTCTTGCCAATAGCGGCCTCGATACCGTGGCGGTTGCAGCAAGTGCGGCCAACAGCCTGGCAACAGTCACCAATGACGGCTCCATCTCACTCACCAATACGGCCACCGGCACAAGCGTGTCGAACAATGCCATTGAAGTGCTGGCACAGAATTTCTCCGTCACCAACTCCGGCCCGGTGAGCGTCGTCTCCTCCGCCAGCGCATTCACCAGCGGTTTACAGCCTCGCATGTGGAACCCTGCCACAGGAGGCAGCGGTACTACCACGAATTCAGGCCAAATCAATATCACCAATACCAATACAACGCGCACAACAGGCAGCGTCGGTATCTATCAGCAGGCATCCATCAATTCGCTGGCCGAGAATAGCGGCAGCATCACCATCACCAGTTCGAGCCCCCTGGTAACCTTTCCCATCGGAGGCATCGGTAACGCTGGTTATGCCAACAGTTCAGGTTTTGTGCGAATCAACAATACCGGCAGCGTCGTAATCGACAGCCCGAGCAATTACGTCTATGCCGCCCAATCCGGCACGTCTAGCAACGCCAACCCGATGACCATAGACAATAGTGGACTGCTCGAAATCAAATCCAGCACAGCCATCCCTGACGCCTCCTTTCGAGCCGCAGTGATGGTATTGCCCCGTACCGCTGGTCTGACGGCATTGCAGACCATCAACAATACTGCCAGCGGCATCATTCGTGCCGACGCACAAAGCTATGCGGTAGTGGTGTATGAAGACACTCCGGTCCACCTGAATAACGGAGGGGTCATTACCGGCAAGGTGTTCATGGGCACTGGTGCCGATGAGCTTATTCATACCGGTGGCACCATCACCGGCGATATCAATCTGGGCAATGGCAACGACACCATGCGAGCCAGTGGAGGCGCGCTCATAGGGATCACCGCCATGGACGAAGGCGATGATGCGCTCACGCTTGCCGCAGGCGTGGATATATCTCAGGTTCCGCAGTTCGATGGCGGTACAGGCACCGACACCTTGACTTTGGATGGATTGGCAATGCGGGGCTTTACCGGCAGCAGCAACAATCTTGCCAATGGGAGCAATCTGACGCTTTGGGAAACCATTCATCTTGCCAACGCGGCGACATTGCAACTCTCCGGCGATCTGTTTGAGAACAGTGCGGCAGCACAAATCAACATTGATAGCGCGGCCACTCTGCGCGCCAGTGATGTGCCCGGTACGTTTCATGTTTACGGCAGCGTTGCCAATAACGGCACCATCACCTTGGCCGACACGAGCCCTGCAGCAGATGACCGCATCACATTCACAGGCAGCTTCAACGGCATAGGCAGCAATGTAGTGGCACTGGATACTGTGCTGGGTGACAGCAGTTCTGCATCTGACTTGCTGGAAGTGAATGGCAATACGGGCGGTGTCAGCACCTTACGTATTGCGAACGCAAATGGGCTGGGTGCAGCCACCACGGGTAACGGTATCCTGGTGGTCAAAGTGGACGGAGCATCCAACGGCGTCTTCACACTAGAAGGCGGATCGATCACAGCCGGACACTTCAGCTATACGTTGCACCAGGTAGGCAACAACTGGTATCTGCAATCCCGCTTGCTGACTCCCGCCGTCAGCGTGGCATGCAACCCAGTGGAGCTATTTGACTCTGCCAATCAAGTAAGCACCTGCACTTTAACGCTGACCCATCCAGCTCCGCCGCAAGGCCTCAGCGTGAATCTGAATCTGCCAGCATCCAACCCGCGCTATAGCACAACGTGTACACAGCCGATTCTGGTGCCCGCAGACTCCCTGTCTGTAACCTGCACGATCATGGCAACCCCGAACACAGTTGCCAACGATGGAGACGTGATTGCAGAGCTTTCGGTTGCAGCCGCCACGGCGGGATCCTATGACATTACTGGCTCGCCCGCGCAGGTACTTGTCAAAGACGACGACAAGCCATCTCCGACAACGCCCGCACCTGTTCCGACCATGGGAGGGTACGGCCTGCTATTACTATCCCTGGGGGTGGGCGGTGCCGGCTTCTTCTTTGCCCGCCGCCAAAGGCGCCACCCAAAAGTGCACTAGCCCACAGGGGTGAACACACGCTCAGTGGCTGCTCCGTGAGCTTACAGCCATCGCCAACGCCTCTGCTGCTCCCATGATCTCAAGTAACTACACAGAGGCTGAAATCTGAGGGTCAGCGGCGAGATCCACTGACGCCTCACTCCGAGCTTCCCCTGTAGCCCTTCCAGATCAATCAGATCGAGAACGGCGCAGACGCAGTAGAGCCATTCCCCCAATTACCAGTGACATCAGCGCCAGCATCCAGCGTGCATCCATGGGGACAGGGGCTGCACCATCCACGGGTATCGGATCGGCTTCTAGCACGGTGACGGCACTGATGGCCTTGTTGTTACCGACCTCAGGGTCGCTGGTTTCGGAATATGCGGTGGTCACTAACATCACCGGGCCTGACTGCTCTGCCTTGAATGTGGTGGTGCAGGTGAGCACGGCGCCCACCTGAAACTGAGGCACCGGGGCTGATGGCGTACATACCGTGGCCGCCCCCACAGGAGCGCCTGTTACGGAACAGGTGGCATTGACGCCATAGTCCGGGCCCTGGTTGGTACAGCTGGTGACCACCGTGACATCGGAGCCCTTCTGCACTTCCTGCGAAGCAGCCCCGGTCGCCACCATGTCTGCAAACACGCCTGGCGAAGAAACCGTGCAGGCATCGCAATCACCTACGGAGCTGGTAACGGTATTGATGAATGTAGGCGTCAGTACCGGAGGAGTGATGGTCAACGTGAACTGCTTGGTCACGGTACCACCCGGTGCCACGGTGATGCTGGTTTGCTCGCAGGTCGAGCCTTCGGTGGTGCATCCGGGCGAGGTGCTCCAACCCTCACCCACCCCGGTGTAGGTCGCTCCATTGGGCACCGTCTCTGTCAGGTCGGTGGTAGCGGCTGTGCCTCCGGAATTGGTGACTGTGATGTCATATACCAGCACATCGCCATTGCGCAGCCTTTGCCCCTGATACGGTGCCCCGTTTACCAGAGACAGTTTTTTGGCGGTGGCCGGATGGGCTGGCGTATGAACGTTCAGAATGGCCTGGGCTTGGGCGGTATTGACAGCACCCTCTGCAGAAGTGACACCCCCGGCGGGAATGGTGTTTACATGCGTGCCCACCGTAGAAGAAGTCACCATCCATCGCAATTGGCAGGATGCGCCAGCTGCGAGAGTGCCACCAGATAGCGTCAACTGGCTGTTGCCCGGCGCCGTAAGGCTGCCAAAACAGGTATTGCCGATCAGGTTTCCTGTTGCAAAGACATCAGCAGGCAAGGCATCCGTGACACTCAGAGAATGCAGGTCGATGCTGGAGTTGGCGTTGCTCACCGTGATTGTGAGCAGACTGGAGCCGCCCGAGCCAATACTCGCAGGCGAGAAACTCTTGCTCACCGCCACCGCAGGCGCTACCACCTCCGTTTTGGCACTGGTGCAGCTGAAGCGAGAGGCATCGCAACTGGCACCCGGGGTACCGCTAGATGACCCGCCACTTGGATCCGTAGACGCATAGTTGGTGACCACCCCCGTGCTGGTTGCAACAGCTCGGAGCGTGAACGCGCCGGTACCTCCTGCAGCAATACTCGATTGCAACCTGCAGGTGAGCAATGCACCCGCAGCGCTCGGCAGCGCGCCACAGTTGGCGCCATTCACTGAAAGTGCTTGCATATTGGCCGGCAACTGTTCGGCAATCACTGCGCTGGGCACGGCCACACCCAGCCCGTTGTTGACAGTGAACTGGTAGTCGAAGGCCTGTCCCATCGCCACCTTGGCTGGGCCCGTCTTGCTTACGCTCACCTGCCCGCTGCTCTGGCTGATAACGGTACTGGAGTTGTTGTCTGGATTCAGGTCATTGGTCGCAACGGTCGCAGTGTTCTTGATGCTCAGTGCATTGGCTGCAGCCCTTACCGCAAATTGGTAAGTGAGATAGCTGCCCTGCGAGGGCGCGCTCGACGGATCACCCGCAGTGGTGTTCACTGGCAGCAGGCCCGTCGTCATCACCCAGGCATTTCCGTTGTTCGAACTGCCACCGCATTGCGCGGAACCGGAGGCCGTGCAGGTGGGGCCGCTCAACAGCGTAACGTTGCCTGGCAAAAGATCGGCAATGGGAATGCCGCTCACCTCCGTCGGGCCATAGTTCCAGACCGTGATGGCGTAGTTCAGCGTGCCACCTTGCGTAAACTGAGCGGGGCCGGTCTTGGACACGCCAATGTCGGCCAGGGTATTGGCGCAGCTGGCATAGGATTCGGGTTTCGATGGATCCAGCAGATTAGCTGCCGGGATGATCTCTTCGATGCCACCCGGTTTCACCCATTTCATGCGCAGGAAATTCAAACCACCCCTGTTGTTCCAGTAGACACGCATGGCATAGCAGCTGTTGTCCTGCGACGCAACAAAATTGCCTGGGATGTCGGGAAAGGAAGTCTCGCTGGTATAGGAGCTCAGCCCACCGACAGGCACGTTGTAGTCAAAGTTGCGGTAATTCGATGCCGAAGCTGCTGAGAAATTGGTGGAAAAATCCACCTGAAGATCATCATCGTGCGCGGCCTTGAAGGTATAGGTCCCAGAGCTGGGAAAACGCACCAGGGTATAGGCTACCCGCCCCTGAATCTGGCTCGCGCATGGCGCATTGCCTACACGGGTATTGCATAACTGCTGTTCGTTGCTTGACCAGTCCAGGTCATCCAGCTTGCCCGAAGAGGCAACATTCTGAGGGCCGCCGCTTGCGAGATTGATCAGATTCGACAGCGCCCTGGAGCCATCGTTGTTGCCATAGTTCGGAGCTACGGGCGTAGCACCGACAGGCAGGCTATTGCGCCCCCGGTAGTTATCGAACAGTACAGTGGCGCCAGCAAGATGTGGAACAGTTGCCGCCAACAATACAGCACAGGTGGTAGCAATCCGTGCGCGTGCGCCGGTTAATAAGGGATGTGGATGAGTCAGCGCCGCAAGGTTCGCCATGGCCTAGATTCCTTCTGTGTTGAAAACAGATACTCCGTCTTCAGGCAGCTGAAGCTGCTGTTATCGTTTGGTCCCGCATCTGCAATGAACCTTCTCTTCCGCCCATTGGGGCAAACCGCTCGAGCCGCACGAATGCGTATGCGCTGCGTTCACCACATTGACTGCTACGCTTGGGGTTTGAAGATAGACAGATTCATTGAAAACAATGGACCAGCTTTGTTTGAAACTGCCATTTCTCAAATCATTATTTTCTACAAAAGAAACAATAATGATTATTATGAAATATATTGTTTCAAATTCAAATCACGCGTATGAGATTCAAATCGCAAGGGGTTCGCCGGCTCTCGGAGACCCGCCGCCGCACTCTTGTCGTCAGCGCCACCTTCGCCGTTCATCCAGGGGGAGACTTTCCAATACTCCAGTTGTCAGGCACGCACGCCCAGCTATAACGCAGCTCCATGGCAATGCAAGCGCCTTGGGCCTCATAGAGCCCAATTTATTTCAGCAACTGGATTGGCGTTGGTGTGCTTAGCTTAGGTCCTCTGGGGGTGTTGAAGCGTTCCAGCCGCGTTTTCAGCGTCTGGATCGGAGCCCCGTTGCGAGTACCGAAGACTTGAGGCGACTACTAATTTTTTGGTATTCATTAGTAGTCCAAGCGATTCGATCGTCAGTTCCTTCTCCAACTTTCAATGGAGGAGGGAAACCGCAGTGATTGAACAATCAAACAGACTGCCCCGCTTTGGAAAAGTTCCCTCGTGTGAAAACAAGGCGACGGAAGGGTTCGTCTCGTGCGTGAAAAAAGCCGGTGCTGATGAAGCTGCCAAAGAAATAAAAGAGAGGGAGGGGGTGTTCTCTCTGGCCCGGCGCAAACTGCTACAAATTCGCACCAGAATACCGGTATAAGCAAGCGCGCTCTACCGCAGGAAGGAGTGATCGGCTGAAATTGACAATCCCTTGCAATTGAGACTGCAACCACCAGTGCGCGGCATAGGATCGCGATGGTGTTCCCCGCCTTTCGTGAGCGGGTTGCGACAACACCTGGCTTCCCATACCAGAGCCCTGCGCACTCTTTGATAACCTCGACCTCATAATCAGGCCATGATCTGCACAGCCGAGCACCGAAACGCCTTTGAGGATACCGTCAGCCATTTAAGCGGGAGACTTTCGAAGATGAACCCGCGTGATACCAGCAGTACCGGCGGCACGAATGGAAATACGCTACCTCGACACTCCAATACATACAACCAGGGGCATTTCCTTTGAATGCCGTCTTACAAAGCCCTACTCCGCTGGATGTGCTTGCAGACGAAATACGCAAGTGCAGGATCTGTCTTGAGCATCCCGACAAGGGCCGTGTCCTGAACCATGAACCGCGCCCCGTCTTCCAGCTATCCGCTTCCGCCCGCATTTGCATTGCTGGGCAGGCACCGGGCATACGTGCGCATGAAAGCGGTATCCCGTTTTCCGATCCATCTGGTGTGCGCCTCCGGCAGTGGCTGGATATCGACGCGAACACTTTCTACGACGCTCGCCGTATTGCCATACTACCGATGGGATTCTGTTTTCCCGGTCTTGACACTCACGGAGGTGATCTGCCACCCCGGCCGGAGTGCGCGCGCACCTGGCAAGATCGGCTGATGGCGCAATTGCCCGACTTGCGCTTGTTACTGCTCGTCGGCGGCCATGCACAACGCTGGCACTTGCAGCGCCTGCGCGCGCCCAAGGAGCTTGCCCGTCTGGGTGTGAACGATACCGTTGCACATTGGCGCAGCATCTATGACAACCCTGCTTTCACACCGCGCTGCGTCCCGCTTCCCCATCCATCGTGGCGCAACAGCGGCTGGCTCAACCGCAATTCCTGGTTTGAATCGGAATTGCTCCCCGAGTTGAGGCAAGCCGTGCGATCACTGCTGTGATCGCACGCGGGCCATTCTCTGCGCCAGGCCTGAACAGCATTCCTTCAGTGGTCGCGCCACTTCTGCACCATCACCTGCTGTACCTTGCCCTTGAAGAAGAAGCGCCGATCCGTGGCACCTTGCGGATCTGCACCGATGACAACCGGGCTATTGTTTTGCGTGACACCACCGGTGACTGCGATGGAAGGGGTTCGCTCCGTATTGTTGACCCACAGACGCACAGCACCGTTGCCATCATAGGCACCGACGATGAAGTATGAATCGGTGCCATTGAATGCCGTCATGGGCACGGATGCGTAGTGGTAGCTGCCGTTGGCATGCACCCCAAAGCGGAGCAGGCCGGCGTTCTGCTCCAGGGCAAAGCCACCGCTGTCGCTCTTGGCGATGATGCTGGCTGTGGTGGCGGGGTTCAGATCGTCAAAATTCACCACGGCAGTGACAAGATAGCCGCCGGCAGCGTCATTGTCAGCATCCCAGGTCGTCAAGCTCTGGCCGCCAGCAAACACCATGCTCCCACCCACCCTGTCTTCATCGCTGGCCGCATCCAGCCACTCCAGTGCTGGTGTGCTGGCTCCGGCTGCCAACGGATAGCCGGTGCCACTGGTTCGCTGGTAGTTCAAGGGATAGCTGCTTTGTTGTCCGGCATTCAAGTACACCAGCGACGTATTCTCCTGTACCAGCGAGCGGACATTGCTTGGCTTGGCAGCATCAGCCAGGTCGTAGTCGGTGGTCAGGAAATCCACGTCCTCGCGCAAGGCCGACAAATACGCCTCTCCCATGCTCGCCGGAATGGTGTAGAGCCCTACGCCGATCCCGAGCGTCTTGGCCTGTTGGATTTTTCCGAACAGATCGCCAGTGCGGTACTCCAGTTCCACACCGTCAAAACCGAGGTTTTTGGTGGTGCGAATGTTGTTGCGGATATCGCTCTCCACCAGGGTATGCAATCGGATGTGGTTGCGAATTCCAGAAAACTCCGAGGTCGCCAGCATCTGTTTGGCGCGCACCAGATGCTGATGCCGACCATCCATGAAGGCGCGCAGGAATGCGGGCCTTGCAGCAGTGGCATAGTTGCCGTCACGAATGGCGCGGAGCACCTGCAGCATCATTGCATCACTCTGCGCAGTCGTGGTAAATTTTTCCTTCACTTCCAGGAACAGCATGCGATCGCTTTGCTGCAGAGCCGTGTTGGCCAACGAGGCCTCCAGGCTGCCGCGCGGTAACTCGCTGTCGCCGTGCTCGACGTAGACTTTGCCATCGGCATGGGTGGTCAGATCCAACTCCACCAGATCAAAGCCACGCGCCAGTGCTTTGCCCACCTTGGCCTGTGTAGCCGCCAGCGTGTCTCCATAACAGTTGTGGCAAGAAATCGCCACGGTATTGCCCAGGGGCGATTGGGGCAATGCACGCCCCACCCCAGCCCAGTAGGCTGAAGCAGTGGCTCGTAATTCCGCAGGTTCGGATCGCAGCGCCATGTCTTCACCACCGCCACAGGCAGATAGCAGAACGGTCGCAAGGCTCATGAATGCCAGCTTGGTTGCAGACATAGGCTCTCCATTCGATATAGAAAGCTGCAACCATGCCAGGGACCGGTAACAGCCTGATGACACCCTTGTTCCAACTACGCCTTGCTGACACCCTTGCTCCTGGGTGCCTCTTCACCCCTACTGGTGAAGCTTGTCGCTATCTGGCTTCCTTCCAGGCCAGATAACGCAATGCCAGAACAGCGCCCGCCACAATGCCGGCCACGGACAAGAAACTTCCCAACTGCAAGGTGGAAAGCGCACTGATGCCCTGACCAATGGTGCAGCCCATTGCAACTACACCTCCTACGCCCATCAGGGCGGCACCAGCCAAATGCCTCGCCAGGTCGGCAGTGTTGGCAAAGCCTTGCCAGCGAAAGTCACGCCGCCACAGCGCATGCAGGAAAGCCCCTGCCACCATTCCAGCCACGCTGGCGATGCCCCAGGTCAGCACCTTGTTGCGGTCGCTGAAGAACAAAAGCCAGTCCAGGGTATGCGCCAGCGGAGTCACGAAGCTGAAAGCCTCGATGCGCCCGGTGTAGGTAGCGGCATACACATGCTCCAAGGTCGCAGGATGCTCCTGCACATTGCCGACATACCCGCCCAACCACCATGCGGCAACCACGCACAGGCCGACAACAGCCCCTCCCGCAAGCACGTGAAGATCGCGCCCCTGCCTGCCCCTTGCGCACCAGGCCGACAGAAGCAGCAGCAAGCCGAGTCCTCCCCCCATCAGGCCTCGTGCCAGTAGCGGAGGCCAGCCCGCAGCCCCGGCCACTACCTCGGGCAACAAGGCGGGCGAACTGAAACCGATGTGCATGCTATCGAGCCACCGCGCACGGGCCACCGCCGTGATGCCTTTGAGCGTTGCAAAAGCCGCGACCGCAATGACCAGCAGAACGACCAGTGACTTGAGATTGCCGCCGCCCAACCGGGTGAGATTGCGCGCCCCGCAGCCAGACGCCAGCACCATCCCGACGCCAAACATCAAGCCTCCCACCATGGAAGAAAGCCACATCAGTTGCGCGCCCGCATACAGCGTGTCCGCAGCCGATACCCCTGCCCACAACACCAGAGCGGTAAAGCCGCACATGGCAACGCCGACGGCCATGGCCCACTGGCGCACGCGCATCCAATCGCCCAGGTAGACCACATCGCTGATCGCGCCCATGGTGCAGAAGCGGGTTTCGCGCATGACAAAACCCAACACGGCGGCCAGGAAAAAAACGGCCACCAGGATGGTGGCCACTAAAGTATCGAACTCTGCGGGGCTCATGTCCGCTATTGGAGCGGTTCTATCGCGTTTTAGCAATGCCCGCTAGCCCTATATTGTCGCGCTCAGGCCAGCCCCTGGTTGGGCTTCACGTTCAGCAGACCTGGTTCATTAAGCGAACGCGGCTTGAGCACCTTCTGGTCCTTCAGCCACGGCTCCACCACTTCCCAGATCTGCTGGTTGCCCGCACTCTTCGCTTCTTCCGCCACAGGCGCCCATCCCGCCACCTTGTATTTCTTGTCAGCCTCCAGCAACTCGCCCTTGAGCCGCATCTCGGCGATGCGCGCCCCTGCCTTTGCTGTCGGGTCGCACTGGTACTGCAGGCCGCCCACACGCACCATGTCACCGCCCTGCTGGTAATAAGGGTCGGGGTTGAACAGGTTGTCAGCCACATCCTCCAATACGGTCTTGATGGTCGCGCCGGTCATCTCGGTTACCGTGGCATACGAATAGGTCGTTGCGGTCATGTCCATCAGCCATTCTCGCGTGATGTCCTGGCCCGCCAGCAACGATGTTCCCCAGCGGAAACCGGGCGAAAATGCAATCGGCGCATCCTGCACCGCCATCATGGCATCCAGCAGCAGTTGGTCACCCGTGCCGTTGAAGTTGCCACGCCGATACAGGGTTCCATCAGTACGCGCCAGCACCTCGTTCAACCGCGATTCGTAAGGCGCACGGATCTTGGTGATCAGCGCCTCCATCTCGGTATCGGCAGGCAGGATGTTGGCAAAGATCGGCATCAGGCGGTACTTGAAATCGCGAACCTTGCCGTCCTTCACATCAAAATCCAGCACGCCCAGGAACTTTCCGTTCGAACCGGCGTTGGTCACAATGGTTTTGCCGCCCGCGTTCTCGACAATGGTCGGAATGGGCATGCCATCATGCGTATGGCCTCCCAGGATGGCATCCACCCCACGCACGCGGCTCGCCATCTTGATGTCGACATCCATGCCGTTGTGCGACAGAACCACAACGACCTTGGCCCCCTTGCTGCGTGCCTCATCCACCATCTTCTGCAGGTTGTCGTCCTGAATGCCAAAGCTCCAGTCCGCCACCATGTAGCGTGGATTGGCGATCGGCGTGTACGGGAACGCCTGGCCAATGATGGCGACGGGAACGCCATTCATCTCGCGGATCACATAGGGCTTGAACACCGGATCGCCAAAATCTGCGGTCTTGACGTTCTGCGCCACAAAGTCGAGCTTGTTGCCGAAATCCTTCTCGATGATCTGCTGCACCCGCTCGATGCCATAGGTAAATTCCCAATGACCAGTCATCACATCCACGCCCAGCAGCTTGCAGGCATCCACCATGTCCTGGGCGTTCGTCCACAGCGAAGTGGCCGATCCCTGCCAGGTGTCGCCGCCATCAAGCAGCAGTGCCCCAGGGCGCGAAGCCTTCATGCGCTTGACCAGAGTAGACAGGTGTGCAAAACCGCCTACCTTGCCGTAACGCTTGGCTGCTGCCTCAAAATCCAGGTAGCTGAAGGCATGCGCACTCGCGGTTCCGGGCCGAATGCCGCAGGACTGCAGCAAATGTTCGCCCACCAGATGGGGTCGCTGGTTCTTCATGGCACCGATGCCCAGGTTCACGCTCGGTTCACGGAAATAAATGGGTTTGAGCTGCGCGTGGCAGTCGGTCATGTGCAGCAGCGACACATTGCCAAATTGAGGCACATCGTACAGCGCCTTGTCAGAGGTGGCGCTGTCAGCCCAGGCGTAGCGCTGCAGGCCCATGCCACCGACGCTGGCTGCCGCCAGCACTTGCAGAAATTCGCGTTTGGAGAGGCTCATAGTGATAAAAATAGCTGGTAGCGCGCTTTCACCAAGCGCTACCAGCTATTGTTTTCATAGTGTTGATAATCCGGCCGACTTCAGCGGTTGACCGGAGACTTGGGATCCACCAGCAGGGCCACCACATCGCGCACCTGCGCTTCGGTCAGGATGCCCGCATGGCCAAAACGCGGCATGCCGGAGCAGGCGTTGTAGGCCTTGGCGTTCCAGACCTTGCCCCAGGTGTACTCCACAATGGCCTTGGACTCGGCACTGCCGGGATCGGTGATGCCGCGAATCTTGCCGTAGTTGTAGAGCGAAGGGCCCAGCGTGCCGAACGAGATTTCTTCCTTGCTGATCTGGTGGCAGTTGTAGCAGTTGCCACCATTGGCGCTGCCAGCCTTGTCGGTCCAGGTCATGCCTCGGCCGTTCTGGGCAATTTTCTCTCCCTCTCTCCAATCACCGACCAGCTTGCCGTCCTTGGGCCACTGCACGGTTTTCAGGTTGGCAGCTTCAATTGCCGCGCTACGCTTGGCGTCCAATGGTACGCCCGCCACATCGGCGGCACTGCAAGCGGCATTGGATTCATCCTGCTGCAGGCGATCCACCTTGGCGATACCCTGATCGCGGAACGACGATGCCACGGCCTGCTGGGTCAGGGCATCCAGATTTGCGCTGCTGTCCACAGATGCACACCCCAGCACGATCAAGGACGACGCGATGCCCGCAATGGGCAACCAGTTTGCTTTTGACATGGTTCCCCTCCTTCAGCGCTTGATGGACGGCGCAGTTGCCTTGCCGTCCTTGCCATTGACACCCATGTACACCCCCAGAGCGACGGTCACATCACTGGCGTAACCAGGGTACGGAAATCGCTGCTGGCGATAGCAGTCATTCAGGCGCCTCTGCATGCTCCACAATTCGCCAGACGAGACTCGGTACGCGGGCCATGCACCAAAGCCTTCCGAGGCACCCGGGTTCTTGGTCAGGTTAGGCAAATCCTGCAGGCGGATGCGCTTGCCATCCGCACCATGGCAGGAGGCACAGGCAAAGTCATGAGGGCCGCCTCGCATGAAGAACAAACGCTTGCCCATTTCATAGGCCTGCTTCTCCTGCACATGGGTTTGCGGCAGGTTGAAGGCCATTCCCTTGGACTGCGATGCAATCCAGGCGACGAGGCCTTCCATGTTCTTCTGCTCATCCTTGCCAAAAGGCGTAGCGGCAATTTTTTTGGCATCGAGGCCTTGCTGCTTTTCCATGCAGGTCAAGAGGCGCGACTCCAGATCCTGCACCTTTGCGGTGTCTGCAAAATAGCGGGGCAACTCCACAAACGCGCCTTTGACCACGCCTGGCCCCTTGCCCAGGTCACACTGTTCCAGCGAGGCGTTCTTGGGGCCGCGTCTTTGTTTCCACAACTCCTCGCCTTTCATCTCGAACAGCTCGGCGGGATTTCCGTCCTGCAGCATTTCGCGGTATTCGGCAATGCCATCGGCGGTGCTTTTCTGCGCAACGGCAGAGGCACTGGCCAGCAATGCCAGAGCGGCAGAGAAGGCCAGTTTCCCGGCCCGGTTGGTTTGTCTCATGGGGCACCCCTTTTTTGTTATCTGTCAAAGAAGGCAGACAGCGCGGCGTCTACCCAGGCAAAGTGCACTGCCGTGTGGCGGATCCTGCCGCAGTTGCCGCCGCAAGGTCGAGAAAGGTTCGTCCTTGCGCCGTTGCAGCCATCAGCTCACCGTGGCTTCATCGGTTCGCGTCTCTCCCTTGTTGTCCTTCCAGGACACCGATATCTTGTCGCCCGCCTTGGCGCCTTTGACGACAAACTGCAGAAATGGGTTCTTCGATACCGCAGGCCCCCATTCAGCCGTCAGCACGGGCTTGCCATTGAGTGACGCGGTCACTTCCTGGATGAACCAGGCCGGAATGGTCTTGCCTTCCCCATCCTTGCGTTGGCCGGTTTCCATCTCGTGGGACATCAACACCCGCACCGTGGTCTTGTCACCCGCTGCCTGGGCGCGAATACGCATTGGATCTGCCATGTCTATCTCCTTGTTGTCTCGTCTTAGCCGCCGCAGCCACCCAGGGTGACCTTCACTTCCTTCTTCGCAAACAGTGCCTTGCCATCCGCGGTGATGGCAACCGCATACACGTCCGAAGACTGGCCCAGCTTGGCGCGCGTGAGAAAGTTAGGCTCGACAGCATCATTCACATCAAAGGCGGCCACCAGGGTGTTCGGATTCTTCTCGACCAGCACCAGAAGGCGCTTCACATTGGGCAGGGTGGTGGCAGCACCAATGGGCACGACTGCGCCGTTCTCTGCAATGTCTGGCGCGGTCAGGCTGACATCCTTGCTTTCCTCGGGCGCCGCAGCGCCCATGGCCTTGATCACATCCGCCACGGTCTTTGCATCAAACGCGGTCTGGTTGTAGGCTGCCAGTGCTGCACGGGGCAGCAGGCCCGCTGCCAGCAGCAAGCCGGTAACGGCTGCGGAATGTTTGAGTGCATCTCTGCGGTTCATGTCTCAGTCTCCTTGTAATACGTGAATATGGGAATGGCCCGATGCGTTCAGTCGCCAGCAACAGGCCTGCTACGGCTTTGCCGCAGAATCACCCGCCAGCCAACCGGCAATCGCCTGGGCATCATCGTCGCTGATTCCGGGCTGCGGCGGCATGGGCATTGACCCCCACACACCCGTGCCGCCCGCTTTGATCTTGCCCAGAAGATAGTCCTTCTTGCCGGGGTATTTCTTCGCGATCTCGGCAAATCCCGGGCCCACAATCTTCTGATCCATGCCATGGCAGGCAATGCAGGCGTTTTTCTCCAGCAGCGCGGTAGGTGCTGCAGCCTTGCCTGCGCTCGCACCCGCCTTCGTCTCTGCCTTGCCAGACTTGCCATTGCTGCCGTCGGTTTCAACACCGCGCTGCGCACCCACCAGGCGGTTTTGTGCCGCCAGGTTGCCGTGGTTATTGCTTGCATGCGCAGGCAGGGCCGACCGCACCTGTGGCTCGGGGCCGCAATTGCGCATGCAGGCTGTGGCGCGCACATCCGGCTGGCCTGCTCCTTGCTTTGCACCGTTCGCAAATTCGTTGCCTGGCCACAGCCCGTGCTGGGTGGTCATGCCATTGCGATTGGGCATTTTCTGCTGCACTTGGGCAATGTTCTTGTCGCTGAGCGTGTAGTCATCGGGAACCACACCGCCCAGGTTGAGCAGGTAGGCGGTTACCGCATACACCTCTTCCGTGGTCAGCGTCTTGGGGGCATTCCATGGCATGGCGCGGTTGATGTAGTCCCACAGGGTCGATACCGTGGCTACCTTCATCATTGTGGTCCGGCCTGGAAAGGCGGGGTCCTTCAGTCGCGCTGCATGGCCGGTCTTGATGTCCTCGGCTGTGGTGCCGCCAATCAACGGGCTGAAGACCTCGTTCGATTCGCCAAAGACCCCGTGGCAGGATGCACACTTGGCCTCCCACACATCCATGCCTTTCTGCACCGAGCCCGAGCCTGGCGGCAGTCCTTTGAAATCAGGACGTACGTCGATATCCCAGGCTTGTACTTCCTTGGAAGTCGCCTCCCGGCCAATGCCTTGAAAGCGCTCTCCTGTTTTTCCAGCAGTTTGCGCAAACGCTACTCCATTGATAGCAGTCAGCACAAACAGGGCATACCCCATCAGTCTTTTTTTACGCAAGCTGAACATTGGCCACCTCCCCATTCGCATGCACCGCCCACGACTGGATGGCGTTGTTGTGGTAGATGGAACGCGTGCCGCGGACGGCCCGCAGCTGCTGATAGGTAGGCTGCACATAGCCGGTCTCGTCCATCGCCCGGCTCTGGATGATGCATTCCTCGCCATTCCAGGCCCAGTCGATGTTGAAACGCGTGAGGCATTTTTCCATCACAGGCCCTTCGAGGCGAGCCGTGCGCCAGTTGCGACCGCCATCCACGCTCACATCCACACGCTTGACCTTGCCGCGCCCCGACCATGCCAGCCCTGTGATGTTGTAGAAGCCCTTGTCGAGCAGCATCTGTCCGCCCGAAGGCGTGGTCACCACGCTCTTGCATTCCTGAATGCTGGTGTACTGGCGGTGCTGGCCGTCCGGCATCAGATCCACATAGTGCACCGCTTCGTCTTTAGTGGCGTAGGGCATGTCGCCCACTTCAATGCGACGCAGGTACTTGACCCAGCTGACACCTTGCACGCCTGGCACCACGAGGCGCAGCGGATAGCCTTGCTCGGGACGCAGCATCTCGCCGTTCTGGCCATAAGCCACCAGCACTTCACCGGACGTGATCAGTTCCACCGGAATGGTGCGCGTCATCGAAGATCCATCGGCGCCCTCGGCCAGAATGAACTTGCCCTTTTTCAGATCGGCCCCGGCCATTTCGAGCAAGGTGATCAGCGGCACACCAGTGAACTCGCTGCACGAGAGCATGCCGTGCGTATATTGCACCGTCGGCACAGCCACATTGCCCCATTCCATCCCGGTATTGGCGCCGCACTCTATGAAGTGAAAGCGCGACACCGAAGGCAGGCGCATGATGTCATCCATCGTGAACACCTTGGCGCTCTTGACCAGACCATTGACCATCAAGCGGTGCTTGGAGGGATCAATGTCCCACCAGCCCTGATGGTGGCGCTCGAAATGCAGGCCGCTCGGCGTAACAATGCCAAACAGAGATTGCAGCGGCGCAAACGATACCGAGGCCTGCTTGGTCTGTGTGAGCCCGGGGCTTTGCCTACGCTGCACATTGGCCTCGTACTTGGAAGGTTTGCCATAGCCATCGGTCACTACCGGCTGGCCCAGGCCCTTGCTGTGGGCAGGCAACTCCAGAATGTTCGGGTCTCCATCTCCCGCCGATGCCTGTTGCGCATGCACGGAAGCCGCCACGGTGCCTGCAGCAGCGGCAAATGCACTGCGTATGAAGTCGCGCCGCCCAGCCTTCGCCTCTGCAAACACCGTACCCACCGCCTGTGGAGGTACAAAATTCTCTGGCGCCTTGCGCACCCTGCCCATCAGCTGGCTCCGCATATGCTCCCTTTCCAATAGCAAGCTTTATCCGAGAAATAAGCGATGGTCGCTTGCCTTACTTGGAACCACCCAGAATCCAGGCAGCCAGTGTGCTGGCATCTGCATCGCTGAGCGCTGCTTGCGGCGGCATGGGAACCGCGCCCCACTTGCCAGAACCGCCCGCCTTGATGCTTTTGGCGAGCTGAGCTTGTGCATCGGCCTGGCCTGCATATTTCTTTGCCACATCCCGATAGGCCGGGCCCACCAGTTTCTTGTCGACGCTGTGGCAGGCCATGCATGCATTCTTCTGTGCCAGGGCCAGATTGGCCCATGCGGGAGCTGCTGCCAACCCGCCCCCCACCATGACGGCTCCTGCCATCCAAACACTTCGAAGTTGTCTCATCGCTTCACCTTTATTTATATATAAGCATATTTTTATTTATCGAAATATTAGAGAATTCTGGCCGCTCGCATGACTAGGTGATACCCGCGTTATCCCATATATGAATAACGAACTTCAGGTTTTCAGCCGTGCCGGTACAGGCGCGGTGTTACTGCATCGGGCTCCATACCATTGAACAACGGCGTGGCCCGTCGGGTTAGATTGCAGACTTGAAAGATGTACGCGCCTGCGCAAGACGTTCGTCAAGGTATGCGCCGTAGAAGTCGGAAGTGGAACCCGCCGTAAGCCTAGGGACCAATTCCTTTCCGCCACAGCCGTAGAACAATACCGTCGGCGCAACCTCAATGCCCAGGTCCTTGACCACCTGTCCATGGGTCGTGGCTCGCCCCGCCCAGTCGCGCAAAGGCATGCGTGACAGAAAGTGGATCTGCGTTACCACCGCACCGTCCTTGCTGGCAGGAAGCAGGTAGTTTTCGCGCGCCACCTTGCAAAATGGGCAACCATGCAAGGTAGCCAACACCACCAGCGGTTGGCCTTGACGCACGGCCAACGCCAGGCTTTGGGGCAAATCCGCCGCCGTAGGCAGCAGCTGCTCCGATGCATCCAGTGTCTGGGCCTGCACTGCCCAGCTTCCTGCTGCCTGGCTGATGAGCAATCCCAGCATGGCATCGCGTCGGCGGATCATGGTTTTTCCTGCTCCATCAGCAAATAGGTGTTGTACGCGTTCATGCGGTTGGCCTCCTTGAACAGCGGATACTTCTCAAAGCGCGACCAATCGGTGGATTTGTAGGCTTCGTCAAAGGGGTCCAGATTGCCTGCAGCCTTGGCCATGGATTCGCGCAGGTAGTTGAGATAGTCGCGCGTCAGCTGCATGTCGACCTTGGGATCATTCGATGCCGGGCCGTGACCTGGCACCATGACCTTGACGGGGAGCTTCAGCAGGTTGTCGAGCGCGGCAATCCAATGGCGGCTGTCGGCTTGGCCGACGTAAGGAATACGGTTGCGAAACACCACATCCCCAATGAACAGCACACCGCTTTGCGGGAGGAAAATCGCTGTATCTTCCGGCGTATGGGCAGGCCCCATGTGCTGCAACTGAAACTGCACTCCACCGATCGTGAACACACTGTTGTCTGCGCTCACCCATTCATCTGCATTCACCAGGTGGGTGTCGGCATCGATCCATGGCGCCAGCTCCGTGCGGGAGGCCGCCAGGCGCAGCGTGGCCGTTTCGGAGTTGATGTACTCTCGCGCCAAGCCGTTGGCAATGATCTTGGCACCAAGGGCCTTGAAGACCTGCAGGCCATAGATGTGGTCAGCGTGGTAATGCGTCAGCAGCACGGTGCTGATGGGTTTGTTCGTGATCTGCCTGATTTTCTGCACCAGCGTCTTGGCCAGTGCGGGAGAGCCCAGCGCATCAATCACCACCACGCTGTCTTGCGTGATGACGAAGCCAGCATTGGAGATAAAGTTCTGGTTTTGCGGCGAACCCAGCGCCGACAGGCCCTGCACGTAGTACACATCGGGGGCTACCCGTTTGACTTCCATCGAGACGGCTGCTGTCGCCGCGCCCGGCGAGCCCTGTGATGGATTGCCCGCCGCTGTGCTTGCAGTTGTGGCCATCGGCATTTCAGGTGCTCCATCCGTGCCGTGCGCCTGCGTGCTTGCAGCGCTCCAGCCCAGCACCCATGCAAAAGCGTAAGCCCATTTCACCCGTGTTGCCACCATGCTTGACTCCTGTCTCCACCCGCCGTTCACTAGAAATCCTAGGTACTGTTACTGGCTTTGCAAAGCAATTGCCTGTTGCTAATATAAGTTACCAGCGATATTTTGGGGCTGGAGATACTACCAATGCAAAGGAGCCTCCCATGAAACGCCTGTTGTGTGCCGTCTTCCTGTCCTTGATGGCAGCCGTCGGCTTTGCCCAGGACAAGGTCAAAGTGGTCTACCACGTCAATACTGGCGTCGAAACTGCAGCAGCCATCCTCAACAACATCACCAACGAGCTCAACGCTTCGCCCACCGACAAGATCGTGGTGGTGACGCATGGCCCGGGAATCGATTTCCTGCTCAGTGATGCCAAGGACAGCAAGGGCCGCGAGTTCAGCGGACAGGTGAGCGCATTGTCCGCCAAGGGTGTGGAGTTTCGCGTGTGCAACAACACCTTGCAGAGCCGCAAGATTGACGCATCGAAGCTGCTGATGGAAACCCAGGTGGTGCCGTCCGGCGTAGCCGAAGTCGCCCGCCTTCAAGCCAAGGAGGGCTTCGTGTACTTGAAGCCCTGATCGCCCTGCATCATCAGCAAAAAAGGCAGCCACCGGCTGCCTTTTCACATTTTGCGGATGGAGCCTTCAATCTTCCATGGCAATCTGCAGACAGACGCTGCGGCACATCTGCACCACCTTGTCATTTGCAATGTAGTAGTAGATGCTGACCCCCTCGCGCCGCTTGCCCAGCACCCCTGCCTGGTACAAGGTGTTCAGGTGTTGCGACATATTGGGCTGCGTGGTGTTGATCGATGTCAGCAGTTCGGACACGTTCTTTTCACCATTGCACAGCGCGCTGATGATCTTGAGCCGCATGGGCGCGGCCATGGCCTTGAATAGCTCTGCGGCGCTTTCATACACGCCGTCGTCTTCCATCTCTTGCGATTCCATGCCCGCATTCCTTCCATCTGCAGCGACTGACCAGCTTTCCGGCCAGGCCACCATACCTTGCCGGTACACCACTATATAGCAGAGCCCATGCAATGGCCTGATGCCTTTGCACGCTCTCCATGAATAAAAAGGCGCCCGTCCGGGCGCCTGAAAGTAGATGGCCGATGCCTCATGCCGAAGCCGGCATTGCGGCCTTTTTGCTCCCTCTTGCCTTGAGCACGCGTGGAACAATCAGCACAGCCAGCACGATGATGATCAACGCCAACGACATGGGCCGCTGCCAGAAGATGCTCCAGCTGCCTTCCCCAATGGCCACGGCGTTGCGCATTTGCGCTTCAGCCAGCGGCCCGAGAATCATGCCAACCACCACCGGTGCAGTCGGAAAATCAAACCGGCGCATCACCACACCCAGCGCACCGATAGCCAGCAACAGGTACAGATCAAACGTGCTTTGGCGCATGCCATACGCTCCAACGGTCGCAAAGATCAGAATGCCAGCATACAGCTGCGGCTTGGGAATCTTGAGCAGCTTGACCCACATGCCCACCATGGGCAAGTTCAGCACCAACAGCATCACATTGCCGATATAAAGCGATGCGATCAGCGCCCACACCAGCGCAGCCGAAGTGGTGAACAATTGCGGACCCGGGTTGATGCCGTAGTTCTGGAATGCACCCAGCAACACGGCGGTGGTGTTGCTGGTAGGAATGCCCAGCGTCAACAGCGGAATCAACGCCGCTGTGACAGTCGCGTTGTTGGCGGCTTCCGGGCCTGCAACGCCTTCGATGGCGCCGGAGGTACCAAACTCTGCCTTGTCTTCGCCCTTGGCCAGCTTCTTCTCGGTGGCATAGCTCAGAAAGGTCGGAATCTCCGTACCGCCAGCGGGAATGCAGCCAAAGGGCGTTCCAATCACCGTGCCGCGGATCCATGCAGGCACTGAACGCTTCCAGTCGCGACGCGTCATGTGCACGCGGCCCATCTTGTTCTGCGAGTCACGCGTCTTGCCCTCGTACAGCGCGTAATACAGCACCTCAGCCACGGCAAACAGGCCTACCGCCACCAGCACGATATCGATACCGTCCAGCAACTCCGGTTTGCCCATCGTATAGCGGGCCGTGCCAGTGATCTGGTCCATGCCGATGCAACCAATGGCAAGACCGAGAAACAGCGCGGTCATGCCGCGCAGGCTACTCTTGCCGAGCACCGCACTCACGGTGGTGAAAGCCAGCACCATCAGCATGAAATACTCCGGCGGCCCCAGCTTGACTGCGAAGTCTGCAACATAGGGGGCGAACAGCGTCACCACCACGGTGGCAATGGTACCGGCCACAAAAGAGCCAATGGCCGACGTGGCGAGCGCCGCGCCAGCGCGGCCGCTCTTGGCCATCTTGTTGCCCTCCATGGCCGTCACCATGCTTGCAGTCTCGCCCGGCGTGTTCAGCAGGATCGACGTGGTCGAGCCACCGTACATTGCGCCGTAGTAGATACCGGCAAAGAAGATCATCGAGGCGGTGACTTCCACCTTGGCAGTAATGGGCAGCAACATGGCCACGGCTACTGCAGGACCGATGCCGGGTAACACGCCCACTGCCGTACCCAGCGCGCAACCGACCAGCGCCCACAGCAGGTTGACTGGCGTCGCTGCGGTAGCGAAGCCTTGGAGCAATGCGTTGAATATTTCCATCACAGCCACCCTGTTTCCGTCAGACCCGGCAGATTGATTGCCAGGAATTGCGTGAAGGTCCAGAACACCGGCGCGGAAATCACCGCTCCGGTGAACAGATCCGTGCCAATGGTTCTGGCGCTGCCCGCATGGGCTTGGCCAGAGGCGCGACGCAAGCCCTGTGTTGCCACGGCGTAGCACAGCGTACAGCTGACGATGAAGCCCAAGGTGGTGATGAGCGCCGCGTTGATGAGCAAGCCAGCACATACCCAGACCAGTGCGCCCCAGTCGCCGTGCTGCGCACCGTCCGGCGCGTCCAGGTGACGGTAGCCGCCACTCAGCGCTTCCCAGCACAGCCACAGCCCGCACAGACCGAGCACGCAGGCGGCCAGCCAGGGCAGGAAATCAGGCCCGACGCCGCTGTAACCGGCTTGGGATGGGATGTGCAACGCACCCCATGACAGCAGGCCCGCCACCACCAGCACAGCAATGCCAACGGCCAGTTGGGCCGCCGTGCTTGGCTGATTGGCGTGTTCAAAACCAGGCTCCGCGCCTGACGAATTATTGGCAGCGGTACCGGCCGCTGCATGGGGATCTGCCATTGGGCTCATGTCGGCGTCTCCTTTGTCCTTTGGAATGGTGCACGGCAATGTTGGATCATGGACTCTGGGGTGCAGGCGGGCCCGAACCATCGCCGCAGAGAAGCGACGCTGTGCAGCAGCAATGCAGTGCGCTGACCACATCGCATCTCAATCCACCATCGGCAGGCCGCCTGCCCACAATCCACAACCTGCTTCCAGCACCTGAAATCTTGAGAAAAACAAGTCCTGGCGCTTATCCGCCAAGCGCCAGCAGCTATCTTTTTAATAAACAGAGAATCTGAGAATTGCTCCTGGCGGAGCAGAACCGCCAGGGCAGCACAAGAATCAGGACACCATGCCTGCGCGGGTCATCGTGTCTTTCAGGCTGGCAAATTCCGTCGATACAAACTTGCTGAAGTCATCGCCCGCCAGCCAGGCGGCTGTCCAGTCGTTCTTCTTCATCGACTCGGCCCAGCTCTTGCTCTTCATGGCTTTGTCCAGCATGTCGATCAGATTCTTGCGCTGCTCCGCACTGATGCCGGGGGCACCATACACGCCGCGCCAGTTGCCGATCTCCACATCAATACCCTGCTCCTTGAGTGTGGGAACATCCACACCCTCCAGGCGTTGTGCAGCCGTGACGGCAATCGGCTTCATCTTGCCAGTCGAGATGTATTCGGCAAATTCGCTGAAACCGCTGCCTCCGACGGTGACATTGCCACCCAGGATGGCGGCAATCGCCTCGCCGCCGCCACGGAAGGCAACGTAATTGATCTTGGCGGGATCCACGCCCACCGCCCGTGCAATCATCGCAGCAGCAATGTGCTCGGTCGATCCGCGCGAGCCGCCGCCCCATTTGACGGAGCCCGGATCCTTTTTGAGCTGCGCCACCACATCTGCCATGGTCTTGAACGGCGAATTGGTAGGCAGCACAAAGACGTTGTATTCGCTGGTGAGGCGAGCCAAAGGCGTCGCCTGGTTCAGATCCACCGGCGGCTTGCCGGTGATGATGCCGCCCAGCATGACCGCACCCATCACCATCATGGCATTGGCATCGCCCTTGCTGCCATTGACGAACTGCGCAAGGCCAATGGCACCGGCCGCGCCGCCCTTGTTGTCGTAGGTGACCGAGCCAGCCACGCCGGCGTCCTGCAAGGCCTTGCCCAGTGCACGGCCCGTGGTGTCCCAGCCACCACCAGGGTTGGCAGGCAGCAACATTTTCAGATTTGCAGCAGCATGGGCGCTGAGCGGCAAGGCTCCGGCAGCAGCCAATGCCAGCATGGATTTAAGGAACTCGTCACGACGCATGATTGTCTCCTTGGAAGATGTTGTAGATGAACTGATGATCGTGGCAATACCTGTCAAATGGCTGTCACGCCTGCGCTGATTCACTAGGGGAAACACCAAGAGATCGGGGGCCGCACCCACGGTACGAACAGCCTTCAATATGGTGCAAACTTGCTGGCATGCACCTGCTTTTGATCGAGGACGATGCCACCATGCAGACCACCCTGCAGCGCACATTGCAGCGGCGCGGCATGGATGTCACTCCCATTACCGACGGCGCAGCCGCGCTGCATGCCTGGCGCCGGCTGCGGCCCGATGCCGTACTGCTGGACCTGAGCCTGCCCAATATGGATGGGCTGGACATCATTGCCCAGGCACGAGCAGAAGGCCTGGCCACACCCACCCTGATCCTGACTGCGCGCGGTACGGTAGGCGACCGTGTGCTCGGCCTCAATTCCGGCGCTGACGACTATCTAGCCAAGCCATTTGACCTGGATGAACTGGAGGCCCGCATCCGCGCCCTGGTGCGGCGGTCGCAGCCCACTGCACCAGACAGTGCCACACCCGCCACAACGGCCGCCGGGAGCCTGCGCTATGACAAGTCCGCCGAGGCCTTTTACTGGCATGACGCCATATTTGAGCTGACACCAAGGGAAGTCGCCTTCCTCAAGACCCTGATCCAGCCCATGGGCCAGGCTGTCACCAAGGAGCGCCTGTTCGCCGCCGTGTTTGCTGGCGAGCCTGACGTGCAGCTCGAAGCGGTCGAAGTCGTGGCCTACCGTCTACGCAAAAAACTGGCCCCTACCGGCATGCAGCTGATGACCTTGCGCGGCCTGGGCTACCTGCTCAAATCCGGCGGTACTCCAGCCGAATAGCATGCCACCTCGTACGACCTGCAAGACATGCCCACGCCAGCCAACACTGCAAAGCCAAGCTCCAGTAGCCCCCATACGGCCAGCAACTCGAATAGCTCCATCCGCCGAAATCTGTTGCTCGGTATTCTGCTGCCCGTGGTCATCTTCATGGTCTACAACACCAGCAGCCTCTACCAGCAGTCGCTCCAGTCCCTGAACACCGCCTATGATCGCAGCTTGCTGGCATCGGCCAAGGTAATTGGTGAGCAGTTGACCGTGCAAGGCTATGACGAACTGGCCATTGTCGAATCCACCGTCCCCTACTCCGCCCTGGAGGCCTTTGAGGCGGACAACCAGTCGCGCCTGTTCTATCGCGTCTCCACGATGGCGGGCGAACTGATTGGTGGCTTTGCCGAACTTCCACTGTGGAGGGGCCGGATCGCCCAGCAGCCGCCCTATGCGGCACTGGTGGACTTCTACAATGGGGAGTTCCGAGGCATGCCTGTTCGCATTGCCGCGCTGCTGCAACCTGTAGCCAGCGCCAACGGACGCGGCATGGCCATCGTGCAGGTGGCAGAAACACTGCAGATCCGAGAATCCCTGGCCCGAGAGATTCTGCTGGGCACCTTGTTCAAGCAGGCGCTGCTGTTTGTCTGCATTGCATGTGTCGTCGTGTTCGTGGTGCGCCGTGCCACCCTGCCCATCCTGCAATTGAGCGAGCAACTCAACAGCCGCAGCAACGATGATCTGCAACCGCTGAAAGTGCCACCCGCCACCCCGGTCGAAGTACTGCCCCTTGTGGACTCCACCAACCACGCCATGGCTCGCCTGGCTCATCTGCTGGCACACCAGAAACGCTTTGTGCGCGATGCATCGCATCAATTGCGCACGCCACTGGCTGTGCTCAAGGTTCAAGTGCAATCGGCCCTTCGCGGCGATGTGGAGCCACTCCAGGCCTTGCACGAAATCAACAGCACGGTGGGCCGCGCAACCCAGTTGGCCAATCAGATGTTGTCGCTCGCAAAAGTAGAGCAGTTGCAGCAGTCGGAACAGGCACAACCTGTCAGCTTGACCGAGATCGTGCGCGACATGGTCATCGAGCTATCACCCTTGCTGGCCGAAAAGAACCTGCAGTTTGAACTGGTGAGCGAAGAGCTGACGCTGCTGGCCCACCCCTGGATGCTGCGTGAGCTGGTACGCAATCTGCTGCACAACGCCATACAGCATTCACCGCATGGTGCGCCCTTGCAGATCAGGTTGGCCATTGAAGAGAATCACCCGATTCTGCGCGTCAGCGATTGGGGAGAAGGCGTATCCCCGGCGGTACAGACACGCCTGGCAGAGCCTTTTGTCAGCGGTACACCCAATGGCGGATCAGGCCTGGGCCTTGCCATTTGCCGCTCCATCTGTGATGCGCTTCATGCACAACTGCACTTGCGTAACCGCCATGGCAACGGCGCCATTGAAGGATTCGACGCTGTAGTAGAGTTTGCTTTAGTAGCCAACACATCCCCACCTTCCTCACATGTCCATATCCGACACCTCTGACAGTGAATCCATGCGCATCGACAAATGGCTGTGGTGCGCGCGCTTCTACAAGACACGCGCCATCGCGGTGGAAGCCATCAGCAAAGGCCATGTGCGCGTCAACCAGACCAGCGCCAAGCCTGGCAAAGAGGTAAGAGCAGGCGATACCGTGGAACTGCAACAGGGCAACATCCCCAAGACTGTGGTCATCGCCGCCATGGCCCGCACCCGGGGGCCCGCTCCCGTCGCACAGGCGCTTTACACCGAGACTCCCGAGAGCATTGCGCAGAGGGCCGCGCTGGCCGAACAACGCCGCCTGGCCCCCGAACCCGCCAATACGCTCAAGGATGGCCGTCCCACCAAGCGCGACAGACGAGAGTTGCAAGGACTACGGGATTGGGGGGATCGGTGGAGTGCGGAGTGAATGGCCCAAAATAGCCTTTGAGCCTTCCTTTAAATGAACTAAATATTAACCACTCAATCTTTTTTGAAATAAAGGCAATTAGCTTTTAAAAAATTTTACTACTTACCCCAGCACTCAGTAACAATAGCGCCTGATGTAACATCCTTCGCCCCTCTTAGGCCTGTATTAGTGAGCGTGTAATTACCACACTTATCATTGGCTTGCGATCCTTTGGGGGTTGCTGTCAAAGTAAAGGCAACTCCATCAGTAGATGCCGAACTGATGGTATAGCGATCTGAAGGTGTTTTAGAGTAGTTATCAGGAAGGCCGTTTGAAGAGAAGTTGGCCGCGAGAGGATAGGTTCCTGTTGCCGTAGCCGCCCGCTCCATCCATTGAGCAGCCTGCAGCAAAGCAGCGCGCCCTTCGGCCCTGTAACCGCGACGAATATATTCGTTGTAACTGGGCATTGCAATGGCTGTGAGAATGCCCACCACCGCCACCACGATCATCAGCTCAATCAATGTAAAGCCGCGTTGGTGCATCAGCCTGTTTCTCTTTTGCATTCTTTGGCCTCCACTCATTTCAGTTGACGCCAGCTCGGACGCAGCGATTGCTCAGGCATGCGCAGAATGCGTTCTGCGTCATCGCGCAGGCATTTTTCACCCCTACACGTACTCACATCCAGCATGACGGTCTCGGACGATGCAATTTGCGAATGCGAGCCCTTATCCACCTGTACCCGCGAAGCATTGTCGTTGTCCGCAGCGCTATAAGTACCATTGCCTGCTGCATCAATCAGCTGAATGCTGGGCTTTGCTCCATCCATGATATTGAGCATCGTGCGGTACTGACGCTCCGAATCGACCGAGGTGGATTCGCAGCTTTCTTTGGTCACATCCACATCCGAGCCTTTGGCCGGCACCTGGCTATACACCATCAAGATATTTGTGTTGTCATACATTTCCATGTTCTTCAGCAGCCGCTCACCCACTGCTGGCAAATCCATGTACCACCCGTTTTTCGCCGTCAACCAGTATTTGGTTTGCGTATCGTCTGTCTCATACAAAGCAACATCTTCCACGATGCGGCCAGCTCCCGCTGCGGCACCGGTGCCTGAGATATTGGCGGCTGCAATTGAACGCTTGACCAAGCCAGCCGTAGTCACACCTGTACCGAGGGCCGCAGGTGTTGGACATCCGCTGAATGTGCAAACCTTTAATTGCTTTTTCGTCTCATCAGCATAACGCAACTGATAACGGGTGTTATCCAGTACCGAGTACAAGGTCTGAACCTCGACACTGTTGGGGTCGTCTGTCGTCACATTACGCCCTGTGCCAAAGGACACCATCATGCCACCCACAGCCTCCACCTTGTCAGCCTTGCAAGACTTGATACCACCCACCGTTTGAAACTCCAGGCATTTCTTGCGGTCATTGGCCCGCACGGTAGGAGCCACCGTAATGGGTTGAACATTGTTACGTGCGCTCGATCCCAAAGAGGACGGCCCGCGCGCGGTAAACAATGGATTACCGCTGAACGCAACTCCCCAGTCCCCAGCGCTGTCGCTCGTCAAGTCAAACTTCCATATATTACCCAGATTGTCACCAGCGTAAACAATATCGACGCGGCCGTCACCGTTCAGATCGATCAGTCGAGGCGCAGAAAGGCCATTGTCTTTCGCGTTACCAGTACCGGCAGTTGCTGTTGTAGTTGGAATCCGCAACAACTCTCGGCTACCGTCCAGATATTGCACCAACAATACTGGGCGTTGATTGGTGCTGTTGTAGCCATTTCCCATGACCGCCGCCCAGCGCCCATTGTTCATGCGCGTAATCTGAGTTGTTCGCATGGGGTCGTTTTCATCCAGCACTGGCTTGGCGATAATGTGCCCGATGTCCTTATCCTCATCTGCAGCTTTTTCGCAGAAAGTCTTCTCGGCTGAGCCATTGGTGAAGGAAGCGCAGTTGCGCAGATCAGCCGTTGCGCGTGTACGGTCCACCTTGACCAAAGTACTCGCATTGGTCTCTGCAAAACCAGGCGCAAGGGAAGCGCTTCCGGTCACTGGGTTCGTAACATCCAGTACAAAATAGCCCTTACCACCCGCGCCCAACGTGCCCACCAACAAGGTTCGCCAATCAGGCTGGTAAAAAGAGCTGCTGCCTCCGGTGATCACACCGCCCAATTCGACATCACCCGTCATAGGCGAGCCATCTACATAGTATTTATGGCTGTAGCTAGGGTCAGCCAAATCTTTCAACGACGCGATAACGCCTTGTGGGACGTAGGCGATTTTCTCGGCGCCGTCTGTAGCAGAAAATCCATGCAGCATGCCATCGTTGCCTCCCACATAGATCATGGGCGTGCGGTTCTTTTGCGCGCGCACAAAATTGCTATACCCCTGCAGCGCGTATGTGCCAGCTGGCGCACCTACATACCAAACACCGGAATTGATAATGTCGCCCTGAACACTTTCGCGCTTGCGAAATGGCTGAGTAGAAGTCGATCCACCATCTGGCGCTTCGTAGGCTCGTACTCCGCGGATATAACCCAATACATCTTGGCCGCTAGTGGCCAGTGGTGAAGCTGTATTCAAGCCTAATTTCGCATTTTGTGCCGTACTCAGATATGCTTGGCTGGTAGACCACTTAAAGGAGACGCCACCTTTTTCTATCGCAGCTGATCCTGCTGTTACGAGCTGGTCGCTCCAACTCAAAATTAAACGATTGTTTACATTAACAGCATCCAATAGTTGTGATGTATTTTTCCCGCTCCATCCTAGTGTAACAGTCCCATTTTTATTCACCGTTTCTGCTTTTACATAACCCTTCCATGCATTCAGGGGTTCATAAACGCCAGTATAAGTACCTACATCATAGCGAGAGGCATTAGAGCCGCTTGCCGCAGTCGATGTTGTCTCTCCTTCATTACTGGTGTTGATTTGTCCAATAATCTCACGGAAAGCTTTTTCCAGATCCTGGCCTGTCATTACGGAATAAAAGCGACCACGCCCATTCAAAGCCGCATGCCAAAGATCCAAGGCGCGGACATTTTCTCCGGTACTCATGTCCGGCCACTTTCGCGTACCTGTTACCAGATCAAGAAAGCTTTTATCATAGCCAAAAGGGACTTTTTGTGTAGGCGCAATGATGCTACTGGCCCCTGGCCAAGTGGTAGCATCATTACTAATACCAATAGTATATGTCACCATATGTGCCCAAGTGGCCGGATCGTAACGCGGGTTCCAATACCGATCCAGGGTCGCACTTTTACCAGCACTATCTACACCAAAATTTTCAGTTGCAGGCGCTTTTCTATAATCGGCACTCGGCTGAGCCGAACCAGTCAGACCACTTGTTTGCAACGGATTTGACCAACTGTAAAAGGCCCAATCTGCGAGGGTATTGCTGTAGGTATCGGCATACAGTTGGTTATTGGGCCTACCCGCAGCCGTAGTGCTGCCGTATACCGTTCCATCAGGCAACGTGATTGCTTTTGTATTGTCATCCCGAGAACCACCGGAAACCGTGCCATTCCATCGACCGTCAGTAAACATAATGTGGTAATTGCGCCGACATCCGAGATATTGGGTACTTGCCGCATCCGATCCGCCAGGATTGGTCGACCATGGGCTGCTCGCACTCAGACTCCGCCTCATATATGCATCTGCCTGACTGAACAAGAGATGAGATGGTGTTCCATTGACAGGCTTCAAGGAATCTACAAAGTTGAGAAAGTTCTTTCGCTGGGTGCCTGCTGTCGTCATGTCCCCTTGCAAGGGGCGCATGGAATTCGTCTTCATGGTGGCACTGTCGACGCTCTTCGCATCTGGCGAATTCCCGTTATTCCACATGGCTTGCCACGCCAGGCGGATTTTTTTATCAGGAAGCAGAGAAGTATCAGTAAAAACTTGCTTGAGTGCGTATTTCAACACATTGATACGCTTAGCTCTGGTATCCCATACCCCATTGGAGTCTGGCGCGGTAATAGTAGCCGAACCTACGGATGTATTGGTAATTTGCCAATCCATACTACCGGAATCATCAATCGAGATGATGACATTCGGGGCAACATAGGGTTCCTTGGTACCAGGAGGCCCACTGGCCAAATCAAGTGCCCAAGCCGCATGTGGAGCTGCTACCGCACAAGTTGCCAGTGCCAACAGATTTTTTCTAAAATGACGGGGGATTGTGCTATTCATGATTCCCATCTCTCTCTATCAATAATTTATTCGAAAAAATTTTTTATCGCTTGCACGGTATTGACTTATAAATTGATCAGTTCAGTGCAACCATTATCAGTCTTTAAGCTTTTGCCGTGCATAGGTCTGCTGCAATACCACCATGGAATTCTGTTTACGACCATAGGCAAGCGCTGTGGTGCGATAGATCACATTGGGGAGGAGATTGAGCGCGAGATAGTTATTGGCCGCACCAACAGACTTACTCCCATCAGGGTTGGTCGTTTCCGCCATGATCAAACCTGAGCTTTTGCTGCTTTCGTCATAGGGAAGAACTTCAACCCAATACCACCCGCCTCTGCCTGGCGCACTGCGGTCAGCCAAGATGGGATTGGCAGGCTCATCACCAGACCCCTTTAGTTTTGCCCCGGTAAACATGCCATAACGTGCACCAATGGTGCTGGCGGGACTGCCTTGGGTTCCCGTCATCTGCGCCAAAGTGATGCCTTTGGTTGAATCGCTATTGCTCCAGAAATCCTGCTTTCCGTTGCGTTTGGTACAAAGGCCATTGCGACACTTGATAGACAGCTCATCCAGATTCGCGAGGAGTGACCCGACGTCTTTTCCTTCCAGAGGAATCTGGTCCAGCGCATTATTACGGCGACATACCTTGTCATCGCTGCTGTCTGTTGTGCACTTGGACCCATCCGCATTCTGACCCCGAATATCAAGCTCTGCATCCTGCAATAGCGCCTGTGCAGCTTCAAATGCACGCTGGTAATCGGCGTCATTGCCTACAACCATTTCACCGAACAACGCGGAGCGCGACGCCCAGAGAGCCAAAAGCATTGACAGCATGACAAATACAATGACTACAAACAACGTGACACCGCGCTGATGCGAATGGCTCGGGTGACGCATATACCTATATATAAGAGATTTTTTTTGCATTGTTATTGCTCATTTCCCGCCTACAAAACACTGCCAACAAGTCCTTGGCTGCGTAATTGGTAGACATTACGAAATGTCATATGAATACGCCCTGCACGCGCAGTGCCCAACGGATTACCATTCATGTCAGAAGCACTAGCACTCGACATATCAACAGTGGAACCATCACAATCGGGGTAGTTGCTATTTTCAGGCAAGTCCATACGCTCATTACCAAACAATACCAAGCAAACCTCTACTCCAGTAACTCTCCCCCAATTCGCCCCCACGCCGGCAGCATTGACATACCGAATGGTTGGAGAGCCTGTTGAAGCATCGCTTTGCAGCAAATAGCGGACACTGAAGTTGGCAACGTTGTTTACAATCGACTGGGTGACCCCCAGGGTATTGGTACAGCGCAGATCCGTTCCATTGATTGAAAACCTGCTATCAAGCCTCATATAACTATTGTTATCTGCGCTGTCTTTGTCCTCCGGGCCACCTAGGCAATCGCGTGACAGCGACTGCGTCGCTGGGTCAGACGATTTCTCTGTAAAAACCGCTTCCTTATAACGACGGTAACCGAGATTGATGGAATTATCGTCACCACTAATGGTATCCACCTTCGGAGTAAACCCTCTATTTGCATTAGAAGATACCGCCTTGGTTTCAAATGCAACTGGCAATGCATAAAGATCAATATCTGTATTCGTGTTATTTTTCGGATTGAGATTGAGATACAGTGATCCGGCTTGTCGCAATTGCAAGCCAATTGTCCGAAATGCAAAGCCAGCCTGTTGCTGTATCAAGTTGGCATCGCTGACAGAGCCAGAGACACCTCGCGATACCATCAAAGCACCTCCAGCGACTGCAACAACCAGCAAGCCTATGGCAATACCAACCATCAGCTCTACCAGACTGACACCACGCTGGCTCCAAGCTCCTTGGTACCGCTTATTCATATGAATTTTAGGAAGATCAATCACAGCTACTATTTTTGGCATATTAAGTACCAGGACAGAAATAGCGAGTAGAAGAGCCAACGATGTATGGCGCGCAACGGGCACTGACTGGAATGTATTGCAAATGGCAGGTATAGCCATCCGGGCAGGCATTGGAAGTTTTATCCGCACCCGCTCCCGCACTCAGGGAACCGTCAGCGGCACGAACCTGGGTCGCGTCAGCCTGCTTCTTATCGTCCGATGAAAGACCAGCACGCTCATTCTCACGCCAAGCAATCATTACACCCAATTGGCGCCGTGTACCTGCAGTTGCATCTTTTTCCCCTGGCGCAATAAATATGCTAGCCTGACCAAGTGGCAAAGTGTTTTGTACCATCTCCTTCCAGAGGGCCAGATCATAAGTCGCCTGTGCAGAAGCATTACAACCAGAAGAACAATTACCCAGCGTTGGAAGGTTGGCGAAATTCGACACATAGCTGTCCAAATTGCTCAACGCATTGGGATTGATCTTCATGCGCTCGCTCAAATCCTCTATCAAACGAATAGCCTGCTCACGGCGCACCGTGTTTTGCGTGTCAGCGAGGGTACGTAATTGAACGCCAATGATCCCTAGAATACCAAGTGCTGAAACAACAATAGCAATCAGTGATTCAAGTAAAGTAATGCCGCGCTGGCGGTGATTTTTATTGGGCATTTTTTTCAGTCCGAACATGGAACATCTACGGCGGGAACTTTGCGAACACGCCCCCCTCGACTCATGCATAAGCCAATGGCCGAGGGGTCGGAGGCAGCCTTACCTTGCGGAAGGATGATGAACCCGAATGACGCCGCCGGCATACCCCACCGATCAAACGTGATGGATGCTGCGCTTTCAGAACGGGTTACTTGGATCTTGTTGGAAGTCAGAAATCCCTGCAAACGGGTATCTCCGCTATCGATGTCTCCGTTTGCATTAATGTCACTAAAAACGTACCAGCCACAATCCCAGTCGCTATTTCCACTGCCTAAAGCGCAACCATTAGTGCCGGTCGGCTCTTTCCGCAAGGAGACGTGACCACCTCTCTTGATGGCCTCCGAACGTGCGTAGTAAAGCGTTGACTGCAACCCTTCAAACGCCTGCATGGCTCGCCAACGTTCAATCAAACCAGTGAAACTCGGCGCTGCAATAGTGGCGAGTACAGCCATGATCGCGATCGTGACCATCAGCTCTACCAAGGTAAAGCCTGAGCTTCTCTTATGATGAAATTTATCGGTCATCAAATACGGTTCCCCGGAATAGCCTCAGAAAGGACCAAAGGCGGCAAAGTCAGATCCAGAGCGTCGGCCTGTGCTCGGGCCTTCCGCACGCCCATTGGCAGTGCCGCCTGCATCTGTGTGCCCCCCGGAACTCCAAAACCCCAGGTAAGAACAGATACAAGCGTGTTCGGGAGCGAAAAGTCCTTTAGCAGAGGGCCCGACCTCGTTGAGGACAAGATCATTTTTTCAAAATTTATGCAATTGATACATTAATCTTATCAACAATCATCTGAGCCTCTCGTGCCTTTCGTCAGCGGAACTCTTGCGTTGGTCGGACTGCAATGTCTTGTTTTCCATGGCCAGACAATCCTCGCGGTGCCGTCTTTCATTCTCCCGAGGATGCCGCTTCCCGTTTCGCTGTCCTCACAGCAACCGCTTAGACCGTGCCGGACTGCTTTATCAGCCAATGGATCCATGCTTGGAAGCAACAATTTTGGAGGAGTGCCGTCACACATTGATACCAGACGACAGGCGCCAGCTTGTGAGGGCCTATCCTTTGCATTGCAACGGCCTTGTTGCATAAATCGGTTTGGGACTGAGTCTCCCCAAACCCCAGACGTAGTTATGCCACGGCCACCGTTTGGGGCGTGCCCAGCTCGGT
>NZ_JBNDIT010000022.1:0-63668 GCF_050434545.1 Comamonas sp. 4034 | reverse complement strand
CAGTTTGTGGTGCGGTACTTGCGCCGACCCCAGTTCGTCTCACTCATCATCCGAGCCTACTACCGCTGCGGCCCGGATTTGTGCAACAAAGCCGAGCACAGGCAAACTCAAGGTAAAGGCAAGACCGCCATCCGGCGGGAGGAAGGCATTCAGATCACCGCCGTGCAGCCGGGCAATGGCCCGCGCCAGATACAAGCCCAGCCCCGTGCCTTCGCTGCCATGGCTGCGCGCACTGCGGTAGAAGCGTTCAAACAGCAGCGGCAGCTCTTCTGCAGCAACGCCCGAGCCATGGTCACGCACCGAGCAATGCAGCCGGTCCCCGGCGCGTTCCAGACGCAGGTCCAGCGGGCTGCCGACAGGCGTGTACTTGCAGGCATTGGCCAGCAGGTTGTGCAGCAGGTGAATCAACAGCTGTGCATCACCCTCACAAACGTAGTCCGCGGGCGGTCCCTGGCATTCAATGCGCGTCGGGCGCTCGCCCAGCATGGGTTTATTGCCTTCCACCACATGGCTGGCCAACTCTGCCAGATTGACGGGCCGGGCCTGCAACTGGATACCGCCACCGTCGAGCTTGACGCTGGTGAGCACGCTGTCGAGCAAGCGCGTCAGCCCTTCGACTGTATGGCGGGTCTCGCCCATGCGCTCCAGCACCTGCTCGGACTGTTCACCACCGCTGCGCCTGGCCTGGCGCATCAGCCGCTGCGCGGTGGAGTCGATCACCGCCAGCGGTGTGCGGAACTGGTGAGACACCAGCGAGACGAAGTTGCGGTAGGTCTCGGTCGCGCTCTGGGCGCGGTGCAGATCATGGATCGTCTGCTGCAGCGCATCGCGCTGCGCGGCAATGGTGCGGGCATTGGTGCGCTGGCGCTGCAAGGCAGCCACCAGTTGCCACATCAACCAACCGCCGCACAGGGCCACCATGCCTATGGCAGCAAAAGCCGCCTTGATCCATTGCTCCAGCTGGTCCAGGCGCCGGCTCTTCTCTTCTCTCTCGCGCACCATGACCTGGTTGCCCGCCGCCGCCAGCGCAGCAATCAGCGTGCGCAGCTCCTGCTGGGCAACGGGGTTGTCCGTGCCGATCAAAAGCTGCAGCAGATCCACCTGCTCGAATGCGGCCATGGCGGGCAGCAGCGCATCAAGCTGCCCGTAATGCCGCAAAATGCGGCGCTGCGGGCCATCCGTCAGCAAGGACAAGCGGCTGTGCAGCAGATCCGCCTGCAAATGAATATCTTCCGCATCGCTTTGCTGCAAGCGCAGGCGGGCCAGATCGCGTTCCAGCAGCGTTGCCTGGTGCTGGGCCTGTGCCAGTGCCCAGACCATGTTTTCGCCTTCGCGCTGGCTCAGTTCCCGGTGCAAAACCAGCAGCTGCCAGACCACCACGAGGCTGCCCGCGAAAAACAGCACCGTGGCAGCCAGCGTCAACCGGTACTGCAGGCCGCGACGGATGGGCAGATCAGGCATGGCAGGCCCCGTGTCAGTGCGACGCTGGCGCGGATGCGCCCAGCGCCGCCGTCAGCAATACGGCCACCAGTTCGGCCTGGCGGCCTGTCTGGGTTTTGGCAAACATGTTGCGCAGATGAAAGGCCATGGTGCTGGCACTGACTTGCAATTGCGCGCACATCTGCTGCTTGCTCATGCCATCCACCAGCAGCCGGGCCACCTGCGTTTCAGCAGGCGTCAGCGCAAAACGGCGCGCCAGGGCTTCGGCACTGGGTTTGACGGATTGCTGCAGGCTATTGATGAAAAGCGCGAAGCGTTGGCCGCGCGCATCCGGCGCCCCGTCCCCGTGCTCCTCCTCGTCGTCACCGTCCTTGCCCGAGAGTGACTGGATGGCCAGGCACCAATAGGGCGGGCCGCCAGGAACGGCTGGCACATCGAAGCTGGCCGACTCCTGCTGGCTGCGCAGAAATTGACGCACCCCGGGATGCTGGGCCAGCACCTGACGCAGGACCATCTGCCCCGCTGCATCGACAACCAGCGGGCTGTCTTGCTGTGCTTGGCCATGGCACTGCGCATAGGCCTGCCGGTTGGCAAACTGGATCGACAACTGACCATCGCAGACCAGGGCGCAGTGGCCCAGGCTGTCAAGCACCCCGTGCCAGTGCCTGTGCACCTCGTCCAGGCTGCGCTGCAAGGCATCGCGTTGCAGACGCTGAAGACGCTGCACCTTGGCGAGCCGGGCGTCCACGGTGGCCAGCAGCAGGTCGTAATCGACCGGCTTGATCAGGTAGTCGTCCGCGCCCGCGCGCGCGCCGCGCAGCACATGCTCGCGATCGCTGAGCGCCGTCAGCAGCAGGAATGGAACGCTGGAATGCGCTTCCGTCTCGCGCAACTCGGCCAGCAGATCCAGGCCGCTCTGGCCGGGCAGACCAACATCGCACAGAATGAGCGAAGGCTTCATCCGCGACAGAACCAGCAGCGCGGCAGGAACATCGGGAACGCCGATGGGCTGGTAACCGGCCTCTTCCAGTTCGTCGCACAGATCACGCAGCAGCAAGGGCTCGTCCTCTACACACAGGATCAGCGGACGGCGAATGGCTTTGAGCATGCCTGACTCTTTCTGGTAGCGCTTACGGGGCATCACTGACAAGCAATTGGCTCAGTTGCCAGGCCCAGCGGTGGTCATACTTGGCGTCCTGCAGCACGGTGTCGCTGTCCCGTGGATAGATGATCCACAGCGGCCCCTTGTCGCGCCGTGTCAGCGCCTTGCCATCCATGCTGAAAGCCAGCACCACGGGCCAGCGCTGAAAATCCTGGGCAGGAATACTCACGGTGTAGCCGTTGAGGGCCTGGGCTTGCACCGTCATTCCTGGAGTGATGCGCACCCCTGCTGCTTGCAGGACATCGCGCGCCAACGGCCCGGTGAAGCGCGATACGCCATCCGTCCAGGGCGTTGCAGTGACCGTGGTGCTTTGTGGCAGCGCCGCGATTTGCTCCGCAGTCAACCGCTTCGCGGCTCCACGGTATTGCACGCTGAGCGCGCCATGTGGCTGCAGACCGACAGAACCTGCAGTTGCATCGCTGGCCGCAGTACCTTGCGCCCACACGGGCTGCACGCAAACCAGCAGAAGGCCACGGAGCAGACCCTTGCGCAACGTGGACCGGAACGGGTGAAGGCGGGGAATTTCTGCAGGGGCTGGCATGCGCTGTCTCTCCTTGCCAGCGCCGACGTATGGGGCGCATGGTCTGAGCCCCGATACTGCCCCTTCAGAAACATTTGGTAAATAGTCCAAATGTACTAACGGGGCCCATCCAAAAGAACGCCCTGCAGCAGTGAACCATTGTTCATCCTCACAAAACAAGAATGTGAGCGCATACAAACAAATCAGAAAAATTCAGGCATCCGCAACCAATTCACGTCGGAATTGTTCAGGCGTCATACCGGTTTCCCGGTGGAACATGGCAATGAAAGCAGACGCCGTGCTGTAGCCTAGGTCAAAGGCGATCTCCTGCACGGTACGGCCATGGCCCAATGCCTCCACCGCACACAGGTGGCGCAGACGCTGGCGCCATTCGCCCAATGCCATGCCCAGTTCGCGCTGACAATGGCGCGCCAGGGTACGCTCGGTCATATGGGCCTGCTGCGCCCATTCGGCCACCGAACGGCGGCTTCCCGGATCCGCGCGCAGGGCATCCAGCACGCCCGCCAGCGCCGTGCTGTTGGGCGAGGGCAGAAAGCTGCCTTCAAAGCGCGCCTGACACAGCTGATCGACCAGCACCTGTGCGAGCCGCAGGTCTTGCGGAGAGCCCGGCACCTGCACCTGGCGCTCAGCAAAGTCCGCCAGGATGCTGCGCCCTATGGGGCTGATGCGCAGAATGCAGGCCTGCTGGGGCAACACATCGCACAGCTGGGGCTGCACATAGAAAGAGCGGTAGACCGCAGCGTGCTGCACATAGCAGCAATGCTCCTGCGCCGGCGGAATCCACACCCCGTACTGCGGCGGCGCCACCAGATGCTGGCCGGCAGTATCGATGGCCATGGTGCCGCAAGCGGTGTAGTTGAGGTGGCCCAGACGGTGGCTGTGCGGCGCAGCAAAGCTGCCTGCCGCAAATTCGTCATAGCGCACCAGATACGGGCTGGTGACGCTTTCCACGTCAAAAATCGGCAAAGAACGGGCAGAGCTGGCAGAGGGGGACATGGTCGAAATGAGCGCGGTGCAGGAGCTTGTCCGAAGCATGGCATGGTTTGTCCGAATGCAGCTATACCTCTCAAATCAGCCACAGCGATGATAGGGACAGTGGAAAGCAAACAATGAACTATCTCTACCCTCTTCTAGCCGTGCTGATCTGGTCGGCCAATACCGTCGTCAGCAAACAATCGGCCGGCGCCATTGCGCCTACGGAAATCGGCTTCCTGCGCTGGGTGCTGGCGGTGCTGATCGTCACCCCGTTGCTGCTCCCGGCTGTGTGGCGTAACCGCGCCGCCGTTCGCCAGCATGCCTGGCAGATTCTGGTGCTGGGCCTTTTGGGCATGGTCATCTACCAAAGCTGCGCCTACTTTGCCGCAGGCTACACGACGGCCACACACATGGGCATCATCCTCACCCTCTCCCCCATGCTGGTGTTGGCCATCTGCGTGGGCCTGCTGGGCCAGCCGCTGACCATAGGCGGCGCGCTGGGCGCTGTTCTGGCCTTTGGCGGTGTGCTGCTGGTCGTCAGCGAAGGGCATCCCGCGCAACTGCTGGAGCAAGGCCTGAACCGTGGTGACCTGCTGATGCTGCTGGCCTGCGCAGCCTATGCGGTCTACAACGTACTGCTCAAGCGCTGGCACATGCCTGCCATCAGCAGCTGGCAACTGCTGTACCTGCAGATGGTGGTGGCCATGGTTGCACAGTTGCCGATCTATCTGGCCTCGCCCAAGATCGGCATCAATGTGCACAACTGGTACATGGTGGCCTATGCGGGCACCATGGCGTCCATCGTGGCGTCGTGGATGTGGATGACGGCCGTGGTGCGCCTGGGGCCCAGCCGCTCGATCATGTTCTTCAACCTGACGCCGCTGTTCACAGCCTTGATTGCAGCCGCCTGGGCCAAGGAGCAACTGCAGACTTATCTATGGATTGGCGGCGCACTCACCATCCTGGGCGTGGTACTGGCAGAGCGCTGGAAAACACCGGTGCGGCTGGCCCGGTCTGCCACCGCGCGCACTACATCAGGTTGAGAATGCTGTAGCTCATCAGCATGAGCAGGCAGACAACCGCCACCAGCATCAACCACGGCGCCCATCGCCGGGACCGCCAAGAAAAACCCACCAGCAGCGCCACACAGCAGACAAAAAGCGCCACCATGGTTTGTTGAAATGTGAGCATGCCATTCCCCTCCTTCAGCAATCACATCATTGCATGTTAATCGGCAGTGCGGCAGATGGCCCTGACACAGGCCAACAGAGCATCAAGGAATATTGATATTCCATACGGAAACATGAACTCGTTCACAATGGTCTCCGGTTTTTCGTCTCACCGACTTGCGCAGGAGGTTCCATGAAGTTCGACAACATTTTGCAAACCATCGGCAACACGCCATCGATCCACATCAACCGCCTGTTTGGCACCAATGCGAATGTCTGGATCAAATCCGAGCGCAGCAATCCCGGCGGCTCCATCAAGGACCGCATTGCACTCGCCATGGTGGAAGACGCGGAAAAATCCGGTGCCCTCAAGCCCGGAGGCACCATCATCGAACCTACCAGCGGCAATACCGGCGTGGGCCTGGCCCTGGTGGCGGCCGTCAAGGGCTACAAACTGATCCTGGTGATGCCGGAAAGCATGTCCATCGAGCGCCGCCGCCTGATGCTGGCCTACGGCGCCACCTTTGACCTGACGCCCAAGGAAAAAGGCATGAAAGGGGCCATCGCACGCGCCGAAGAACTGGCTGCCAGCACCCCAGGCTCCTGGATTCCCCAGCAGTTCGAGAACCCCGCCAACGTTGCCGTGCACGAACGCACTACCGCGCAGGAAATCCTGGCGGACTTTCCCGATGGCCTCGACGCCATCATCACCGGCGTGGGCACCGGCGGCCACCTGTCGGGCGTTGCCCACGTGCTCAAGGCCAAGTTCCCCCAGCTGAAAGTATTTGCAGTGGAGCCGACTGCCTCCCCTGTCATCTCGGGCGGCGCTCCAGCCCCGCACCCGATCCAGGGCATCGGTGCGGGCTTCATTCCGCGCAACCTCGATACCAGTGTGCTGGACGGCGTCATCCAGGTCGACGCCGAACCCGCACGCGAATATGCCCGCCGCGCCGCACGCGAGGAAGGCCTGTTTGTCGGTATCTCGTCCGGCGCCACACTGGCAGCCATTGCGCAGAAGCTGCCGGAACTGCCTGCTGGGGCCAAGGTGCTGGGCTTTGCGTATGACACCGGCGAGCGCTACCTGTCCGTGGAAGGCTTTCTGCCCGCCTGACATGCCCCACCAGGCTTCGCATGAAAAAGCCGCTCTTGAGAGCGGCTTTTGGTTTTTTGAAGCAGGAAGCGGCTTACTTCGCAATTGCAACGCCGCCAGCGGCCGTCTCTTCCTCCACCGCCGCTTCAACCTGGCGTACACGCGACTTCTTGCGCCAGGCAGACCAGGTCACCGCCAGCAGCAGCAATGCGCTGATGCAGACGAAGGTGGCACTGATCGGCCGCTGCATGAAGATCAGCATGTCACCACGCGACAGCAGGAGTGCGCGGCGGAAATTCTCTTCCATCATCGGCCCCAGCACAAAGCCCAGCATGATGGGCGCCACCGAGAAATCAAGCACCATCAAAATGGCACCGATGATGCCGAAAGCCAGCACCTCCCAGATATGGAACAGGCTGTTCTGGGTGGTGAACACCCCAACCGCAATGAAGAACATGGCCGACGGAAACAGGTACTTGTATGGCACAGCCAGCATCTTCACCCACACACCGATCAACGGCACGTTCAGGATCATCAGGATCACATTGCCAATCCAGAAGCTGGCAATCAGGCCCCAGAAGATATCCGGATGCTCGGTGATCAGTTGCGGGCCGGGCTGGATACCCTGGATCAGCAGCGCGCCCAACAGCAGCGCCATCACGGCATCGCCCGGGATGCCCAGGCTCATCGTCGGGATGAAATCCACTTGCGTCTTCGAATGGGCCGACGCCTCGGGAGCCGCCACGCCTGCAATCATGCCCGTGCCGAATTGGTTCGGGTCCTTGGCCACTTTCTGCTCCAGCGCATAGGCGATGAAGGTGGTGATCGTGGGGCCCGTACCAGGCATGGCGCCAAACAGCGTGCCCACTGCCGTGCCGCGCACCATGGGCCAGAAGGCCTCCTTCAGCTCTGCCATCGAAGGGCGCATGTCGCGGATGCGCATCTTGGTGTTGCTGGTGATCGCTTTCATCTTGTTCACGTTCAGCAGAAAGTCGGCAATGCCGAACAATCCCATGGCCACGGCCACCATCTCCAGGCCATCGCTGAGATCTGGAATATCGAACGCAAAGCGGAAAGTGCCGCTGTTCACGTCCGTGCCGACCACACCGCACAACAGGCCGAACAAGGTCATTGCCACGCCCTTGAGTGGAGAGCCGCGCGACATGGTCGAGCCAGCCAGCAGGCCCAGCAACATGATCGAGAACAGTTCTGCCGGGCCAAACTTGAAGGCAATCGTCGTCAGCAGCGGAGACGCGAAGATCATCACGATGATGCCGACCGACGCTGCAAAGAACGAGCAGATCATCGTGATGCCCAGCGCCGTTCCGCCCTTGCCTTTCTTGGTCATCGGGTAGCCGTCCAGGCAGGTCACCGCATGCGGCGGATGCGAAGGCAGGTTCAGCAGGATGGCACCAATGGCACCGCCGTACTGCGAACCATAGAAAATCCCCGCCAGCATCAGAATGGCCGGCACAGGATGCATGGTGTAGGTGAGTGGCAGCAGGATCGAGATGGCCGACAGCGCGCCCATGCCCGGCAGCACGCCGATCAGGTTGCCCACCAGCACACCGAAGAAGGACCACATCAGGTTATGGCCCTGAAAGGCGATGCCAAAGCCGAACCAGAGGTCTTGCAGTGCTTGTCCCATGGCTTACATCCCCCACTTGAAGAGCGGCATCTGCACCTGCAGTGCCCACCAGAAGATCACCACGGCAACGATCATCATCGACATCGCCAGTACGAAGCTCGCCATCACGCTGTTGTTGCGGTCGCCCAGCGCACTGATGAAGACAATAGCGAAGGTTGCGGGCAACAGGCCCAGGTACTCTCCGCAGAAGTAGAACGCCACCGTGCCCAGGATGATGCAGGCCGCGCCGCGAAAATCCGGAATGTCGTGGTTATGGCCCACCAGGGCGGCCTCGCCTCCGCTCGGCTTCTTCTTGGCCGTGAGGGCAATCAGCACACCCGTCAGCGCCAGCAGAATACCCACCGCAAAGGGGAAGTAGCCAGGCCCCATGTGGTCCAGCGTGCCGATGTTATAGCTGCGTGCGGCATAGGCAGCGCACCCGCCGACCAGCACCATCAAGGCACCGCCGTAGTAATCCTTGTTGTAGCTTTTTCCACCGGAGCTCATGGCAGCTCCCTGGCGGGCAAGCCCCGCAGTTGCGCCGCGTGGGGCGCAGACCATGCATGCAGCATCTTCGTCTCCTTTTTGTTGCAATTTCGTTGGAAAGTCTAGAAAACGAACCTTCCAAACTGCTGCCAAATGCGGAGCCGATCCCAAAAATACGTATATCTACGTAGAAATTGTCAGTTTCATGAAAGCTTGCCCATGACAGGCCGAGCCAGTGGCAAAAGCACGCAAACGCCGAGCCCGCGACCACTCTCGCCGTCGGCCAGCAACACATCACCATGCATGCGCCGCGCATAGGTGCGCGCAATGGCCAGTCCAAGGCCAGAGCCGGTCGTCTGCACACCTGCGGCACTGGACGGCAATCGCTCAAAGCGTGCAAACGCACGCTCACGGTCCGCAGCGGCAATTCCCGGGCCGTTGTCCTGCACCAGCACCCGCACCTGCTCGGCCTGCACCTGTACCAGCACACTGATCCGGCCGCCTGCCGGGGTATAGAGAATCGCGTTATGCACGATATTGGCCAGCAACTCGTACAAGGCATTGCCGCTGGCTGCGACAGGCGCCACCAGCCCAGGAGCGCCCTGTGGCGCATCGTCCGGGTCAAAATCTTCGCCGCGCGCATCGACAAAGCCCAGATCCTGCTGCTTTTCCAGCGCCAGCGGCAAATGCGCCAGCACCACCTCGCGGGCGACTGCATTGACATCGCAGTACTGCAGCTGCAGCGCCTCCTGCGCAGGCTGGCTGGCATTGGCCAGGGACAGCAGCTGCTCCGCAACCCGGCGGCTGCGCTGCAGTTGCTGCCGCATGCTCAGCAGGCTGGTGCGAATGGCTGCGGGGTCGCTCTCACGCAACGCATAGCCAGCCTGTGTAGTCATGATGGCCAGCGGCGTGCGCAATTGGTGCGAGGCATCTGCCAGAAACTGGCGCTGCGCCTGCAAGGCCTCGCGCTGCTGGGCCAGGTGTTCGTTCATCGCGTCGACCAGCGGCCGCACCTCGGCAGGTACATGGCTCGTATCCAGCGGCTGCAGATCATCGCTGCCGCGCTCGCGGATGGTGCGGCGCAAGGCCCGCAGAGGGCGAAGCCCCCAGCCGATGCCAAACCACACGACGAGTACCAGCACCGCCAGGGTGCGCGCGTCACGCCACAGCGTCTCCCACAAAAGGTCTTGCAACACGCCGCTCACGCGCTTGGTGTCTTGCGCCGTCTGGATCAGCACACGCCACTCCTGGCCACTACGGTCATGCACCACCCGCAACAATGCTGCGACGCGCACCGGCTGGCCTCTGACATCGGCGTTGTAGAAGCGGCGGTCTCCATCGGCCCCGTGCGTGAAATCATGCGGAGGCGAGCCGCTGGTATCGGGGGGTGGCGGAAACGAAGCCGCTCCCATCAGCATGCGCTGACGGCTGCCGTCGGGCGCCTGCATTGCCACGCGCAGATACTTGTGCTGGCCGTTGACGGCTTCGAACATCGAGATGATATGAAATGGCGCCGTAAGCGTGACAGCCCCCTCTTCGTCCCATCCCAGACTGTCGGCCAATGCCTGCGCGGGCTCCAGCAGGCTCTGGTCATAGGCCCTGTCAAGCTCGCGCCTGAGGCTGGCCGAATCGCGCCAACTGTCGAATACAAACAGGGCGACCAGCACCGGCACCAGCACCCACAGCAGCCGCCAACGCAGCCCACGCCAGTTCATGGTGCAAGCGAGCCACTCAGCGGATTCAGGGTGGGCTCCAGCATATAGCCCAGCCCGCGCACCGTGACGATGTGCACATCGCTGCCAGCGAGTTTGCGGCGCAGGCGGTGCAACACCTGTTCGATGGCATCGGGGCCAACTGCGCTCTCCTGTGGAAATACCTTGGCCGCCAGCCGTGCCTTGCCCACAGGCGCGCCGATGCGCGCCACCAAGCCTTCCAGCGCCGCATGTTCGCGCGGCGTCAGGCTGAGCACGGCATCGGCCAACCAGAAAGTGCCATGGTTGCCGTCATACCGCAGCGATCCACACTCCACCTGTGGTTGCGCCCGGCCCTGGCTGCGCCGGTGCAACGCAGCAAGCCGCGCTTCCAGTTCTGCCAGTTCAAAGGGCTTGGTCAGATAGTCATCCGCACCACGGTGCAAGCCTTCCACGCGGTCTTGCACCGCTCCCTGGGCAGTCAACACCAGCACCGGCACACGGTTGCCACGGGCACGCACGGCAGACAGCCAGTCAAAGCCGTGCTGGTCTGGCAGTTGCAGATCCAGCACCACCACATCGAAGCTGCCATCCTGCAGCAGTGTGGTGGCCACCGCTGCATTGTGCGCATGCTCTACGCCAATATTGGACTGCCTGAGCGCCCGCCCCAGCCAGTTCGCCATTTCCAGCTCGTCTTCAATCAGCAGTATGCGCATGGTGGTGTTGTAGATTTCCGGGGAGATCGAATAACCACCGCATCATACGGCGACGCCCACCCGCATCAATCCGCGATGGGCTCCGGCACCCCGGGAACAGGAACCGGCGGCGGCACGGGCTGCGGTGGCGGGTCTTGTATGGGCGGCTGGCCCGGGTGCTTCGGGTCTATGGTCATGATACGTACCTCGGCTGCATCGCAAAAGGGCTCCCCATTGTGCCCACAATACAGCGCTGCACCCTGTCAGCCAGGAGCGCAGCCTGAAAACCTGCCATCCGAACCCTGTGCGCTCTAGGTGCGAGCCAGCACGGGAGCCAACGCCTTGCCAGTGTGCGTACCGATCTGAACCAGATCTTCCGGAGTGCCCGTGGCCACAATGCGGCCACCGTCCTTGCCGCCTTCCGGGCCCAGGTCGATCACCCAGTCGGCTTCGGCGATCACATCCAGATCGTGTTCGATCACCACCACGCTGTGGCCGCCATCGACCAGGCGGTGCAGCACCTTGATGAGCTTGTCCACATCTGCCATGTGCAGACCGACGGTGGGTTCGTCCAGCACGTACAGCGTATGCGGCACCTTGTTGCCACGCCGGGTGATGTCGTCACGCACCTTGGTGAGCTCGGTCACCAGCTTGATGCGCTGGGCTTCGCCGCCGCTCAAGGTGGGCGAAGGCTGGCCCAGCGTCAGGTAGCCCAGGCCCACATCCTTGAGCAGTTGCAGCGGGTGCGCAATGCTCGGCATGCTGGCAAAAAACTCCACCGCCTCGTCAACTTCCATCTGCAGCACCTCGCCAATGCTCTTGCCCCGCCAGGTGACGGCCAGCGTCTCAGGGTTGAAGCGTGCGCCGTGGCAGATTTCACAAGGCACTTTCACATCGGGCAGAAAGCTCATCTCGATGGTGCGCATGCCTTGGCCTTCGCAGCCGGGGCAACGGCCCTCTCCGGTATTGAAGCTGAAGCGCCCGGCAGCATAGCCACGGGCCTTGGCCTCCAAGGTCTCGGCAAAGAGCTTGCGGATGGTGTCCCAAAAGCCGATGTAGGTCGCCGGGCAACTGCGCGGCGTCTTGCCGATCGGGGTCTGGTCCACTTCCAGGACACGGTCGATGCCTTCAAAGCCTTGCAGGCCCGTACAGCCCACCAGCGCTGGCGCCTTGCCGGCATCCATTTCATCGCGCCCGGCCTTGGTGGAGCGCTGGCCCACCCAGGCCGCCACATTGCTGAGAAGCACATCGCGCGCCAGTGTGGATTTGCCCGAACCCGATACGCCCGTAACCGCCACCAGCCGCTTGAGCGGCACGCGAACATGGACGTTCTGCAAATTGTGCAGCTTGGCGCCCAGCACCGTCAGCCAGTGCAGCGGCGCGGAATCATCCGCGCGCGCCGGTGCTGCCAGCGCTGCATTGGCCTGTGCGCTGTCGGCAGCCAACGCTGCTACAGCGTCCGCAGCCATCTGCTTTTTCGTGCGTTTTTTGGGCTTTGCGCCTGCTTCGCCTGCGCCTGCAGCCATCAAGGCAGGCGTTGCCTCTACCGCCCCCGCCACCAACCTACGGGGCTGGAACGGATGCCGCATCGCATGCAACAGATAGCGGCCGGTTTGCGAATCGGCTGCCGCCATCACATCGGCAGCAGAGCCTTGCGCAACCAGGTGGCCGCCGCGCTTGCCTGCGCTGGGCCCGATGTCGATGATGTGGTCAGCGCGCCGGATGGTGTCTTCGTCGTGCTCCACAACGACCAGCGTATTGCCCTTGTCACCCAGCTTGTGCAGGGCATTAAGCAGGATATGGTTGTCACGGGCGTGCAGGCCGATAGTGGGCTCATCGAGCACATAGCACACGCCTTGCAGATTGCTGCCCAGTTGCGCGGCCAGCCGGATGCGTTGCGCCTCGCCGCCGGAAAGCGTGGGTGCGCCACGGTCAAGCGTCAGGTAGCCCAGGCCAACTTCTTCCAGGAACGCCAGGCGGCTGTGGATTTCAGGCACCAGATCGCGCGCGATATCGCTTTCTCGCTGGGTCATGCGCCCTGCCGACTGCAGGCTCTCCACCCACAGACGCACATCGGTCACCGACAGCTGCGCAATGTCGGCAATGGATTTGCCATGAAACAGCACTGCACGCGCTGTGGCATTGAGGCGCGTACCCTGGCAAGTGGGGCAGACGGTTTCGCCCACATCTTCGGCCTCGGGTTCTTCAAAGCTCTGCTCGCGGCCCCGGTTGTCTTCGGCCATGACCGAATCGTCATACACCTTGCGCTGCTCTTTGGTGAGTTTGACTCCGGTGCCCACGCAATCGGGGCACCAGCCATGCTTGCTGTTGTATGAGAACAGGCGCGGATCCAGCTCGGCGTAGCTTGTGGCGCACACCGGGCAGGCCCGCTTGGTGGAAAACACCTGTAGCTTACCAATCGCCGCCGTATCGCTACCGGCCTGCATGGCGGATTCGAGCGTATCGATGGCCGAGAGCACGTGCAGCACGCCCTTGCCAAGCTCCAGTGCAGTGGTGAGCTTTTCGCGCAGCAGCGCTTCGTTATCCGGCGTGACCTTGATGCTGGCCACCGGCAGCTCCACCGTATGCTCCTTGAAGCGGTCCAGCCGTGGAAAGCCCGTGGTCGGCAGGAACTGGCCGTCCACACGCAAATGCGTGTAGCCGCGTGGGCGCGCCCAATCCGCCAGCTCGGTATACACACCCTTGCGCGCCACCACCAGCGGCGCCAGCAGGCCAATGAGTTGACCGCGATACTGCGACATCAGCTGCGCGGCAATGCTTTCCGGGGTTTGCGGTTGCACGGCGGCACCGTCCTTGGTGCAATGCTGGATGCCGAGCTTGACGTACAGAAGCCGCAGAAAATGCCAGACCTCGGTCGTCGTGCCCACCGTGGATTTACGTCCCCCACGCGAGAGCCGCTGCTCGATGGCCACGGTCGGCGGAATGCCGTAGACCGCATCCACCTCGGGCCGCCCTGCGGGCTGCACGATGGAGCGCGCATAGGCGTTCAGCGACTCCAGATAGCGGCGCTGGCCTTCGTTGAACAGGATGTCGAAAGCCAGGGTGGATTTACCCGAGCCGGACACGCCCGTCACCACATTGAACTTGCCACGCGGAATATCGACAGAGAGGTGCTTGAGGTTGTGCTCCTTGGCGTTGACGATTTCGATGGCATTCTTGGCCGTCTGCGCGCCGCTGGCATGCATTTCCCGCTCTACTTTATAGAGCGCCTTGGCCTCCTGCACGCTGTGCGATTTCTCCAGCGCGGCGGCTGCGGTGCCGCCCGCCATGGCAATCTCGTAGTCGCGCAAGGCCTGCGCCGTGTGCAAGGTGCCGGATTTGCGCACCTCTTCGGGCGTGCCCTCGGCCACCACCAGGCCCCCCTTGTCCCCCGCGTCCGGGCCCAGGTCAATCAGCCAGTCGCTGGCACGGATCACGTCCAGATTGTGTTCGATCACGATCAGCGAGTGGCCCGCCTCCAGCAGCTTGCGCAATGCGCGCATCAGCTTGGCGATGTCTTCAAAGTGCAGACCCGTGGTGGGCTCATCGAACAGGAACAGCGTACCCTTCTTGGCCACCGGTTGCCTGGATTTGGATGCACTCTTCGCGGCTTCTGCCAGAAAACCGGCAAGTTTGAGGCGCTGTGCCTCACCGCCGCTGAGCGTAGGCACGGGCTGGCCGAGCTTCACATACTCCAGCCCCACATCCACAATCGGCTGCAGCGCACGGATCACGTCGCGGTCCTTGGCAAACAGGGTGGCGGCCTCGCTCACGGTCAGCTCCAGCACATCGGCCACGGTCATCAGTCGGCCATCCCGCTCGATGCGCACCTCCAGAATCTCGGGCCGGTAGCGCTGGCCATTGCAATCGGGGCAGCGCAGGTACACGTCCGACAGGAACTGCATCTCCACATGCTCGAAACCCGAGCCGCCACACGTTGGGCAGCGCCCATCGCCACTGTTGAAGCTGAACTTGGATGCGGTGTAGCCGCGCTGCTGCGACAGGGGTGCCGTGGCAAACAGCTCGCGCACGGCGTCCCACGCTCCCACGTAGCTGACGGGGTTGGAGCGCGCAGTCTTGCCAATGGGGGATTGGTCCACAAACACCACATCGGCCAGGTGATCGGCACCGAGCAGGCGCTCGTGCGCGCCGGCCGATTCGGTGGGTTTGCCAAAATGGCGCATCAACGCAGGCGCCAGCACGTCCTGGATCAGCGTGGACTTGCCCGAGCCTGACACTCCCGTCACGACGACCATGCGCTGCAGGGGAAAATCCACCGACACGTTCTGCAGGTTGTGCTCGGTCGCGCCTTCCAGAATCAGGCGCGGCGTGCTCTCGGTCACCATCCGCTTGGCACCCATGCCAACCTGCTTGCGGCCACCCAGGTAGGCGCCGGTCAAGGTATCGGCCCGGCGCAGCTCGGCGGTGGTGCCATCAAAAACAATCTGGCCGCCTTTTTCCCCAGGGCCCGGGCCCATGTCGATCATGCGGTCGGCGGCAAACATCACAGCGGGGTCGTGCTCGACCACCACCAAGGTGTTGCCCGCGTCGCGCAGGCGCCGCATGGCCACGGTAATGCGCTCCATGTCGCGCGGGTGCAGCCCGATGGAAGGCTCATCAAGCACGAACAAGGTGTTGACCAGCGATGTGCCCAGCGCCGTCGTCAAGTTGATGCGCTGCACCTCGCCACCGCTGAGGGTACGGCTCTGGCGATCCAGCGTCAGGTAGCCGATGCCCACATCGCACAGGTATTTGAGGCGGTTGGTGATTTCTTCGTGCAATAGCTTCAGAGCTTGCGCATCACCATCATTGCTGCGACGAATGTCCATGCTCGCAAAGAAATCGCGCAGACGCTCGATGGGCAGCAGCATCAGGTCGTGCAGGCTCAGGCCCGGCAAATTCTCCAACTGCGCACGCGTCCAGCCCACACCGCGCGGCATGAAGCGCTTGGCGGGCGGCAAGGCAACATCGGCATCCTGCTTGCTGCCCACCCGCCACAGCAGGCTCTCGGTCTTGAGGCGGGCACCGCCGCAGGTGGGACACGGCGTATAGCTGCGGTATTTGGACAGCAAGACGCGGATATGCATCTTGTAGGCCTTGGTTTCCAGGTATTCAAAGTAGCGGCGGATACCGTACCACTGGCGACTCCAGTTGCCTTCCTTGTAGCTCGCTTCGCCGTTGATGACCCAGTCCTTCTGCTCGGCCGTCATCTTGGCCCACGCCGTGTCGCGCGGTATTCCGTGCGCTTCGGCATGGCGCATCAGATCGTCCTGGATCTCCTTCCAGGCGGGGGTCTGGATCGGCTTGATGGCACCGGTGCGTAGCGTCAACTTTTCGTTCGGGATGACCAAACCCCAGTCCACACCAATCACCCGGCCAAATCCCCGGCAGGCCTCGCAGGCACCCACGGCGGAGTTGAACGAGAACATCGACGGGATCGGCTCGCGGTAGCGCAGACCGCTTTCCGGGCAATGCAGGCCGGAGGAAAACTTCCACAGCACGGGCTCCCGGGCTTCGGCCACCTCTTCGGCATCCGGAATCGTGTACACCGTCATCACGCCGCTGCCGCGCTTGAGCGCCACTTCAATGGCTTCGATCACCCGCGCCTTCTCTGCCTTGCTGATGCGGAACCGGTCGGCCACCACATCCAGCACCTTGACGCGCTCCGGCGCTGCGTCGCCCTTGCCAGCCTTGGCCACTTTGGTCTTGACGGCGCTTGCTTTCTTTTTGATAGCATCCTGCGCTTGGCTATTGTGTGCTGGAGCATCTATTTCACGCTCAGCCTGCACCTTCGTAAAACCGCTGGCGGACAACCACTGTTCCACTTGCTCTGCACTGGTATTGGCAGGCAGCTCGACCGGGAAGGTGATCACGATGCGCGGATCATCGGCCTGCGTGCGCGCCACCAGCTGTTCATAGATGCTCTCCGGCGTGTCATGCTGCACCGGCAGCGCGGTCTGCAGATCAAACAGATGGCCTGCACGCGCCACGAGCAACTTCAGGTGGTCGTTCAGCTCCGTCATCGTGCCCACAGTGGAGCGGGAGCTGCGCACGGGGTTGGTCTGGTCGATGGCAATGGCCGGCGGAACACCTTCGACCTTGTCTACAGCGGGCTTGTCCATGCGGTCGAGAAACTGGCGCGCATAGGCACTGAAAGTCTCGACATAGCGGCGCTGGCCTTCGGCGTACAGGGTGTCGAACACCAGGCTCGATTTGCCCGAGCCACTCGGGCCCGTCACCACCGTCAATTCACCCGTGCGAATGTCCAGATCCAGATTCTTGAGGTTGTGCTGACGCGCACCACGGATGCGAATATTTTCCTGTGCCATACCGATGATTTACCCAGTAATACGGAGCACAGCCTCCCACAAGCAACCCGACATCCGTGCTGGCCATCCACCTGAAAAAGCAGCGTGCAGCAACGCGGAGGCAGATCGGAATGCACGGCTGTACAAGACCAAAAAAGCCAAGAGCAACCATTCTAGGGAGTTCACCGGCACGCGCAGCAGACCTGTACCAAAGCCCTAAAAACTACTGTACATATTTACAGATTCAGAGAGTAATCCCCACTGAGCCACTGAGCACCGGGACATAAAAAAACCCGCACTCCTGAGAATGCGGGTTTTTTGGGGATCGGCTTTCTGCCGCCCAGGCAACTTAGAAGTTGTGGCGCACGCCGACAGCGAAGGAGCTGAAATCGGCACCGGCAGTGCCGGTCATGTACGAAGCACCAGCCTTGTTGTTGACCTTGGTGTAGTAGCCATACACCTTGGTGCGCTTGCTCAGGTTGTAGTTGTAGCCCAGGGTGTACTGCAGCGCGGAGCTGTCTTCCACGTTCTTCATCTTGCCGGCCTTGCCCACGTTCAGGTGGAACTCGTTGTTACCCAGCAGGTAGGCACCCGACAGGCGGTATGCGGTGCGGGTACCGGTGTCGGCACCAAAGACCTGGTCAAAGCCCATGTTCTTGCTGCGCTGCACGTAGCCGCCCAGCAGGATGTTGGAGCCAATCTTGTAGAAGCCGCGGATCGCGAACTGCTGCGAGTTGTCGAGCTTGGTGTAGCCAGCGCCCAGTGCCAGAGGGCCGTTTTCATAGTTGGCGGCCACGTCGTACAGGTTCTTGTTGCCGAACTGCGCGTTCTTTTCGTACAGGCCCGTCGCCACTTCCACGTTGAAGCCGCCGAAGGTAGGCGTCTTGTACGCAACACCGTTGGAGATGTAGGAAGGCGACTTGCCGTCGTTCGACACATAGGCGTAGAAGGCATCAGCCGACGAACCCGTGTCGTGGTTGTGCATGCTGATGTAGTCGGCCGTAGCGAAGTACGAAGAAGGCGTCCAGTGGCCCAGACGGATCTGACCGAAGTTGCCCGACAGATTCACTTCGCTCTGACGGTTGAAGCTCATGCCGCCGCCCGAGTTGCCAGCGCCGGTATCCGAGGCAAAACCCGATTCCAGCACGAAGCCAGCCTTCAGGCCGCCACCCAGGTCTTCCGTGCCCATGAAACCGATACGCGACGAGTTGTTGTACAGACCCGTAGTCGTTTCGTCACCCGCCTTTTGGCGTTCCACTGTGGTGTTGATACGGCCATACACTTGTACGCTGCTTTGAGCCAGAGCGGCGGTGGAGCCGGCAATTGCCAGGCCTGCAATCATCAAACGGTTCAGGGTGCGCATAGAGTCCTCGGGAGATGGGTTATTGAATTTTTGTGCATCGCACAGGCGGCAACTGTAGATACAGATTGACGCATTGCTTTGCATAGCTTGCAAATTTTAGGCGGGAGGCCTGAGGAAGCCAGTGATTTGTCAGAGTGTTTTTGGAAGAGTGACGCGTTGCTACCACAGTTTGATGACATTCCTAGTATTAACCATTAGAAACGTCCTCAGCAAGGTGCCGCAATGAAAACAGCGCCCGAAGGCGCTGTTCTTGTATGCATCAGGAGGCACTTCTCGCGCCTTCCCAATACCGCCTGTTTGAAAGCAGATCAGTCGTCTGCGTAAATATCCACGTCCTTGGTTTCGCGGATGAAGAGCGTTCCGATCACGAAGGTGATACCGGCAATGATGATCGGGTACCACAGCCCGTTGTACATATTGCCAGTCTGCGCCACGATGGCGAACGCCGTGGTAGGCAACAGCCCGCCAAACCAGCCATTGCCGATGTGATAGGGCAGCGACATGGAGGTGTAGCGGATGCGGGTCGGGAACATTTCCACCAGCATGGCGGCAATCGGCCCGTACACCATGGTTACCAGAATCACCAGGTAGGTCAGCAGCACCACCATCAGCACCTTGTTCATCTTGGCAGGGTCTGCCTTGGTGGGATAGCCGTCCTTGGCCAGGGTTTCCGCCACAGCCTTCTTGAAAGCCGCGTCCTTGGCTTTCAGCTCATCGCCTGGGAGGCCCGCTGCGCTGTAGCTCGGAATCACATCGTTGCCGATCTTGATGACCGCAGCCGTGCCAGCAGGCGCCGCTTCGGTTTCATAGCTCACCGAGTTGGCAGCCAGCAACTGCTTGGCCACGTCGCAGGAGCTGGTGAACTTGGAGGTGCCTGTGGGGTTGAACTGGAAGGAGCATTCGGCCGGATTGGCCACCACCACCACCTTGTTCCTCGCCTGCGCCGCTGCCAGATCCGGATTGGCCGCTTCGGTCAGCATCTTGAACACAGGGAAATAGGTCAGCACCGCCAGCAGGCAGCCAGCCATGATGATGGGCTTGCGGCCGATCCTGTCGGACAGCGAACCAAAGATCACGAAGAACGGCGTAGCGATCAGCAGGGCCACGGCAATCATCAGATTGGCGGTCACTGCATCCACCTTCAGTTGCTGCGTCAGGAAGAACAGCGAGTAGAACTGACCGGAGTACCAAACCACCGCCTGGCCAGCAGTCAGCCCCACCAGCGCCAGGATCACGATCTTCAGGTTCTTCCACTGGCCAAAGGACTCCTTCAGAGGTGCCTTGGAGGTCTTGCCTTCCGCCTTCATGCGCTGGAACGCGGGCGACTCCGACAAGGTCATGCGAATCCACACCGACACACCCAGCAGGACGATCGACACCAGGAACGGAATGCGCCAGCCCCAGTCATTGAAGGCAGGCTCGCCCATTGCAGTGCGTGTGCCCAGAATCACCAGCAGCGACATGAACAGGCCCAGCGTTGCCGTGGTCTGAATCCATGAGGTGTAGGCGCCCCGCTTGCCATGCGGCGCATGCTCGGCCACATAGGTTGCCGCGCCGCCATACTCGCCACCCAACGCCAGACCTTGCAGCATGCGCAGCACGATCAGGATGATGGGAGCGGCTACGCCAATGCTGGCGTAGTTGGGCAGGATACCGACGATGAAGGTCGAGGCACCCATCAGCAGGATGGTGACCAGAAAGGTGTACTTGCGACCGATCATGTCCCCCAGGCGGCCAAACACCAGCGCGCCGAACGGCCGCACGATAAAGCCTGCGGCGAATGCCAGCAGCGCAAAAATGAAGGCAGAAGTAGGATCGAGCCCCGAAAAGAACTGCTTGGCGATGATGGCCGCCAGTGAACCGTAGAGATAGAAGTCGTACCACTCAAAAACGGTACCGAGTGACGAGGCGAAGATGACCTTGCGCTCTTCCTTCGTCATCGGCCGTGCTGCTGCACTGGTTGCCATAGATGTCTCCTGAATTTTTCTGTCGCTAGGGTGGACAACGCAACGGGGCATCGCCCGAGATGCACTATCCGGACGATTGCTGACTAACTCCTTACAAAAACATCTCACACCCAGTTACAAACATTCTTTTTTCATCAGGACTTACCCGCAGCCCACCTGTTGCAGGGGCGAACCCGGGCAGGTTCGTAAGCGGTTCGTCAGTTGTACTTTCCAGAATCCAATGGACGCAGCAATTCAATTGCTGCGCCCCATGCGGTCCACTCATTGGAGACACAACATGAACGACCCTGTCGTTGCCAAAATCCAAGCCAATCCCCGGTACCAGGAACTCAAGCGCAAGCGCAATGCCTTCGGCTGGACGCTCACCATCCTGATGCTGGTCGTCTACTACGGCTATATCGGGCTCATCGCCTTTGACAAGGAATTCCTCGCCAAGCCCCTGGGCACAGGCATCACTACCTTGGGCATCCCTATTGCCCTGGGCGTGATCATCTTCACCGTCCTCATCACCGGCATCTATGTGCGGCGCGCCAACACCGAGTACGACGCCATGACGCAGCAAATCCTCAAGGACGTCGCCCAATGAACATCCGCAATCTCATTCTTCCCGCTGCACTGGCCATGGCAGGTGCCGCACATGCCGCTGGCGGCGATGTCGGCGAGACCGCCAAGCAGGCCACCAACTGGACGGCCATCATCCTCTTCGTGGCCTTCGTAGCGGGAACGCTGTGGATCACCAAATGGGCAGCGTCCAAGACGCGGTCGGCAGCTGACTTCTACACCGCTGGCGGCGGCATCACCGGCTTCCAGAATGGCCTCGCCATCGCAGGTGACTACATGTCGGCCGCATCCTTTCTGGGCATTTCGGCATCGGTCATGGCCAGCGGCTATGACGGACTGATCTACTCCATCGGATTTCTGGTGGGCTGGCCGATCCTGACCTTCCTGCTGGCCGAGCGGCTGCGCAACCTGGGCAAATTCACCTTTGCCGATGTGGCGGGCTATCGCTTTGCGCAAGGCCCGTTCCGCGCCTTTGCTGCCAGCGGCACGCTGGTGGTGGTGGCCTTCTACCTGATTGCCCAGATGGTGGGCGCCGGCCAGCTGATCAAGCTGCTGTTTGGCCTGGACTACTGGATCGCCGTAGTGCTGGTAGGCGCGCTGATGATGATCTACGTACTGTTCGGCGGCATGACGGCCACGACCTGGGTGCAGATCATCAAGGCCTGCCTGCTGCTGGCGGGCGTCACCTTCATGGCCTTCATGATCATGGCCCACTATGGCTTCAGCCTCGAAAAGCTGTTTGCCGACGGCGTGCGCGTCAAGACCGAGATTGCCACCAATGGCGGCGCGGCGCCCGATCTGGCTGCCAAGCTGGGCCTGTCGATCATGGGGCCGGGCGGCTTCATCAAGGACCCGATCTCTGCCATCAGCTTCGGCATGGCATTGATGTTCGGCACGCTGGGCCTGCCCCACATTCTGATGCGCTTCTTCACCGTGCCTGATGCCAAGGAAGCGCGCAAGAGCGTGTTCTGGGCCACCACCTGGATCGGCTATTTCTACATCGTCATCTTCATCATCGGCTTCGGCGCCATCACCATGGTACTGACCAACCCTGAATTGGCCGATACCGCCAAGGGTGTGATCAAGGGCGGCGCCGGCACCGCCAACATGGCAGCCGTGCTGGTAGCCAAGAGCGTGGGCGGCGATGTGTTCTACGGCTTCATCTCGGCCGTTGCCTTCGCCACCATCCTGGCGGTCGTTGCTGGCCTGACGCTGTCGGGCGCTTCTGCCGTCTCGCACGACCTGTATGCCACCGTATTCAAGCATGGCAAGGCTGACAGCGCTTCGGAGCTGCGCGTCTCCCGCATCACCACCCTGGCCCTGGGCATCATCGCCGTGCTGCTGGGCATCGTGTTCGAAAAGCAGAACATCGCCTTCATGGTGTCACTGGCCTTCGCGGTGGCGGCTTCGGCCAACTTCCCGGTACTGCTGCTGTCGGTGCTGTGGAAGGGCTGCACCACCCGTGGTGCGGTGATCGGCGGCTTTCTGGGCTTGATCTCATCAGTGGCGCTCACCATCGTCTCGCCCTCGGTGTGGGAAGCAACGCTGGGCTACCCCAAGGGCTCGGCCTGGTTCCCCTACACCTCGCCCGCACTCTTCTCGATGACCATCGGCTTCGTCGGCGTCTGGCTGTTCTCGGTGCTGGACAAGAGCGCCCAGGCAGCCAAGGAACGCGATGCATTCGCCGCGCAACAGGTGCGCTCCGAAACCGGCCTGGGTGCAGCGGGTGCCTCCGGGCACTGATGGCATACCATCGATCCACAAAAAAACCGGGCTCGCCCGGTTTTTTCATGTCTGATCTTTGGCAATAAGGGCCGGATCAGGCGGGCTTGAGCCCCGATGGCCGGTTCGCGACGCTGTCCCATTCATTGCCCGCAAACCAGGCGTCGCCATTCAGGTAGGCTGTCAGCATCGGCAGGCCATCCAGCCCCCAGAACTGCTTGCCATCCACAGCCACGGCGGGCACCCCAAAAACGCCAGCCGCCACAGCAGCATCGGTATTGCGACGCAACAGGTCCTTGGCGCGTTGATCAGCGCCCTCATCCTTCTTGATCTGCTCTGCCAACTGCAGCTCCAGCGCCTGCAGGCGGTCGGCATCCAGTGCAGCAGCGCCACCCAGCCACACATGGCGAAAGATGGCGTCAGCGGTAAAGCGGTTGATATGGCCGTCGTGGCTGGTACGCAGTGCCAGACGCAGCAGCGGCAAGGGGTTGAATGGGCGTTGCGCAGGCATATCCAGGCCACAGCCGAGCGAGTGTCCCAGCCAGCTGACATGGCGATAGGTCCATTCACGCTTGCCTGCGATACCTGCAGGACCAGGGTTGTTGTGCTGCTGCAGCAAGGCCCCCAGCAACACCGGCGTATAGCGCACGTGCACGCTGTGGCCTTGCAAAGCCTTAGGCAGCGCATGAAACGCCAGCCACGCATAGGGCGAGACAAAATCCAGGTAGAAATCAACAGTCTTCATACGATCCTCTCCACCACAGTCACAACACAGCGTTGGTTGGCTGCGCCATTGCGCGCCTATTGGGCCTGCTCGTCCTTTGGCAACGCACGCCCGTCGTGGCCCAGGCCCGCACGGGCCAGCAATTGCTGCCACATCTGCAAGCGGTCTGCGTTATCGGATTTGGACCAGGCACGGATCTCGTCAATCGAGCGATAGCATCCCAGGCACAGGCTGCGGTCCGCATTCATTTTGCAGACCGACACGCACGGCGAAGGCACCACATCGTCATACCCCGCTGCAAATGCACCACTGGCGCGGACCAGCTTGGTCCGCGCCGCCAAAGGCGCATTGGTATATACCGGCTCGGCCAGTTTGTCATCCAACTCGGTCATGCCGCATCCTTCACCACGTCAGCCACCGGCGCGCCAGTCAGTTTCTCCAGATCCTGAGGAGCGAGCGGAAATACGCCATAAGGGTGGCCTGCGGCAGCCCATACCTGAGCAAAGCGGTACAGATCGCGGTCGATCAGGGTGACAGGTTCGCTGGCGTGCCCTACGGGCGACACTCCGCCAATCGCAAACCCCGTGCGTTCCCTCACAAAGTCGGCGTCGGCCTTGCCTACCTTGCCAATCAGCGCCTCCACCTTCTTTTCGTCCACGCGCCGGTCGCCGGAGGCAATCACCAGCACACAGGCGTCATCGCTCTTGCGCCGGAAGATGATGCTCTTGGCGATCTGCCCCACCACGATACCCAGTGCATCGGCGGCTTCCTGTGCCGTGCGCGCCGCGTCATTGAGCATCTGTGGCGCATGCGGATGGCCCTTGTCCTGCAGCACCCTAGCGACACGCTGCACGCCTTCAGGCAGGCTCTTCAACTCCGCTCCACACATGGTTCTTGCTCCTTGGTCTTGATGCCCAGATTGTGCCGCCCTGCCTTCACTGCCGCAGCGACCATGGCAATACACTTCATTTTTGATAGCTATCAGCACCCATTGATGAAGCACTGCAACCGCATTTCGTTCAAAACAAAGCCCGCACTGCACAGGGCGGGCTTTGCGTTACACCTTTGCGGTCAAGGCCACATCAGCCAGCCCGCTTGTTGATCAGCGCCACCGCCACGCGCGAATTGAGCTTGCGCTGCAGGAAATCACTGATGAAGATGCCAGCATCGACCAGCTTGTCCAGATCAATGCCGGTCTCGATGCCCATGCCGTGCAGCATGTAGACCACATCCTCGGTTGCCACATTGCCCGTGGCGCCCTTGGCATAAGGGCAACCGCCCAGGCCTGCAATGGACGACTGGAAGTTCCAGACACCCATCTGCAATGCCGCCAAGGTGTTGGACAGCGCCTGACCGTAGGTGTCGTGGAAGTGTCCAGAGACATGGTCCACATCAAAATACGGCAGGGTCGCCTCGATTGCCTTTTGCACTTTCAGCGGCGTGCCCACGCCAATCGTATCGGCCACATCGACCCGTTCCACGCCGATGCCCTTCATCAGCTCTGCGAGGTAGGCGACGCGCGATGGAGCGATCTCGCCTTCATAAGGGCAGCCCACAGTGCAGCTCATGGCACCGCGCACTGCAATGCCTGCGGCCTTGGCTGCAGCCACCACCGGCGCAAAGCGCTCAATGCTCTCGGCAATGCTGCAGTTGATGTTCTTCTGGCTAAAGGCCTCGCTCGCCGCACCAAACACCACGATCTCGTCAGGTTGGGAATCGACGGAGGCCTCGTACCCCTTCATGTTGGGCGTGAGCACCGAATACTGCACGTCCGCCCTCCGCTGCACACCAGCCATCACCTCGGCGTTGTCGCCCATCTGCGGCACCCATTTGGGCGACACAAAGCTGGTGACCTCAATCTCCTTGAGCCCTGCATCCTGCAGGCGGTGCACCAGCTCGATCTTGACCGAGGCAGGCACGGGTGATTTCTCGTTCTGCAGGCCGTCGCGGGGGCCCACATCGATGATCTTGACTTGCTTGGGATAGGTAGCCATGGGTGCTCCTTGTTTCTTTTCCATCAGGTTCAGACAATTGCGTTCAATATCCACGGTCGGCATACACCACACCGGTCACACGCTCTCCCGCAGCAAAAGCCTGGAGCTTGCGCAGAATCTGCTGCAAGGTCTCCTCCGGCAAGGTGCGGGCGGAGCCATGCGGCGTGATGCTGATCTGCGGGCAGCGCCAGAATGGATGGTCCGCCGGCAATGGTTCCGTGCGGAACACATCGAGCATCGCCCCGGCCACCTGGCCGCTGTCGATGGAGGCCAGCAGATCCGCCTCCACCAAGTGCCCGCCACGGGCCACATTGATGACATACGCGCCGCGCTGCAGTTGCCCCAGCAGTTGGCTGTCGATGATGTTTTCTGTCTCTGGCGTCAACGGCAGCAGATTGACCAGGATGCGCGTGCCCGCCAGAAAATCCGTAAATTGCTCCGCGCCGCTAAACGTCTGTACACCGTCGATCTGCTTGGCAGAACGGCTCCAGCCGAGCACCGGAAAGCCAAACTGTGCCACCGCCTTGGCAACGCGGTCACCCAACACGCCCAGGCCCATGATGCCCACCGGGAAATCGCTGCGCATGCGAAGTGGGGCCAGTTTCCACTCGCCGGCCAGCTGTTGCGCGCGGTATTGGCTGAGGCTTCGGAAATGGTCGATCACCGCGTGGCACACATACTCGGCCATCTGCACCGCCATGCCTGCGTCCTCCAGCCGCACCACGGGCACATTCGCGGGCAGCTGCAACTGCAGCAAGCCATCCACGCCGGCACCCATGTTGAAAAGTGCCTTGAGCCCTGCGCCCTGCTCATCCAGCATTTGCTGCGGCGGGCGCCACACCAGCGCGTAATCGGCCTGCGGTGCGCCAGGAGCCCAGGCCCAGGCCTGCGCGTTCGGAATATGCTGGGCAATGGCAGCCAGCCAGGCTGCGGGGTTGCCCCCTTCGGAATAGACGACGATCTTCATGGCCTGCATTTCAGCATAGAAAAGCGCCCTGCCCCGTCATCCACGAGGCAGGAAGCGCGCCTGCCTCACTCAGCAGCCTTGAGCTTGAGCAACTCGGCGCCTTCGGTCACCTGGTCGCCGGGAACGAACAACAACTCCACCACTTCGCCGTCGGCAGGCGCGGCAATGGTGTGCTCCATCTTCATGGCCTCCATCACTGCCAGGGGCTGGCCCTTGCTCACCTTGTCGCCCGCCTTCACGGCAAACGATACAACCTTGCCGGGCATCGGGGCGGTGAGCCGGCCGCCTTCGCTGCCTGCGTCTCCCGCGTGGGCCAGCGCATCGATGGCAGTGATCTCGGCAGCGCCACGCGGTGCAAACACATGCACCACTTCGCCTTGCTGCCAGGTCTGGATCTGGTCGCGATGTCCGTTGAACTGCAACTCCACCAGTTCGCCATTCGGCGTGAATTGCAGCGGACCGCTGGCATCACCCACCGTCAGCACCAGGCCGCTGGGCTCATAGCGCAATGCGGCCTGCAGCTTGTCGCCGCCAAACTCGAAATCAAAGCGGCGCTCGGTCACACCGTGCGACTGCCACCCATCGCGACGGCTGAATGGGTCTGCGGTTTCACCAGTGCGCTCCAGCAACAGCTCCGCCACCACAGCGGCAGCTGCGGCCGTGTCCACGCCCAGGGTGCGGCGCTTGAAGAGGCGCGCCTCTTCGCGCTGGATCAGCGCAGTATCGAGCTTGGCCTGTGCAAACGACGGCGTGGCCAGAATATGGCGCAGGAACTGCACGTTGGTCTGCAGGCCCACGATGCGCACCGCCGCCAGCGCTGCGTCCAGGCGCGCCAATGCCTGCGCGCGGTCCTGTCCATGCACGATGAGTTTGGCGATCATGCTGTCGTAGAACGGGCTGATCGCATCGCCTTCGCGCACACCATCGTCGATGCGCACATCGCTGATGGCAAAACTGCTGCACACGGGCTTGCGATAGACATGCAAGGTGCCGGTGGCGGGCAGGAAATTGTTCTCGGGGTTTTCAGCGCAGATACGCGCTTCGATGGCGTGGCCGATGATCTTCAGATCCTCCTGCTGCTTGGGCAGCGGCTGGCCATTGGCCACCAACAGTTGCCACTGAACCAAGTCTTCGCCCGTGATGGCCTCGGTCACCGGGTGCTCCACCTGCAGGCGGGTGTTCATCTCCATGAAGTAGAACTTCATGACTTCTGGCTGGTCGTAGCCACCGGGCTGCTCGACGATGAACTCCACCGTGCCAGCTCCCACATAGCCCACGGCCTTGGCAGCGGCAACAGCCGCCTCGCCCATCTGCTTGCGGAGGGCTTCGGTCATGCCAGGGGCGGGCGCCTCTTCCAGCACCTTCTGGTGGCGGCGCTGCACCGAGCAGTCGCGCTCGAACAGGTAGACGCAGTTGCCATGGGTATCGCCAAACACCTGGATTTCAATATGGCGTGGGCGCAGCACGTATTTCTCGATCAGCACGGCATCGTTGCCAAAGCTGTTGATGGCTTCGCGCTTGCACGATTCCAGCGCCGCTGCAAAGTCTTCGGACTTTTCCACCAGGCGCATGCCCTTGCCGCCACCGCCAGCACTTGCCTTGATCAGCACGGGGTAACCAATGCGGTCTGCCTCCTTGTGCAGCATGGCCGGATCCTGGCCCGCGCCGTGGTAGCCGGGCACCAATGGCACGCCCGCCTTTTCCATCAACTGCTTGGATTCGGCCTTCAAGCCCATTGCGCGGATGGCGTTAGCGGGTGGGCCGATGAACACCAGGCCAGCGCCCGCACACGCGGCAGCAAAGTCTTCGTTCTCGCTCAGAAAACCGTAGCCGGGGTGGATGGCCTGCGCACCCGTGGCCTTGGCCGCTTCGATGATGCGTTCCCAGCGCAGGTAACTGTCCTTGGGGGCCGAGCCGCCGATATGCACTGATTCATCGCAGGCGGCCACATGCTTGGCCTGCGCATCGGCATCCGAATACACAGCCACGGTCTTGATGCCCATGCGGCGGGCGGTTGCCGCCACGCGGCAGGCGATTTCACCGCGGTTGGCGATCAAAATCTTGGTATACATAAAAAATCTCCTCAGTATTTCTTAGCCACATGTGCTTGCCCTCGGGGGGCAGCCATGCACCATCAAAAGCGTTGCATCTCGGTGCTCGTCGCCGGCACCACCGGTTCGTCATAGCCCATCCAGCGCCGCACCCGGCGGATGACGGCCTTCAAGAATTTCCACAGCGTCCAGGTCACAATCCACATCACCACCAGCACCACGGCCAGCGCCACGGCAAACACCACCGGGTGGTTGATGGCCAGCCACACCGCGCCGATGGATGCGCCGTCTTCCACCAGGCTGGCACCCCAGTTGGAAAAGGGCTCCGGACTGGTATTGATGGCCGCGCGCGTGGTGGTCTTGGCCACCTGGCTGCTCAATGCCAGAGTTCCGCCCATCAGCGCCGCGGCCGTGGCCATGGTGGCGTTGTCCGCACCGAAAACGCTGGCCGCCAATGCGGCACCTGCGGGTACACGAATCACGCTTTGCACCGCATCCCACACCGAATCCACACCCGGAATCTTGTCGGCAAAGAACTCGACGAACAGCAGCGCACCGCTGATGACCAGGATCACTGGCTGCTGCAGCACCGTCAGAGCCCCGGGCAGCGGCAGCCAGCCCGTTGCACCCAGCATGCCCGTCACAAAAACCACGGCGTACAGCCGGAACCCACTGGCCCAGCCCAGTGCTGCGGCCAGCGCCATCAACTGGCCCCAGTCCCACTGCGCCATGGCGTGGCCCATCTGGTTCGCCACCTGGCCGACCTGGTCGGCCGCCTGCCCCACGGTTTGCGCCGTGTCCTTGTCCAGATGCACGCCAATGCCGTGCAGCCAGTTGACGATGGTGTTCCAGATGTCCATGGTTCGGGCTCCTCAAATCGAATCAGCAAACGCGCTGGTTATAGCGCCAACGACCGCCTGCTGCCTGCCATCCAAGGTCGCTTTGTTGCTGAATCAGCCTCCCAGCCATCCGGGTTTGCGTTTGTTCAAGAATGCCTGCACGCCCTCCTTGCCTTCAGCGCTGGCACGGATGTCGGCAATGCCTTCGACCGTGGCCTGGATCAAGCCAGCATTGATCTCGCGTTCGGCCACATCCAGCACCAGCTTCTTGCAGGCTCGCACTGCTGCGGGCCCCGCGCTCAGCAGGTGCTTGAGCAGGCCGTCCACAGCGCCATCGAGCGCATCGCTCTCGACCACCTGGTGCACAAAGCCAATGCGCAGGGCCTCTGCGGCATCAAAACGCTCGCCCGTCAGAAAGTAGCGGTGCGAGGCGCGCGGCCCCATGGCACGGATCACGTAGGGGCTGATGGTGGCGGGAATCAGGCCAATCTTGACCTCGCTGAGGCAGAAACCTGCATTGGAGGAAACCACCGCCATGTCGCAGCACGCGACTAGGCCCATGCCACCGGCATAGACATCGCCTTGCACGCGGGCAATGGTGGGTTTTTCGCATTCGTAGATCACGCGCAGCATCTCGGCCAGCTTGCCGGCGTCCACCAGGTTTTCCTCGCGCGTGTAGTCGGCCATGGCGCGCATCCAGTTCAGGTTGGCACCTGCGCAGAAAGCTGGGCCTTCGGCCGCCAGCACCACGGCGCGCACATGCTCCTGCTGGCCCACCAGTTGGAAGGCCTTGGTGATGTCGGCGATGACGGCATCGCTGAAAGCATTGCGCACATCGGGCTGGGTCAGGGTGATGGTGGCGACCTGCCCGGTGGCTTCTACGGTCAAAAACGTGCTTTTCATGGTTGTCCTCGCTGCTGCCTCGCGGCAGCGCCTGTCTCACATCTGCAAGAAAATTGCTATGGTTTCAGGACCGTCTGCGCACACCTGTCGTGTGCCAACAGCCTGAAACATCCAAAATTTACATGCGGAACACGCCGAACCGGGTGTCTTCAATCGGCGCGTTGCGCGTGGCCGCCAGACCCAGCGCCAGCACACGGCGGGTGTCGGCGGGGTCGATCACCCCGTCATCCCACAGGCGGGCCGATGCGTAATAGGGGTGGCCCTGGTCTTCGTACTGCTGGCGGATCGGTGCTTTGAAAGCCTCTTCCTCCTCTGCACTCCACTGGCCCCCCTTGGCTTCGATGCCGTCGCGCTTGACGGTTGCCAGCACGCTGGCCGCCTGCTCCCCACCCATCACGCTGATGCGCGCGTTGGGCCACATCCACAGGAAGCGCGGCGAATACGCACGGCCGCACATACCGTAGTTACCGGCGCCAAAGCTGCCACCAATGATGATGGTGAACTTGGGGACACTTGCCGTTGCCACGGCTGTCACCAGCTTGGCGCCATGGCGGGCAATACCTTCATTTTCGTATTTGCGGCCGACCATGAAGCCGGTGATGTTCTGCAGGAACACCAGCGGAATCTTGCGCTGGCAGCACAACTCAATGAAGTGCGCACCCTTGACCGCCGATTCGCTGAACAGAATGCCGTTGTTGGCGATGATGCCCACCTCCATGCCTTCGATACGGGCAAAGCCGCACACCAGGGTGGAGCCGAAGCGGCTCTTGAACTCGTCGAAGTCGCTGCCGTCAACCACGCGGGCAATGATCTCGCGCACATCAAAGGGCTTGCGGGTGTCGACCGGAATCACACCGTACAGCTCTTCGGCCGGATAGGCCGGTGCCTGCGGCGCCCGGTCCGCCGGATTGGTGGCCTTGGCCTTGTTGAGGTGGCTGACGGCCTTGCGCGCCAGCGCCAGCGCATGGGTGTCGTTGTCGGCCAGATGGTCGGCCACACCTGAGAGGCGCGTGTGCACATCGCCGCCGCCCAGGTCTTCTGCGCTCACGACTTCGCCCGTGGCGGCCTTCACCAACGGCGGACCGCCCAGGAAGATGGTGCCCTGGTTCTTGACGATGATGGACTCATCGCTCATCGCCGGCACATAGGCGCCACCAGCCGTGCAGCTGCCCATCACCACGGCGATCTGCGCAATGCCCTGGGCCGACATGTTGGCCTGGTTGAAGAAGATGCGGCCGAAATGCTCGCGGTCGGGGAAGACGTCGTCCTGGTTGGGCAGGTTGGCGCCACCCGAGTCGACGAGGTAGATGCAGGGCAGGCGATTTTGCGCAGCAATTTCTTGCGCCCGCAAATGCTTTTTTACCGTCATCGGGTAGTACGTTCCCCCTTTGACCGTGGCATCATTGCACACGATCATGCAGTCCACGCCACTGACGCGGCCCACGCCGGCAATCAAGCCTGCGCCGGGCGCATCGTTGTTGTACATGTTGAGAGCCGCCAGCGGCGCCAGCTCCAGAAAAGGCGTACCGGGATCGAGCAGCATCTGCACGCGGTCACGCGGCAGGAGCTTGCCACGGCCCACATGCTTGGCCCGCGCAGCCTCGCCACCGCCCTGGGCTATCTTTGCAGCCTGGGCACGCAGATCATCCACCACGGCCCGCATGGCTTGTGCGTTGGCCTGAAAATCTGCTGATCTGGCGTTCAGCTGTGTACCAAGTTTGCTCATGCTTGTCCTCTTTTCTAGTCTAATGTTCCAGCGTTCTCTTCAGAATCGCGTTTTCTTTCAGAATAGTCTGTAACTATAAAAACCACAGACCATGCATACCGTTGAAACTGTCCTGCTCGTGCTGATGATTGGTGCCGTCACCGGCATCATTGCGCGCTACATCCGAGCCATTCCGCTGCCGCTGATACAGATCATGCTGGGAGCTGTGCTGTCGTGGCCCCAGAATGGCCTGCACATTGATTTCGATCCCGGCCTGTTCATGCTGCTGTTCATTCCGCCGCTGCTGTTTGCCGACGGCTGGCGCATTCCCAAGCGCGAGTTCTTTGCGTTGTACCAGCCTATTTTGAAATTGGCATTCGGGTTGGTGCTGTTTACGGTGATCGGTCTGGGCTACCTGATCCACTGGATGATTCCGGAGATGCCGCTCACCGTCGCCTTTGCACTGGCGGCCGTCATCTCGCCGACCGACGCAGTGGCGGTATCGGCCATCACCCGCAACCTGGGTATGCCAGCACACACCATGCATGTGCTCGAAGGCGAATCGCTGCTGAACGACGCATCGGGCCTGGTGGCCTTGAAGTTTGCCGTTGCCGCCACCCTGACGGGCCTGTTCTCGTGGGCCAAGGTGACGCAGGAATTTCTGTGGATTGCCCTGGGCGGCCTGGGCGTTGGCGCAGTCGCGGGCTGGGGATTCAGCTACCTGCGCGAAACCGTGACCCGCCGCCTGGGCGATGTGGCCGCCACGCAGATGGTGCTGCTGCTGGTGTTGCTGCCCTTTGCCGCCTACCTGCTGGGCGAAGAAATTGGCGTATCGGGCATTCTGGCCGCCGTGGCGGCGGGCGTGGCGACCAATTTTGGCGACCTGAACCGCGCCGACTACATCTCCGAGCGCATGCAGACGGCTGGCACCTGGGCCATGGTCGAATCGGCTTTCAATGGCGCCATCTTCCTGCTTCTCGGATTGCAGCTTCCATCCATCATCGGTGTCACCCTGCGGGATGCGGGCCATGACTGGTGGATTCTGGTGGGCTATGTAGCCATCATCTCGGTGGCACTCCTGGTGCTGCGCTGGATCTGGCTGATGCTGGGCGTACGCCGCAGTCTGCACAAGGCGCACAGGGCTGGCAAGCTGGTGGAAAAGCCCGACATGTGGCTGAACCTGGCCACCACCCTGGCCGGTATTCGCGGCGCGGTCACCCTGGCTGGCGCGCTGTCCGTGCCCTTGCTCCTGAACAATGGCCAGCCTTTTCCGGCACGCGACATGCTGATCTTCCTGGCCACCGGCACCATCCTGTTCACCCTGGTGATCGGCAGCATCGGCCTGCCGCTGGTACTGCGCCGCGTGCCCAAGGCCAGCGAGCCCGAGTCGGTGATCGAAGAGCGCCAGGCGCGCCTCACGGCCTGCCGTGCAGCCATCAACAGCCTGGCCATCAATGACGAAAGTTCCGCCCAGCAGCCCACCGAGTGGCAGGCCCAGCAGCATGAGATCGAAGGCCGCATCGCCCGTGAATACCGCAACCGTATCGACATGCTGGACGAAGACCGTTCGCCCGACGCCGCCGACGCGCCCGATGCCGCCAGTCCCGAAGCGGTGCAGCAGCGGCGTGAACGCTATGTGATGGAGTTGGAGATGCGGCTCAAGTGCATCAAGGTGGAGCGGCACACGATCTATGCCGAACGCCAGCACAACCGCATCAATGACGAATCCCTGCGCAGCCTGGTGCAGGAGCTCGATCTGAGTGAAATCACCCTGCGCAAACGCCTGGATGTGGCCCGCCGTGCCGCCGCCAAACAAGCCGCCAAGCGGGAAAGCTCCTGAAAAACGTAGCTGCTGGCGTGCATGGTAAGCCATTTTCAGGCTTACACCAGTCTGAGAATATGGATTGACGCGCGCCACAAGCTCACCTTTTAGTAGCAATCAGGCCTTCAGGCCGTCTTGGCAATTTCCAGCTTCAGCGACTCGATCATCGCCTCGCGGATCTTGAACTTCTGGATCTTGCCGGTGACCGTCATCGGAAATGCGTCGACGAAACGGATGTAGCGCGGCACCTTGTAATGTGCAATGCGGCCCTTGCAGTAATCGCGCACATCGTCCTCGGAGATCGACTGCCCTGTCTTGGCGATCACCCAGGCACACAGCTCTTCACCAAAGCGGCTGTCGGGCACCCCCACTACCTGCACATCCTGCACCTGGGGATGGGTGTAGAGGAATTCTTCAATCTCGCGCGGATAGATGTTCTCACCGCCGCGGATCACCATGTCCTTCATGCGACCGACGATGTTGACGTAACCCTCCGTGTCCATCGTGGCCAGATCGCCGGTATGCATCCAGCCTTCCGCATCAATGGCTTCCCGCGTCTTGGCTTCGTCGCCCCAGTAGCCATGCATCACCGAGTAGCCGCGCGTGCACAGCTCGCCCGACTGGCCATTGGGAGCCGTCTCACCGGTTTCCGGGTTGATGATCTTCACCTCCAGATGCGGTTGCACCTTGCCCACCGTGGAAACGCGCTTGTCCAGCGGGGTATCGGTGGAGCTTTGGCAACTGACCGGGCTGGTCTCCGTCATCCCGTAGGCGATGGTGATCTCGGACAAGTTCATTTCGCTGACCACACGCTTCATCACCTCGATCGGGCAAGGCGAACCAGCCATGATGCCGGTGCGCAGGGTGGACAGGTCAAACTCCGAGAAACGCGGGTGGTCCAGCTCGGCAATGAACATCGTGGGTACGCCGTGCAGGCCCGTGCAGCGCTCGGCCTGCACCGCTTCCAGAACGGTGACCGGGTCAAAACCATCGTTCGGATAGACGATGGCCGAGCCATGCGTCATGCATGCCATGTTGCCCAGCACCATGCCAAAGCAGTGGTAGAGCGGCACGGGAATGCAGAGCCGGTCTTGCTCCGTCAGCTTCATCGCTTCGCCAATGAAATAGCCGTTGTTGACGATGTTGCGATGGGTGAGCGTTGCGCCTTTCGGAAAACCCGTGGTGCCACTGGTGAACTGAATATTGACCGGATCGTAGGGCGTCAGCGTCCTGGCGATCTCTGCAATCTGCGGGTCCTGGGCATCACCCATGGCGATGAAGCGCGAGAAGCGCTCCATGCCGGGCTGCTCGCTACCTTGGGGCACACCTGAGCCGACCGCACCTGAGCCGGCAGCGTCTAAGCCGACCGCGTCAATCCACACCACCCAACGCAGGTCGGGGAGCTTGGCACTTTGCAATTGGCCGGGTGGGCTGGTTGCCAGTTCAGGGGCCAACTCGCGCACCATACCCAGGTAATCGCTGGTCTTGAAGCGCTCCATCACGAACAGGGCCTTGCACTGCACCTTGTTCAGCGCATATTCCAGCTCGGAAGTACGGTAGGCCGGGTTGATGTTGACCAGGATGATGCCGACATGGGCTGTGGCGAATTGCAGCAAAACCCATTCCACATTGTTGTGCGACCAGATACCCACGCGGTCGCCCTTCTGGATGCCGGCGCGCAACAGCGCGCTCGCCAACTGAAAGGACTGCGCCAGCAGTTGGCGGTAGCTCAGGCGGATATTCTGGTGGCGGCTGATCAGCGCATCGCGGTCGCCAAAGCGGGCAGCGGTATCCACCAGTTGCTGCCCGATGGTTTTGTCCAGCAGGCGGGGCTCTGTGGCGCCGCGCGCGTAGCTGGTCGTCAAAGCGATGTCGCTCATGCTTGTCTCCTGTCTGCAAAGCGCTGCGCGCGCCTGCGTATCTGGTATATCTTGATTGCGCACCAGCATACGCCAGCGGGCCGCGCAAATGGTGGCAGGCAGGTTGCAAAAGTCGCCAGTACAATCAACGTTTGCTGGCAGATTTTCGTCCCATCCATGAACAAGCCGCTTCCGTCATCCGCAGTTATCCACCATCCCGCTGTTACGCCCATGGCATTTGTGCGCGCGATTGCACGGGCCTACCAGCATCGGGGCCTGAATCCGGACAAAGCCTTGCATCTGGCGCAAATTGATCCCTTTGCGGTCGAACAAGATACCGTTGGCATCACCGCCTTGCAGTTCGAGACCCTGTCCGATGCCGCCATGCAGGAACTGGACGACGAGGCCCTGGGCTGGTTCAGCCGCCGACTGCCCTGGGGCAGCTACGGCATGCTGGCACGCGCATCCCTGACCAGCCCGGACCTGGGTGTGGCCCTCAAGCGCTGGTGCCGCCACCATGGCCTGCTGACGGATGACCTGCAGCTCAGCCTGCAGGTGCATGGCAACACGGCCACGCTGGAGATCGTCGAGCACGCAGGCCTGGGCGAGCTGCGCGAGTTCTGCCTGGTATCGATGCTGCGCAACATCCATGGCCTGTCGAGCTGGTATGTGGATTCGTCGCTGCCGCTCTTCAAGGTGGCTCTGCCGTTTGCCGCCCCCGGGCATGCCGATGTGTATTCACTGCTCTTTCCCGGCGAAGTGCAGTTTGACGCGCCAGTCACCAGCATGCAGTTCGATGCCCGCTACCTCGCCTTGCCCATTGCGCGCGACGAAGCCGCCTTGCAGCGCATGCTGCAGCGCGCGTTGCCGCTGACGGTGCGCCCCTACCGCCGCGACCGGCTGATGGTGCAGCGCGTGCGCCAGTTGCTGGCCGCCGACCCATCGGCCATGCACAGCGCTGAAACCCTGTCAAAGAAACTGCATCTGTCGCTGCGTACCCTGCACCGCCAGCTCAAGGACGAAGGCGCTTCCCTGCAGGCCCTGAAGGACGAAGTGCGGCGCGAACGCTCGCTCACCCTGCTGCACCGCACCAACCGCCCCATCAAGCAGATTGCTCAACTGGCGGGTTTCAGCAACGACAAAAGCTTCATTCGCGCATTTCGCACCTGGATGGGCATGTCCCCCGCCGAATACCGCAAGAGCATCCGCCCACCGGCATGAAGCATGCGGCATGAAGTGCAACCTGGCTGACACCTAGAAGAACCCTGCAACGCCCCATCCATGCCAAGATGGTGCGATAACAATTGCATGACTTGCGCAAATCAATCCGGGCCAAATCGGCAGCCGACGGACATATCCGCTGCGCGCCATGGTTTGCGCGGGTCCTCAACAGGAGACATTGCCATGATGGAGCTTTACCACTGTGTCAGCGCGCGCTCGTTTCGCGCGCTGTGGATGCTGGAGGAACTGGGTCTTCCCTACCAATTGCACATGCTGCCCTTTCCGCCGCGCGCGCTGGCCAAGGACTATCTGGCCCTCAACCCGCTGGGTACGGTACCTCTGCTGATCGATGGCACCACACGCATGACCGAGTCAAGCGCCATCTGCCAATACCTGGCGAGCAAGGTGCCAACGCAGCAGATGAATGTTGCTCCTGATGATGCCGCCTATGGCAGCTATCTGAACTGGCTGCACATGGCAGACGCCACGCTCACCTTCCCACAAACCCTGGTGCTGCGCTACTGCTTTTTTGAACCCGCCGTGCGGCGCCAACCCCAGGTGGCCGAAGACTATCAGCGCTGGTTTCTCGGCCGCCTGCGCGCGGTGGAGGCGGCCGCGCAGTCCTTGCCCGCAGACCAGCCTTATCTTTGCGCGGGACGCTTCACGGCTGTCGATGTGGCCATCGGCTATGCACTGATGCTGTCCGACTACCTGGGCATGAGCGCCCAATGGGGCCCGGCAACCCAGCACTACTGGATGTGTCTGCAGCAGCGCACTGCGTTCCTGCGCAGCCTGGAGGTCGAAAAGCAGGCCGCCTTGGCCCAGGGCGTCGATCCGATACCGTCACCGCTGATCAGGCCTTGACGAGGGGGCACCACATGATTGACATCCACGACCACACCACTATCGGCGAAGCGCTGGCAGCAGCCATTGCCAGATACGCCGACCTCAGCCTGCTGGCGGTCCCCGCCAACCCAGGGCGCAGCTATCTGCCCGAGGGCCGCGAGTTCAGCTACGCCGAAGCAGGCAGGCTGATCGATGCGCTCAAGACGCTTTACCAGGCAGCAGGCTATGGCGCAGGCCACCGCGTGGGACTGCTTCTGGAGAGCAGACCCGAGCACATGCTGCACAAGCTGGCGATGAACAGCCTGGGCATCTGCTGTGTTCCCATCAACCCTGACTACAAGCGGCGCGAGCTGAACTACCTCATCGACCACGCGCAGCTGGATATGATCGTCTGCCTGCCCACACGCCTCGCTGCCGTGCAGGAATCGCTGCAGGACACACGCACCCAGCCCGGCATCGTCACCACCGATCCAGAGAGCTACACCGCACTCACCCTGCCCCCGGCGCGCAGCCCGTCGCAAGGCGCAGTCACTACCGATACGCCCGCCAGCATCCTCTACACCTCCGGAACCACTGGCCAACCCAAGGGCTGCGTGCTGTCGCATGCCTACGAGTTGGCGGCCGGCAAATGGTATGCATCCCACCCCGGCTACGTATCGGTGCAGGAAGGCAAGGAGCGTCTTTTCAATCCGCTGCCACTCTTTCATGTGAACGCGTCGATCCTGTCCTTCTACTGCATGCTCCTGTCGGGCGGTTGCCAGATCCAGACCGACCGCTTTGCTCCCAGCCGCTGGTGGGAAGAAGTGGCCAGTACACGCGCCACCATCGTGCACTACCTGGGAGTGATCATTCCGCTGCTGCTCAAACAGGCTCCGACCGAGTGGGAGCACAGGCACTGCGTGCGCTTTGGCTATGGCGCCGGCGTAGAGCCGCAGTTGCACGCGGCATTTGAAGCGCGCTTTGGCTTTCCCCTCATCGAGCTGTGGGGGATGACCGAAGTGGTGCGCACTATCTCCGACCATGGCGCGGATCGCCAGGTTGGCACACGATCCTTTGGCAGAAGCGCACCAGGCCTGGAAGTGATGGTGGCCGATGAAAGCGGGCAGTCCGTGGCACCCGGTACGCCTGGCGAGATGCTGGTGCGCTACTCCGCCCAAACGCCGCGCAAGCACTTCTTCAGCGAATACCTGGACAACCCCGAAGCCACAGCCAAGGCCTGGGAGGGCGGCTGGTTCCACACCGGCGACGTAGTCGTGCAAGACCCGGACGGCTTGCTGCACTTCATGGATCGGCGCAAGAACATCATCCGCCGCAGCGGCGAGAACATTGCCGCCGCCGAAGTGGAAGCCGTGCTGCTGTCTCACCCCAAGGTGCACCAGGTGGCCGTGTTGGCTGCCCCGGACGATATCCGCGAAGAGGAAGTGCTGGCCAGCATCGTGCTGTCTCCGGGTGTGGAAGCTGGCACCGCCATCTGCCAGGAACTGTTTGCCTTCTGCCAGCAGGAGATGGCTTACTACAAGGTGCCGGGCTGGTGGTGGTTCACCAACGAGATCCCGACCACCGGAACACAAAAAATCCAGAAGCACCGCATTCTGGCCACGGGGCAGAGCGCGCAGACCCTGCCCAATGTGCTGGACATGCGGGCGCGCAAGAAGCGCTGATGTCCGTAGCGCCCTGCATCAACGGGCGCTGCGGATCATCTCGGCGCCCTTCTCCCCGATCATCATCGTGGTGGCGCAAGTGTTGGCCGACGGAATCTCGGGCATCACCGACGCATCCACCACGCGCAGATTGCGAACGCCGTACACGCGCAACTGTGCGTCCACCACAGCACCTGCCTCGCTACGTGGCCCCATACGCGCCGTACCATTGACGTGGTAGGACGAGACACCGTAGCGATAGATGAAGTCCAGAATCTCGTCATCGGACTGCACCTGCGCACCAGGCATGGTTTCCGACTCGCGAAACGGCGCCAGCGCCTGGGTCTGCAACAGGGCGCGGGCAATACGCACACCGCGTACCAAGGTCTGCCGATCCTCTTCGTCGTCCAGATAGTGGGGCTGCACCACCGGATCGGCCCAGGGGTTGGCGCAGGCCAGCGAAACACTGCCCATGCTTTTTGGGCGGTGCTGCCACACGCCACAGGTCATGCCGGGAAACCGGTCGAGCATGCCCACATAGCCTTCGCGGTAGCTGGCGGGAGAGAAAACACCCTGCAGATCCGGCCGCTTCAGTCCTGGCTGCGACTGCCAGAACCAATGCACCACGGAAGGGCTGAGCGCCAGAATATTGGGCTTGCCGCGCAGCCAGTCAGCCGCCTGCCCCCACAGGCGCGGAGCGCGCGCCAGCTCATTGATGGTGATGGCGTTCCTGACGCGAGCCACCAGGCGAATCGAGAAATGGTCCTTCAAATGCTGACCCACGCCCGGCAGATGCGCATGCGTCTCCATGCCCAGCTCGCGCAGCCGATGGCCATCGCCAATGCCCGAGAGCATCAGCAGCTTGGGCGTATTGATCGCCCCTGCACAGACAATCACCTCGCGCCGGGCGTGAACCATCCGCTGCACGCCCGCCTGCACATACTCCACTCCCGTCGCTGCTGCGTCTGCAATCCGTATGCGCTGAACCTGCGCACCTGTCACCACCCGGAGATTGCTGCGCCGCTGGGCAGGCCGCAGAAATGCAGCGGATGTGCTGACGCGCCAGCCCCGGTCGATCGTGCGTTGAAAATAGCCGACGCCTTGCTGACTGGCACCGTTGTAATCCGGGTTGAGCGGCATGCCCAGCTCTTGCGCGCCTTGCAAAAAGGCTTCGCAGACTGGGTGCGGCCAGTGCGGAAGGGTCACCTTCAAGCTGCCCGAATGTCCGCGCAATGCCGGGTCTCCACCATCGACAAAAGTTTCGCTGCGCTTGAAATATGGCAGCACCTCGTCATAGCTCCACCCTGGATTGCCACGCGCGGCCCAACCGTCAAAGTCTTCCCTTTGGCCCCGGTTGTACACCAGCCCGTTGATCGACGTGGATCCCCCCAAAGTCTTGCCCTGAGGCAGAGGAATACGTCGGCCTGCGGTACGCGCAGAGGGCTCGGAGCTGAACTGCCATGCCCGCTCCGGGTTGAAGATCACCTTGATGAACCCCGCAGGCAGCTTGAGGTAGGGGTGCCAGTCAGCCCCGCCAGCCTCCAGCACGCAGACACTGACACCCGAATCTTCACTCAGCCGCGCAGCAACAATCGCGCCTGCAGCGCCACTGCCCACCACCACATAGTCGAATGCTTCGCTGTCGCCTGCGGCTGTCATGCATGCGCCCCCAGGTAGGCCGCACGCACCTTGGGGTCGCGCCGAAGATCGGCAGCACTGCCTTCCAGCGTGAATCGCCCCGTTTCCAGCACATAGGCGCGATCCGCCACCACCAGCGCCTGATTGGCCATCTGCTCCACCAGCAGGATGGTGACACCCTGCTGCTTGAGCTGCCGCACGATGGCAAATATCTCCTTGACGATCAGCGGAGCGAGACCCAACGAAGGCTCATCGAGCAACAGCAACTGGGGTCTGGCCATCAGCGCCCGCGCAATCGCCAGCATCTGCTGCTCGCCGCCCGACATGGTGCCTGCCATCTGCCCGCGCCGCTCACTCAGGCGCGGGAAAGTGGCGAACTGCCGCTCGATGTCTGCTGCGATGGCCGCAGCCCCGTCTTTGCGGTGGTAGGCCCCGAGCAGCAGATTGTCATGCACGGTCTGGTCTGCGAACACCTGGCGGCCTTCCGGGCTTTGGGCAATGCCCAACGGTACGCGCAGATGACCGGGCATGCGCGTGATGTCCTGCCCGAGGAATGCAATCGAGCCCCCTGCTGCGGGCTCCAGACCCGATATGGCTTTCATGAGCGTGCTTTTTCCGGCGCCATTGCCACCAATGATCGTCACCACCTCACCGGCATTCACATGCAGCGAAACGCCTTTGAGCGCCTGCACGGCCCCATAGTGCACCTGCAGCGATTCCACGCGCAGCAATGCAGTTGCCTGGTCAGACATGGGAGCCTCCTGTCGCATCATTGCCATCTTCTTCCTCATCGCTTCCCAGATAAGCGGCGATCACGCGCGGGTTGCTTTGCACTTCGGCAGGCGTGCCTTCTGCGATCTTCTGGCCGTAATCCAGCACGATCACATGGTCAGAGACCGCCATCACCAGATCCATATGGTGCTCGATCAGCAGCACGGTGATGCCGAGGTCACGGATACGGGCGATCACCTGCACCAGCTCCTGCGTCTCCTGCGGGTTCAGACCTGCGGCAGGTTCATCCAGCAGCAGCAGTTGCGGGTGCGTGGCCAGGGCACGCGCCAGTTCCAGGCGCCGCTGCAGTCCATAGGGCAGGCTGCCAGCAATGTGAAGCGCTTTGTCGCGCAAGTGCAACCGGTCCAGAATCTGCAGCGCCTCGTCTCGCGCAGCCAACTCCGCGCGATGTGCCTTTCCCACTCCCAGCAAGCTGGCAAAAAAGCCGGCCTTGATATGCGAATGCAGGCCCACCTTGACGTTGTCGAGCACCGTCATGTCGCTGAACAGACGCAGGTTCTGAAAGGTACGTCCCAGGCCCATGCGCGCAATACGGTTGGGCGACACCCCGACAATCCCATGCCCCGCAAACCGAATCGTTCCCCGCTCCGGCGTCACGATCCCCGAGAGGATATTGAGCAGCGTCGTCTTGCCCGCGCCGTTAGGGCCGATGAGCGAATGCACATGCCCGGGCCGAATCCGGATATCGACATTGTTGGTCGGAACCACGCCGCCATAGGCCTTGTACAGACCTTCACCGTCCAGCAGAACACCGGTGGTGCCAGCGCCCGCAGAAGGCTTCAGTTGCCATGCAGGCAGATCCGTCGGCAATTGCTCCTTGGGCACCAGCCCTGGCGTGAACCTGCGCGCAAAGCTGCGCACAAACCCCGCCAGCCCATTGGGCATGGCGTAAAGCGCAAAAAGCAGCAGGGCGCCATAGGTGAAATGCTGCACGTCCGGCCAACGGGACAGCAACGAATCCAGCAAGGTGAGCACCACTGCGCCCAGCAGCGGGCCGTAGACCGAGTTACCCCCGAACAGCACGATCAGCAGGAAGAAGATCGACAGATTGAAGGTGATGAAATCGGAGTTGATGTACTGGTTCTGCTGCGCAATCAGCGCTCCGGCGATGCCACAGGTGAACGCACTGATCACAAAGGCCAGCACCTTGAACTTGTACACGCTCACGCCCACGCTTTCCGCGGCGACCTCGGCCGTGTTCACCGCCAGAAACGCGCGGCCGAACCGCCCCCTTAGCAGATGGCGGAACATCACATGCAGCAGCACACACAGCGCCAGCACGAACCAGACCCAATGCTGGGTGCTGAACATCTGCCCACCGACCTGCAGCGGCACCACACCGTATATGCCCTGCTGGCCTGCGAACACGTCCTGCCACTCAGAGACGATCTTCTCCACCACGATGCCAAAGCCAATCGTCACCATCGCCAGCGCCGGGCCTTTCACGCGCAAGGCTGGCAATGCAATGACCACGCCGAACAGACCCGCGAGCACACCAGCCGCCGCAAATGCTGCCCATGGATTCCACCCCCATCGAGCAGTCAGCAGAGAAACAGCATATGCGCCCACAGCAAACAGGCCGGCATGGCCGAGCGACTTCTGGCCGGTGTAGTTCACCAGCACATTCAGCCCCGATGCTGCGATGTAGTTCACCCCAATCAGAAACACAATGCGCAGATGGAAATCATTGCTGGTCGCCAGCGGAATGGCCGCCACCAGCACGGCCACCACAAGCAGCCACAGGTAATGCTTGAACTCGCTGCGCATCATCAGACTTTCTCCACGATCTTCTGGCCCAGCAGCCCCTGTGGGCGCACCACCAGAACCACGATGATGAGCACGAAAATGCTGATCTCGCGCAACTCTGCCTGCCACAGCCCCACCAGCGCCTCGATCAGCCCCAGAATGAAACCGCCAAGCATGCAACCGCGCGGGCTGGTCAATCCACCCAGAATGGCCGAAGAAAACGCCTTGAGCGCGAGCGACATGCCCATGAACACCGACGCCGTGGTGATGGGTGCAATCAGCAAGCCTGCCAGACCCGCCAGGCTGGAGCTGATGACAAAAGCAAGCACGACGATCGCAGACACATTGATGCCCATGAGGGTTGCGGCGCTGCCGCTTTGTGCAACGGCGCGCACGGCCTTGCCGATCCGGGTACGCCGCATGATGAAATCAAGGCTGAGCAGCACGGCCACACTGGCGACCAGCACCAGCACTTCCTGCGGCAGCACGCCTGCACCGCCAATGCGGATCACATCGCTGCCCAGGGGCGAAGGCATCACCATGGGTGACGGCCCCCAGATGGCCAGTGCCGTGTTCTGAATGATGATGCCGAACCCGATGGTGCTCATGACCCAGGCCATGCCGCCACGCCCCACAAACGGGCGCACTGCTGCGTAATAGAGGATCACGCCCAGCACACCCAGCACTGCCATCGTGCCAACGAGACTGAGCAGGTAACGGCCCAGCGTCACATCGGCAGGAACCAGGGTATCGGTAATGTTCTTGCCCACCAGCAGCAACAGCACCGAAACCGCGACAAACGCGCCAGCTACCAGAAACTCGCCCTGGCCGAAGTTCAGGGTCTTGGTGGTATTGAAGGTGATGTTGAAGCCCACCGCCACCAGGGCATAGATACTGCCCAACGCAAGCCCGCTGAAGACAGCCTGCAGTATTGAATCAAACATACTCGCCCCACGCACATGCTGCAAATGACAAGGCCGCCGGGCAGCCCCATGACCGCCGCGGCCCTGAACGGCTTACTTCTTCAGGTCGGCAGGCTTGAGCGATTTGTAGACATCGTCCTCAAAACGCACCACTTCGCTGCCCTTCCAGCGCGCCAGGTAAAAGTCACTCACGCTCAGGCCTTCGTGGTTGGCCTTGCTGAATGGCTTGTCGTAGGTCTTGATCACGCCTTCGGTCTTGGAGAGGTTCTCCAGTGCGGCAGCCACCTTTTCGCCATCGGTGCTTCCCGCCTGCTTCATGGCGGCAGCCAGCAGCATCACCGAATCGTAGGCCTGCGCAGAGCATGGGAAGGTGGTGAGCGTCGGGAAGTTCACGCGCACACGCTTGCCCAGCGACTTGGTCTTGTCCGAAGTGTCTTCGGTGGTGGATGCCGCCATGATCAGGTGCTCTGCGAGCTTGGTGCCCGCCATCTTGGGCAGGAGCGAGCTCAGGTTGCCCCAGGTTCCCAGGGTGATCGGCATGTAGTTGATCTTCTCCATGCTGCGCAGCACCTGCGCCGCACCATCGGCAATACCGTAGATGATCACGGTATCTGCTCCCGCCGCCTTGATCTTGTTGAGCTGCGAGGTCATGTCGGTGTCCTTGGGGCCGTATTTCTCGACCGCCACGGGTTTCACGCCATGCAGCGCCAGAATATCGGTCGCATCCTTGATGCCACCCTGGCCATAACCAGTCGAATCCGCAAGAATCGCGATCTTCTTGTCCTTGGATGCCTTCACCGCATAGGCGCCCAACAGTGCCACCTGCTCGCGGTCCACCATGGAGATGCGGTAGAGATAGTTCTGCGGCTCCTTGGCGTAACGTGTGGTGATCTCAGTTGCGGTACCAATTGGCACCACCACGGGTACCTTCTTCTGCTGCGGAATATGCAGCCATGCAAGCGCATTGCCCGAATTGGCCGGACCGACGATGCCGCTGACCTTCTCGCTGTCGATCAGCTCCTGCACGGTCTGAATCGCCTTGGGCGGCGTTCCCTGGTCATCGCGGACCACGCCAACGACCTTTCGACCCAGAATCCCACCCGCTTTGTTGATGTCTTCAATGGCCGCCTCAAACCCCCAACGGCCTGCGATACCAAGTTCTGCCACACCACTAGCCGACTGGTCAGCGGTATAGCCGATCTTGATGTCCTGCGCCTGCGCAGAGAGCGCAAAAACACTGGCGCCCAGCGCTGCGATTCTGGTGAGTCGATAGATGGTTCTGTTCATGCTTGTCTCCTTGCTTCGTTGTCAATTTCCCGGCCCCGGACTTCGCACCATTCGGTGGCGATGTGCGGCTCAATATAGTGTTTCCTCTTTCAAAGCTTCTTCTGGCTTGTGCCTACGTAGGATTGCTTAACAAACCCTTTCCCTGCGCGTTTTTCAAGACGTCTCCAAGTACGCTTTTCGATTCGCTTCCCAAGACGTTCAATCGAGAATTTTTTCCGTCAACCGCCGTGGGCGGCAGATTTTTTCGCAGTGCCAATTGCGACTTCACTGCGATCTGAAAGCGCGGGTCCAACATGGCGGCCACATTGCAGCGCGACCATGGCGACGGCGCTGCAGAATCCAGATGGAAGATGCGGCCCGGAGCCATCTTCACGCCATGTGCAAGCAGTGCCTGCGCCCATTCCAGCGAGTCTTCCACACCGGGAAACCGAACCCACAGGTACAGCGTCTGCGCACTGCGGGCAAACACCGTGCATCCTTGTTCATCCAGCCACTGCTGCGCCTGCGTGGTGGCTGCGCCCAGCTTCTGCCGCAGCTTGACCAGATGGCGCTCGTACCGCCCCTCGCGCAGCATCACATCCACCATGCGCTCGCAGTATTCCGATCCGCTCACATGAATCAATGTCTTGAGATCCGCCAAATCACTGGCCAGCGCGGCGCTGCATGCCACATAGCCCACCCGCAGGGCCGCAGAGAATGATTTGGAAAAGCTGCCGATGTAGATCGTGCGCTCCAGCTGATCGAGCATGGACAGGCGCACCGCCGAAGTCGGTTTGAAATCGGCAAAGGGATCGTCTTCCACAAGCAGCAGGTTGTGCTTTTCTGCCAGTTGCAGCAGCCGGTAGGCCTTGTGCAGGCTGAGATCCGATCCCGTCGGGTTGTGTGCCAGCGACTGGGTGAAGAACAGGCGCGGGCGCTCTGTCTCCAGAATGCTTTCGAGCGCCGCAAGGTCAGGCCCATCGGCCAGCCTGGGGACACCGATCACCCGCGCGCCCGCCAGCTTGAGCTTGCCAAACAGCAGGTAGTATCCCGGCTCATCCACCAGCACTGTCGCGCCCGGTGGCACAAAGTAGCGGATCACCAGGTCCAGCGCATCATTGGCTCCCTGGGTGAGCAGCAACTGGTTCTGTGTCACCGACAGGCCCAGCACACCCAGCTTGCGCACCAGACTGTCGCGCAGCGGCGCATAGCCAAAGCGGTTGCCGTAACGAAACAGCGAGCCGAGACCGGTGCGCACCACCTTTTGGTGGTAACGGTCCATGCGCATGTCCGCCAGCCATTCAATCGGCGGGAAACCATCCCCCACGGCAGCCACCTCGGGCTGGCGAATGAGCTGCTCGCGCGCCAGCCAGACCGTGTCCATCGCGCGCACCAGCTGGCCGTTGTCCTCGTCAACGGGCTTGGCCTTGCGCACCTGCGGCGACACGTAGAAGCCAGAGCCACGCCGTGGCTCCACCATGCCGCGCGACACCAGCAGATCAAACGCCGACACCACCGTGTTCTTGGCATAGCGGTGCAGCTGCGCCAACTCCCGCAGCGAAGGCAGCTTGTCGCCAGGCTGGTAAATGCCGTTGGCGATCTGCTGGCCGATCAAATCGGCCAGCTTTTCAGCAATGGGGGCAGAGCGTCGAGACATGGTGGTGCGAAGTGTGTCCGAGAAAAGCCCGCTCCGGTACACCATTGGAGGCATTGCTGCGCTGCAACGATGCTGTTTGCCCAAACTGTACCTTTTTTGAAAGGTACAGCTTCCATACAGTTCGAGCCATTGTTTGACGCCGCATGGGTAATGAAGCGGCAATTTTTTGGACCCTCCTTGAACATGGCCATCGACTCCCGTCTCCCCAATTTCCGCGCCCTCACCCCTGCACAACGCTGGGAACATATTGCACAGGCCTGCCAGCTGAGCGACGAGGAGCGCGCACTGATCGCCCGGCCCGGTGCACTTCCGCACACACTGGCCGACGGCATGATCGAGAATGTGATCGGCACTTTCGAGCTGCCCATCGGCGTGGCCGGCAACTTCCAGATCAATGGTCGCGACGTGCTCGTGCCGCTGGCTGTGGAAGAGCCATCCATCATCGCTGCGGCGTCGTACATGGCCAAGCTCGCACGCGACAGCGGCGGCTTCCAGACCTCGAGCACCCAGCCCCTGATGCGTGCACAGGTACAGATCGTCGGGCTCGGCGACCCTTACGGAGCACGGATTGCGCTCTTCCAGGCGCGAGACGAGATCATTGCGCTCGCAAACAGCCGCGACAAGGTGCTGATTGGCCTTGGGGGTGGCTGCAAAGACATTGAGGTGCATGTGTTCCCCAGTTCGCCGCGCGGCGCCATGGTGGTGATGCACCTGATCGTGGATGTGCGCGACGCCATGGGCGCAAACACAGTCAATACCATGGCTGAATCGGTATCACCGCTGGTGGAAAAGCTGACGGGGGGCTCAGTGCGCCTGCGCATCCTGTCGAACCTTGCCGACCTGCGCCTCGCCCGCGCCCGTGTGCGCCTCATGCCTCAAACCCTGGCCACCCAGGAGCGCAGCGGGGAGGAAATCATCGAAGGCATTCTGGATGCCTACACCTTTGCCGCCGTCGACCCCTACCGCGCTGCCACGCACAACAAGGGCATCATGAACGGGATCGATCCCGTGATCGTCGCCACCGGCAATGACTGGCGCGCGGTGGAGGCGGGCGCGCACGCCTATGCCTGCCGCAATGGCCACTACACCTCGCTCACCACCTGGGAAAAGGACAACAGCGGTGCACTGATAGGCACCATCGAATTACCCATGCCAGTAGGCCTGGTCGGCGGCGCGACCAAGACGCACCCGGTGGCGCGCCTGGCACTCAAGATCATGGGTGTTCAATCTGCACAGGAACTAGGCGAAATTGCAGCCGCCGTTGGCCTGGCCCAGAACCTGGGTGCGCTACGCGCACTTGCGACCGAAGGCATTCAGCGCGGCCACATGGCGCTGCATGCCCGCAACATCGCGCTAGTGGCAGGCGCCGTAGGTGAAGAGGTCGACCAGGTGGCACGGCGCCTGGCCGCAGAACACGATGTGCGCACCGACCGCGCGCTGGAGGTGCTGGCGCAATTGCGCGCCGGGCAGTAAGCGCCCCGTTCACTCTGTTCAAGGAGCACACCAGCGCCCAGGCTCCTGAAGGCCTGCTGCACGCTCATACCAGTTGCGGCAGTTCACCCATGTGAGCAAAGCAGCGTGATGCACCAGCGGCCTCCAACTCGTGCGCCGGGCACACGGCGTGCATTGGCGGATGGTAGGCCCACACCGTCGCCTGCGCGGCCACGCCCGCCTGCGTGCCCGTCACGCTGTCTTCAACCACCAGACAGCGTTGGGGATCGGCCCCCAGTGCGGCTGCCGCCGCCAGATACACATCAGGAAAAGGCTTGGTGCGCGGCAACTCGTGCCCACTGAAGATGCGGCCCTCGAAGTACGGCAGCAAACCGGTAATCCGCAGCTGCATCTCCACCTTCTTGCGATCTGCTCCAGAGGCACAGGCGATCTGTCCATCCATCTGTGCATGGAGTGCCTTCACCGCTTCCACGGCGCCGTCAATCGCCTTCACATCCTTCTCCAGCGCCGTATTGCGGCGCTCATAGAACTCCTCCATCCAGGCATCGGTCAGCGGCTTGCCGGTGTTGGCCTCGATCAGATCCTTCTGGCTGCGCACCATCTTACCGATGAATAGCTGCAGGCAGGCTTCGTTCGAGAGCGCCCAGCCCGCCTCATTGAGCATGGCACAGAGCACCCGGTTGGTAATCGTTTCGCTGTCCACCAGCACGCCGTCGCAGTCAAACAGTACCGCGTCAAAGCGGGCAATTCTTGTCATTTCGTATCCTCATGGGTGTGCGCAGAACATAGACCCGTCAAAACTGGTCGCCATCCACATAAAACCAGCGTCCGTTTTCCTGCACAAAGCGGCTGCGCTCATGCAACCGCACGGCGCGGCCCTGTACTTTATAGCGAGCGACGAATTCGACCTCGGCATGCGTGCCGTCGTGCGCCTGAAAGTCTTTCACCTCCAGTCCCAGCCAGCGGCATTGCGGATCGAAATCCAGGCTGGGCGGCCGCTGAGGCGCATGCCATGTGGCCAGCAGATAAGGCGCCCGCTCAAGAACGAATGCGGTATAGCGGGAGCGCATCAGCCGCTCGGCATCCGGCGCCGGGATGTGCAGAAAGTCGTCGATGAAGCGGCCGCAGCATGCGCTGTACGCCACCGCAGATCCACAAGGGCACGCAGTAGCGTCGGTGCCTGCTGCCGCTTTCTTCTTGGCCATGGCTCTTTCTCTTTTCGGTGTTTGCAACGGGATCACCGTTTGGGCCGCCACTGAGGTGCCTCCTTGCCGGAGTCACACTGGCGGCAAAGCCCGTATTGTGCCAAATATGCCTTTGGTGCATACAGAATGCACGCAAGTAGCTACTGGAACAATAGCAAAAGGACAACCATGCCAGAGTCAGCCTGCGCACGGGGTAAGCCTCGCCCAACACAGACTGCGGACTATGATTGCCTGGTCAGCGGGAACATTGCATGCGTATGCAAGTGCCGCCCATCCACAGGTTCTAAGAGCCGCTAAGAACCTGTTCAAAGGAGTCAGCCATGTTTTCTATGAGTGTTCCGTGGTGGGAATTTGTCGTGCGCGGCTTTGTGGTCTATGCGTTCCTGCTGGTATTCCTGCGCCTGACCGGACGCCGCCAGATCGGGCAATACGATCCGTTCGATCTGATTTTGTTGTTGATTCTGTCGAACGCCGTGCAGAACTCGATGAACGCGGGCGACAACTCCCTGATCGGCGGCCTCATCTCGGCAACGACGCTGATTGCCTGCCACTCCGTCATGGCGCAGATGAGCTACCGCAGCAGAAGGGTATCGCGCTGGGTCGATGGCATTCCCAAGCGGCTCATCTCCAATGGCCAGGTCAACCGGCAGGTGATGGATGCCGAGCTCATTACGAGCGATGACCTGAAAGCCGCCCTTCGCGGCGCCGGTTGCCTGCACACCTACGAGGTGGAGCAGGCAACCATCGAAACCAATGGCCAGATCACGATTGTGCTGCGCAACCGCGACAGCACCGAGGACGCACCCGACGGGGTGTAGCTAGGCAAGTGCGGCCTTCAACTGCTCGCGCAGCTTGAACTTCTGGATCTTGCCCGATGGCGTGGCGGGCATCTCTGCCAATACCACCAGGCGCTCGGGCAGGTAGTGCGGCGCCACCTTCTGCGCTCGCAGAAAGTCGGTCACATCACTCAGCGCCGGCTCGGCTGCTCCCGGCTTGAGCACGATCACCGCACAGGCGCGCTCGCCCAGGCGCTCGTCCGGATAGGCCACCACGGCGGCTTGCGCGACAGCTGGATGCTTGTAAAGCAGAGATTCCACCTCCACCACCGGAATGTTCTCGCCGCCCCGGATGATCACATCCTTGCTGCGGCCGGTGATACGGATATAGCCTTGCGCATCCATGCGCGCCTGGTCGCCGGTATCGAACCAGCCATCATCCGTGGTGGCATTGAGATGCGGGCGTTTCAGATAGCCGCCAAAATTGGAATTGGCCCTGACCCACAGTTGCCCAATTTCACCGCGCGGCAACTCCCGGCCCAGATCGTCCACCACCTTCACCTCAGCGCCAGGCAGTGGCAGCCCGTCGGTGTCTACCGCACGCTGCGCGCCATCACTGGGGAGCGTGGTGGTGACAGCACCATTTTCCGACATGCCCCAGGCGGAGATGATCTGCGCCCCCAGCGCCGCCTGCGCTTGCTCGACCAGAGGGCCGGGAATCGGCGCACCCGCGCACAGAAAAGTTTGCAGGCTGGGCACCGGGCCACTCACCGCCACTTCGCGCGACAGGTCAGCCAGAAACGGCGTCGATGCCATTGTGAAGGTGCAATGCCATTGCCGTATCAGCTGCGCAGCAGTGGCCGCGTTCCATACATCCAGCAGCACCGCCGTCGCGCCCAGCATCACCGGCATCATCAGCCCGTACATGAAGCCGGTCTGGTGTGCCATGGGCGACGCCATGAGCACCACGTCGGCGCTGTTCAAAGCCAGCCGTTCTGCATAGGCGTGGATGTTGGCCATCAAGGTATTGGACGAGTGCATGACGCCCTTGGGCTCACCCGTGGTGCCGCTGGTATAGATGAGCTGTGTGACGGCATCGGGCTGTACCCGGTTTTGTTTGAGAATCTGCGCCGCATCGGCACCCTCTTCCCACGCGGGCTGCGCAAGCAAGGCTTCAAAGCTGTCAGCACCCGCTCCGCCAATCGCCACGACATGCTGCAGGTGCGGCAACTGCGGCTGAATGCCTTTGAGCATGGCCTCGTAATCCACATTGCGAAAGTCCTTGAGCACCACGATCACCTTGGTTTCACCATGGCCAAGCATGAACAGCAGTTCGCGCTCACGGAAGATTGGCATCAATGGATTGAGCACAGCGCCAATGCGGGCGCATGCCAGGTACAACACAGTAAACTGCCAGACATTGGGCAACTGGCAGGCCACCACATCCGCGGGCCGCACCCCCAGTCGCCACAGCCCCACCGCCACACGGTCAGTCATGCGCGCCAGCTCCGCATAGCAAAATTGCTGCGCGGTCTCTTCACCGGCGCGCAGCCCTACCAGCGCCAGCCGGTCAGGCCACTGCCGCGCCGCATGGTCAAGAGCATCGTTGATGGTGATGTCCCGCCACCAGCCTTGGCTTCGCATCTGCGCGCGGCGCGGTGCCAGCAATACGGCATCAAACTGCATATGTGTCTCCTGTCTGTTATGGACTAGCTCTGCACCTGTCACCGCGCGATGGCGGCCGTACTGCCTATGCAGGCACCGCTTGCCTGCCAGCTCGGTCGCGGGCAATGATGGTCTTCATGATCTGGGCTGTTCCGTCTCCGATCTGAAAGCCCAGCACATCCCGCAGGCGCTGCTCCATCACACCCCGGTCGTAGCCGCCATGGCCGAACATCAGCAGACACTGGTGGATGCAGTCATATGCGAGCTTGGGCGCCCACCATTTGCACATGGCCGCTTCCGCACTGTGGGGCTTGCCCTGGTCCTTGAGCCACAGTGCCTGCAGGCACAACAGACGCGCTGCACTCACCTGGGTATCAAAGTCGGCCAGCGGGTGCGACACGCCCTGGAAGGCAGACAGGGGCTTGCCGAAGGCCTGGCGCTGCGCGACGTATTGCCAGGCATCGTCCAGCGCCGCACGCGCCACGGCCAGCACCTGCAAGCCAATCAGCGCGCGCGAATAGTCAAAGCCCTGCATCACCTGTACAAAGCCCTTGTTCTCGTCCCCCAGGCGATGCGACAGCGGCACCCGCACATTGTCGAAAAACAGCGATCCCCGGCCGATGGCGCGCTGACCATGGCAATCAAAGCGGCTGCGCGTGATGCCCGGCAAATCCATCGGCACCAGCAAAGCCGTCACGCCATGCGCTCCCGATTCCACCGTGCCAGTGCGCCCAAACACCACGGCAATATCGCATTGATCAGCAGCAGAGATGGAGGTCTTCTCACCATTGACCACATAGCAGTCACCATCGCGCTCGATCCGCAGGCGCAGGTTGGCCGCGTCAGAGCCGCCCCGGGGTTCGGTCAGCGCAATGGCGCAGAGCGCCTCGCCCGCCACCATTTTCTGCAGCCACGGCCCGGCAATAGCAGGTTGGCCATAGGCAGACAGGATTTGTGCATTGAGCGACGCCAGCAACGGCACGTATGACATGCTCAGATCCGCGCGCGCCAGCTCCTCATGCACCACTCCGGCTGCCAGACACCCCATTCCCTGCCCGCCCAGATGCTCAGGCAACTCCGGGGCAATCAGGCCCATGCCACCCATCTCGCGCATCAGGCCGCGATCAAGAACGCGGGTCTGGTCGCGCTCCAGAAAGCCGGGGGCCACGCGCTCTTGGGCAAACCTGCGCACCGATTCGGCCAAGGTCATCAAATCATCGTTCAAGTACGGATTCATGGGCACCTCTTGCTGCAAGTCGCTTTACTTGACGTGTTTGCGGAAATCGGGCTTGCGCTTTTCCTTGAGCGCTGCCACGCCTTCGCGCGACTCGTCGGTGTCGTAATACAGCTTGAGCGCGTACATGCCCATGCCCGCTATGCCCGCCTGGTGCGCGGTGTCCATATTGAAGCTGCGCTTGGCGATGGCAATCGCGGTGGGGCTACGCTCGCAGATGGTCTCGGCCCATTCCTGTACGGTTGCATCGAGCTGCTCCGGCGCCACGCAGAGGTTTGCCAGGCCCATGGCCACGGCCTCCTCGCCGGAATAGCGTTTGTTCAGGTACCAGATCTCGCGCGCCTTTTTCTCGCCCACCACACGCGCCAGGAATGCGGTGCCGTAACCGGGGTCCACCGATCCCATCTTGGGGCCCACCTGGCCGAAGATGGCTTTGTCGGAGCAGATGGTCAGGTCACAGATCGTGCACAGCACATTGCCGCCGCCAATGGCATAGCCTTGCACGCGGGCGATCACCGGCTTGGGCACGTTGCGGATCGCATCGTGCAGCTCTTCCATCGGCAAGCCAATCGTGCCACGACCATCGTAATTGCCGTCGTGGGCCGATTGATCACCTCCGGTGCAGAACGCCTTGTCGCCAGCACCCGCCAGCACGATGCAGCCCACACGCTTGTCGTAGCCCGCCTTGTTCAACGCACGAATCAACTCGTCACAGGTGGTGCCGCGAAAGGCATTCATCTTCTCGGGCCGGTTGATGGTGATCCAGGCCACGTGGTTGCGCACTTCGTACAGGATGTCTTCGAATTTCATGTGAGTCTCCTTCTTGAATGGGGCCTTCAACCGGCCATCGTGAGGCCACCGGATACGCTGATGACCTGGCCGGTCACGTAGGCAGCATCACCGGAGGCAAAGAACAGAATCGCGCCTGGCAGGTCTTCCGGCTGGCCGATGCGGCCCAGCGGAATGGATCGGGTAAAGGCTTCAAGCAGTTTTTCAGGGTTGGCTGCTCCTTCCTTGTAGCTGGCGAACAAGGCGGTGTCCGTCGGGCCGGGGCAGACCACGTTCACGGTGATGTTGTGGCGCGCATGTTCGCGCGCCAGCGTTTTGGACAGCGCCACCAGCCCGCCTTTGCAGGCGGCATACACCGCTTCACCGGATGAACCCACACGCGCTGCATCAGATGCGATATTGACAACGCGCCCCTTCTTGCGCTCTGCCATGCGCGGCAGCACCGCATGGTGCATATGCAATGCGCCCACCAGATTGATGGCAATGAGCTGCTGCCATTCACTCTCGTTCGTCTTGGTGAATGGCTTGAACACGTCCCAGCCAGCGTTGTTGACCAGCACGTCGATAGCAGCCCACTGTTCGGCCTGCTGCACTGCGGCATCCACGCCAGCTCTGTCGGTGATGTCACACGAAACTGCCTGCGCCCGGCCACCCGCCGCCACAATGGCATCGGCCACTGCCTGGGCTGCAGCCAATTGCCTGTCGAGCACCGTCACCCGGGCGCCTTCGGCAGCAAATCGTTTGCAGGTGGCTCCGCCAATACCACCACCACCGCCCGTTACCACAACATGTTGCCCATCAAAACGTGCCATGATTTAACCTTTCTTGCGCATTGCATCGTTTAATTAGACAATATATTTACACAAATGCATTGTCATGGCAATATGAAAATCATGAGCAAATCCGCAAATAGCATTGGAGAAAACCCGAATCCACTGCGCACCGATCTGGCCAACAGGCTGTACTTCAAGCTGTACCAATGCGCCAATATGTTGCACAAAACTGGTACCAAGGCCGTGGAGGCCCAAGGCCTGACGACGCAGCAGTGGGCAGTGATGGGAGCGCTGTCGCGGCCCGAATCCGCACCAGGTATGGGCATGGGAGATCTGGCGCGCTACCTGTTGATGAGTCGCCAGAACCTGACCGGACTGCTTTCGCGCATGGAGGCCTCAGGCTATGTGCACAGCGTGCCCGACCCTGCAGACAAGCGCTCACGCCTGGTGCAGCTGACGGAGGCAGGCCAGCAGGTGTGGCAGCACGATGCAGCCGAATCGATTGGCCGCTACTACGAGCAGGCGCTGGAGGGATTTTCGAGCAACGACATGGTTCACACCTTGCACTACCTGCTCAAGCTGCTGGACAACATGAAGGCCATTGATGCCCGGCAAAATGCGGGCAAGGAGGAGAGCTGAAATCCCCTCCCCTGAGCCTTTGCCGGTCTAGGCGAGCACGGTAGACGCTGTCCTTTTCCGGAATGAAGACCAGTGGATTGCTCCTCTCCGCCCAAGGCGAGCAATCTCAATAAAAATGCCCCGCTGCGCGCAACCACAGCGGGGCATGGCATCAAAACCGATAGCGGTTACATCAGCGCGCGGGTGATGATGATTTTCTGCACATCGCTGGTGCCTTCGTAGATCTGGCATACCCGCACATCGCGGTAGATGCGCTCGACAGGGAAGTCATTCACCACGCCATAACCGCCCAGGGTCTGTATGGCGGCACTGCAGACACGCTCAGCCATCTCGCTGGCAAACAGCTTGGCCATGGCGGCCTCCTTCAAGCACGGCAAGCCGGCATCCCGCAAGCTGGCGGCATGCCAGATCAGCTGGCGCGCAGCCTCGATCTGCACGGCGCAATCGGCCAGGCGAAAGCTGACGGCCTGGTGGTTGATGATGGGTGTGCCAAAGCTCTCACGCTCCTTGGCATATTGCACCGCCACATCAAACGCACTGCGTGCCATGCCTACGCTTTGCGCCGCAATGCCGATGCGGCCGCCTTCCAGCGCACCCAGCGCAATCTTGTAGCCTTCGCCTTCGGCGCCGATCAGGTTCTCGGCAGGAACCACACAGTTGTCAAAATTGATCTGTGCCGTATCACTGCTGTGCTGGCCGAGCTTGTCTTCAAGGCGGGCCACTTGGTAGCCAGGGTTGCTGGTGGGCACCAGGAATGCGCTCATGCCCTTTTTTCCGGCGCCTTTGTCGGTGACTGCAATCACGATGGCGATGTGGCCGTTCTTGCCGCTGGTGATGAACTGCTTGACGCCGTTGATCACATAGCTGTCGCCCTGGCGGGTGGCAGTGGTGCGCAGTGCGCTTGCGTCTGAGCCCACGTGTGGTTCCGTCAGGCAGAAGGCGCCCAGCATTTCGCCCCGCGCCAATGGAGCAAGCCACTGCTTTTTCTGCTCATCGCTGCCGTAGCGCATCAAAATCGCATTGACAGGGCAGTTGGTGACGCTGATGGCCGTGCTGGTGCCGCCGTCGCCAGCGGCAATCTCCTCCAGAACCAATGCCAGGCTGATGTAGTCCAACCCGGCTCCGCCCAGGGCTTCGGGCACACAAATACCGTATGCACCCAATTGCGCCAAGCCCTTGTGTGCGGCCGTGGGAAAGCTGTGGTCACGGTCCCACTGCGGCGCATGGGGCCACAGCTCGGCCTGCGCAAACTCGCGCACGGCGTCTCGTATCATTTTCTGATCATCGGTCAGAAGCATGTGTCGGTCTCCAGTGTTTTTTTGGTTTCGATAAAAAATGGGGCTTGCGCGTATGCAGATTCAACGCTGGCAAGAGGTTTTGCGCCACACATTGCTCAATGGGCTACCAATGGGCGGCGCGTCGGCCATCGTGGTGCAGCAGGCGGCCCTTGTCAGCATCGGTGACCGAGGCCAGGGTCTCGCGCATGCCCGCCACGCTCTCTTGCACGGTCAGTGGCGCACCATCACCACCCATCTCGGTCTGCACCCAGCCGGGGTCAATGGTGACCAGCCTGGCGCGCGGATAGTCATGCTGCGCGGCCGCCACAGCCATGTTGAGCGCCGCCTTGCTGACGCGATAGAGCCAGGCGTCACTCCCGTCCACACCCTCGATCTGCGACATGGAAGACGATACAAAGGCAAACACGCCCCGCGCATCTTCGACCAAGGGCGCAACCTGGGGCAGTACCTGCATGGCACCCAGCACATTGGTGTGCATGACGGCATCAAAATCCGGTTGCGTGGGCGGCGTGCGCGCATCGGGCTGACGGATGACACCTGCCACGAACATGGCCAGGTCAATTTTCTCGCCATCCAGCAGCCATGCAAGGCCGCTGACACTGGCGGGCTGTGCCACATCCACCCGTTGCACTTCGGCACCCAGCGCCGTCAAACGCGCCTGTGCGCCCGCATCACGAACCGTGGCAATCACCCGGCAACCTTCGGCGCGGTACTGCCGCACCAACTCCAGCCCAATACCGCGCGATGCGCCAATGATCAGAACCGTGGTCATCGGCCCACCTGCTCCTGCGCAATCAGCGCCTCATAACGAGCCACCATGTCTGCCTGCGGCTCCGGTGCCGTCTGCAAGCCGATCTGGTCGTGGATCATCTGGTTGAGCGACGGCAGCACACTGCGCGCCACCTGTGCCTGCGCACTCCACAGCCGCGAGCGCATCAGCGCCTTGGCACAGTGCAGATAGGCTTCGTGCACCTCGATCTCGATCACAAGCCTGGGCAATTGCCGCTCACCGGCAAACTGCTGGATGAACGCATCCTCGTCGCGCAACCGGGCTACTCCATTGACCCGCAGGGTTTCGTCCACGCCTGGCAGCAGAAAAAGCAGCCCGATGCGCGGATCGCGCACCAGATTATCCAGCGAATCAAGCCGGTTGTTACCGCCCGCATCAGGCAGCAGCAGGTGCTGCGCATCGGTGCATTTGACAAAGCCCGGCGGCCCGCCGCGCGGCGAGGCGTCCAGCATGGCGCCATCCTTGCCCGCCGTGGCCATCACGCATAGGGGCGACAATGCCACAAAGCGCTGGCAGTGCGCGTCGAGATGGTTCAGTTCCTTGCGCACGGCACGCTCTGCCGGCTGGGCATACAGGGCTCGCAGTTGTTCGAGTGTGGTGATCATGCAGCGCCCCCCTCGGGCCGCGGGCCCGTGGCGGCATAAAGCGCGCAGAACTCCTGCCACGATGGATCGAACATGGCACTGACCTCCACATCCAGAGATTCAGCGTACTGCTGAGCAGCCGCATGCACCTGCGGCACGGCAGACAGTGGATTCTCGATGTAGTAGCCAGACACCAATTCGCCCTCGCCATTGAGGCGGCTGAAGGCCAGAATGCCTTGCTCCATTGGCTCCCAGAGAGTTTGCAGGCTTTCCTGCACCTGTTTGGCGGCGTCCAGCTCGTCCTGGGTGCCCACGGGCATGACCACCTCCAGGTAATGCGCCAGATCAGCCCGCGTGGCGACCGCGTTGGCGCCGATGCGCAGCGACAGCAGATCGGCAGGCGCATCCTCATGTGCATCGCGCTGACGCACCTCAAACACCGTCCATCGGTCGTCATCCCCCTTGGGGAAACGGTAGCTGCGCCCCATTTCGTCGCGCAGGAACGCATCGAATATGGCAGGAAACACCGACAGCGGCTCCGCACCGCTGACGCCTTGCGAGAAAGCCTCGACAAAATCCACCGGCCCCACGCGCACCGCAAAATCCCATTCGCCCAGCACGTGGTCGAGCATGATGAAGCTCATGTGCCGCGCATGGTCCAGCATATCCTGCGGAATGATCTTTTCAAACGACAACTCCAGCCCCACCACGCCACCTGCATCGTAGTGCGCCACGAGCACATCCGAGCAGGCCAGCTCGAAGCCATTCATGCCCATGCTGAAATCGCTACCCAAGGTGCGCGTACGGAAAGCCTGTACCTTGTAACCCGGCAGGCTGGGGGCTGCGCGCACGAGGGCCATGGCATTTTCGAACTGCTCGGTGTTGCCGTGGGCGCTGATCACCAGGCGCTTGAACAGGCTGCCATCGGCATGCTCCAGTTCCAGCGCCAGTTCGGGGGCATACCGCGCCAGAATCTCGTTGGCCTTGGTGACAAACTCCTGCTCGGGCAAAAGCGCGAGATTGCGTTCGTCGTAGGCAAATGCCTGCCAGAAGCCTTCAATGGCTGCGGCCTCCAGCAGCACGGGCTGGTCGGTATGTGCTTCGTCGTTCATGGCGAGGAGCCTCCTTTACCAGCCCATTGTGCAAGATTTAGATGATTTCGATCGCCATGGCGGTTGCTTCACCCCCGCCGATGCACAGGGTTGCCAGGCCGCGCTTCTTGCCACGAGCCTTCAAGGCATGCAGCAGCGTGACCAGAATGCGGGCGCCGCTCGCTCCAATCGGGTGACCCAAGGCGCAGGCGCCGCCATTCACGTTGACGATGTCGTGCGAGATGTTCAGCTCCGCCATCAGCGCCATGGGAACCACGGCAAAAGCCTCGTTGATTTCCCACAGATCCACATCTGCCACAGACCAGCCGATCTTTTTGAGCAGCTTCTCGGTCGCGCCCACGGGAGCCGTGCTGAACCATTCCGGCTCTTGTGCATACGTGGCATGACCAACAATGCGAGCCAGCGGCGTGCAGCCCAGTTCCTTGGCAGTCGATTCGCGCATCAGCACCAGGGCTGCAGCACCGTCGTTGATGCTGGAGCTGGATGCGGCGGTGATGGTGCCGTCCTTCTTGAACGCAGGCTTGAGCGCGGCAATCTTGTCCAGACGCGCCTTGGCGGGGCCCTCGTCCTCGGAAATCGTCACCTCGCCCTTGCGAGTGGAAACCGTCACCGGCGTGATTTCTTCCTTGAAAGCACCTGATTTGGTAGCAGCCTGCGCACGCTCCACGCTCGCAATGGCGAATTTGTCTTGCTGTTCACGGGTGAAGTTGTACTTGGCCGCACAGTCCTCCCCAAAGGTACCCATGGAACGACCCGGCTCGTAGGCATCCTCGAGGCCATCGAGCATCATGTGGTCAAACACCTTGTCGTGGCCCATGCGGTAGCCGCCGCGGCCCTTCTTGAGCAGATAGGGCGCATTGGTCATGCTCTCCATCCCGCCAGAAACCATCACATCGCGGCTGTGCGCCACCAATTGGTCATGGGCCAGAATGGTGGCCTCCATGCCTGCGCCGCACATCTTCGAGAGCGTCACAGCACCCGTGCTCTTGGGCAGGCCTCCCTTGAACAGCGCCTGGCGTGCTGGTGCCTGGCCCTGGCCAGCCATCAGGCAGTTGCCAAACAGCACTTCCTCCACCTTTTCAGGCGCAATGCCCGCACGCTCCACTGCTGCCTTGATGGCGGCGCCACCCAGATCGTTGGCAGAAAGTTCGGCAAAATCACCCATGAAGCCCCCCATGGGGGTGCGGGCAGCGCTGACGATGACGACGGAATCTTGCATGGGAGTCTCCTGGAACAAAAGAGGAGCAGCCTGCGCTTGATACACAATGGATTCAAATGCGTGTGATATTGAAATCGTTGTGCATCAAGCGGTAACCGCTATTGTTTTTAAATCAATGGAATTCAGCTGCGCTCACGCTTGGCCACGAGTTCTACCGCACGGCGGCGGACTTCAGCGATGCCACCCACATCAGGCACGGTCATTTCCAGATTCGTGATGTGACCGTTCTTGAGGCTGTAGCACCAGCCGTGCAGCACCACCTTCTGGCCGCGCGCCCAGGCATCCTGCATCACGGTGCTCTGCGCCACATTCATCACCTGCTCGATGGCATTGAGTTCGCACAGCGCATCATGGCGCCATTGTGGCGACAGGCTTTGCAGCAGTTCAGTGTGCTTGTCGCGGACATCCTTCACATGGCGGATCCAGTTGTCGGCCAGGCCGACCCGGGCATCTTCCAGCGCAGCGAGCACGCCACCGCAGCCATAGTGGCCCACCACCATCAGGTGCTCCACCTGCAACTGGTCGATGGCGTACTGGATGGTGGAGAGACAGTTCAGGTCGCTGGGCACCACCACATTGGCGATATTGCGGTGCACAAACACTTCACCCGGAGCCAGGCCGGTGATCTGATTGGCCGGCACGCGGCTGTCGGAGCAGCCAATCCACATGTATTTGGGGTTCTGCTGCGCCATCAGTCCGGTGAAGAACCCGGGGCGATCACGCTCCATCTGGTCCGCCCACTCGCGGTTGTGGACAAACAATTCTTCGATGGAGGTTTGGGACATAAGCAATCCTTTAGGTTGTTTTTACAAGGATGACGCCAGCAGCCCGCAGTTTTCAGCAGGTTTCAGCAAACAACTCGCGGCCAATCAGCATGCGACGGATCTCGCTGGTGCCGGCGCCAATTTCATAGAGTTTCGCATCTCTCCACAGACGACCGAGCGGGTACTCGTTGATATACCCATTGCCGCCATAGATTTGCACACCTTCGCCAGCCATCCATGTCGCCTTTTCTGCGCACCACAGAATGACGCTCGCGCAGTCCTTGCGCACCTGGCGAACGTGGTCAGATCCCAGGAGATCGAGGTTTTTAGCAACCGTATAGGCAAAAGAGCGCCCCGCTTGCAGCACGGTGTACATATCCGCCACCTTGCCCTGGATGAGCTGGAACTCACCAATGCTCTGGCCAAACTGCTTGCGGTCATGGATATAGGGCACGACATTGTCCATCACGCTCTGCATGATGCCCAGCGGACCACCGGTCAACACGGCACGTTCATAGTCCAGGCCGCTCATGAGCACCTTGGCACCGCCATTGACTGTACCCAGCACGTTCTCAGCCGGCACTTCCACGTTCTGGAACACCAGCTCACCCGTGTGGCTGCCTCGCATACCCAGCTTGTCGAGCTTCTGTGCAATCGAGAAGCCCTTCATTCCCTTCTCGATCAAAAAGGCTGTCACGCCGCGCGCACCGAGTTCCGGCTCCGTCTTGGCATACACCACCAGCGTATCCGCGTCGGGGCCATTGGTGATCCACATCTTGTTGCCATTTAGCAGGTAATAGCCACCCTTGTCCTCGGCCTTCAGCTTCATGCTGATCACGTCGGAACCCGCACCAGGCTCGCTCATTGCCAAGGCACCTACGTGCTCGCCGCTGATCAGCTTGGGCAGGTATTTCGCCTTCTGCGCCTCATTGCCATTTCGGTTGATCTGATTCACGCACAGGTTGCTGTGCGCGCCATACGACAGGCCCACAGACGCACTAGCACGCGAGATTTCCTCCATCGCCACCATGTGCGCCAGATAGCCCATGTCGGCACCGCCATACTGCTCTGACACCGTAATGCCCAGTACGCCCAGATCACCAAACTTGCGCCACAGATCCATGGGGAACTGATCATTGCGATCAATCTCCGCAGCTCGCGGCGCAATCTCCGCCTGTGCAAACTCGCGCACTGCATCGCGCAGCGCATCAATATCTTCACCGAGTTGGAAATTCAATCCTGGAAGTCCGGACATATGCTTGTCTCCTTGGGTTCGCTGTCATATGGTCAACGAGTTGCCAGCTTGAAGGCTTCAGATGACAACTACGTTTACGTTAACGTCAAATATAAGCTATTTTTTTTCCGCTGGCATCTGCAGCAGCTCCTGCGCTTCTCTCAGATGTTCATCAATTTCTGCCAAATTGGCCTGCAAATCTGCCAGTTGCCCCAGCAAGCGCCCGCGTTGTGCCGAAAGCACTTGAACAAAGCGATTCAACTGCATCTGTGTATCGCGTGGTGACTCATAGAGATCAAGAATCTCCTTGGCCTCCTGCAGACTCAGGCCCAAGCGCTTCGCGCGCAAAGTCAAACGCAGGCGCGTACGATCCTTGGCGGAGTATATGCGCTGCTTGCCACTGGCTCCCGCCCGATCTGGATGCAGAAGACCCATGTCTTCATAGAAGCGAATGGCTCGCGTCGTGAGGTCGAACTCCGCTGCAAGGTCGCTGATGGTGTAAGTGAGTGCAGTTGTCCCCATGCAGTATTCCTGTTGCTATGTCTGCATTATGAGCCTGAGTTGCGCGTGCAAACGTCACACAAGCGTTTGAACGACAAACCTAGCGCCAAAAAGCAAAACCCCCGCAGTCGAAGACTGAGGGGGTTTGGGAATAAAAGCCTGACGATGACCTACTTTCACACGGGAATCCGCACTATCATCGGCGCGAAGTCGTTTCACTGTCCTGTTCGGGATGGGAAGGAG